>SLJW01000225.1 GCA_007134865.1 Paracoccaceae bacterium | reverse complement strand
CGCGGATATCGGCCCCGGCAGCGCCCTCTGTCGCGTAGTCGGGCAGGGGCACCTCGGGGTCGAAACCGGGCAGGCGCTGGAAGAGGACCGTCACGCTCATGCAATCGCCTCGGCAATCCGCTGCGCCAGCCGCTGCGCCACCTCGCCCTTGGGCAGGCGCGGCCAGCTCTCGACTCCGCTCTCAGTGATCAGATGCACGGCATTCTCCGCCCCGCCCATGATCCCCGTCGCGGGCGAGACATCATTGGCAACGATCCAGTCACAGCCCTTGCGCGCGCGCTTGGCGGTTGCATGGGCGATGACCTCCTCGGTCTCGGCGGCGAAGCCGATGACCAGTCGCGGGCGCTGTTCGTGCGTGGAGAGGGTCGCAAGAATGTCGGGATTTTCCGAAAACTCAAGCAACGGAATGCCCTGCGTCGTTTTCTTCACCTTTTGCGTGAACTCCTGCGCCACGCGCCAGTCGGCCACCGCCGCAGCACAGACCGCCACCTCGGCAGGCAGTGCTCCAAGCGCGGCCTTCAGCATCTCGCGCGCGGTCTCGACCCGTACGACCTGCACGGCCTCGGGCGCAGGCACCGAGGCCGGGCCCGTCACAAACGCCACTTCCGCCCCCAGATCGCGTAGCGCCGCAGCAATCGCCGTACCCTGCGCGCCGGAAGAGCGGTTGGCGATGTAGCGCACCGGGTCAATCGGCTCATGCGTCGGCCCCGAGGTGACCAGCACGCGCCGCCCGGCCAGCGGGCGGGGCCCGAAATGCGCGGCAATGGCGGCAACAATCTCGGCCGGTTCCGCCATCCGCCCTGGCCCATGCTCGCCGCAGGCCATGTCGCCCACATTCGGCCCGACCACCTGCACCCCATCGGCGCGAAGTTGCGCGAGGTTGCGCTGCGTTGCCGGGTGCTGCCACATCCGCACATTCATCGCAGGCGCGATCATCACTGGTTTGTCAGTGGCCAGCAGAAGCGTGCTGGCCAGATCATCGGCCAGCCCCGCCACCATGCGCGCCATCATGTTCGCGGTTGCAGGGGCCACGACCAGCAGATCCGAGGTGCGCGAAAGCTGGATATGGCCCATCTCGGTCTCGTCTTTCAGGTCGAACAGGTCCTGAAACACCTGCGCCTCGGCCAGCGCAGCGACCGAAAGCGGCGTCACGAATTCCGCCCCTGCGCGCGTCAGTACCGGGGTTACCTGCGCGCCCGCGCGGCGCAACTGGCGGATCAGATCGAGGCTTTTATAGGCCGCGATCCCGCCGCCGATGATCAATGTGATGCGCTTGCCTGCCAGCATGTCTCATCCCCTTTGCTACAGCCATACGCGCTTGCGACCGAAATCGGAAGTCCCGAGCCGCTCAGCGGAAAGCCTCGCACGGGTCGGGGCGGGGGTGCGGATCGGTGACGAGCCAGAGGTCATTCGGGGCCGGGCCATTCAGCGGCGCCTCATACTGGCCAATCGAGAGCAAAGCCAACTCCGGCGCCGCACGCGCCAGCTTTGCTGGCGCGCCCCAGTCAGTGCGTGTGTGGCCGGTGCCGGTGATGACCACGACCGGTCCGCCGGTTGCCTCATGCGCGCGCAGCGCGGCATCGGCAAGCATGGCGTCACGCAGGCGCTGGATGTCGACGAAGGCGGGTAGCATCTCGGGGGGCAGGGCATCGCAATGCGCCGCGTTCTGGCGCGCCTCGCGCATGGCCTGAAGCTCGGGGTCAAGGGCCTCATCCAGCCCGAAACGGGCGGCATCGCCCTCGAACGCCTCGTACAGCGGCTGGCCCATGGCCGCGCGGGCCTTGTCACGGGGCAGGGCGGCGCCGAAAATTGCGGCCTCGGGGGCCGCGGTGAACATAGGGTAATACATAGAGAAATCGGGCCAGCCCGAGGCCTCCCACTCCAGCAAGTCACCAAGGGCCGCTTCATCCGGCAGAGGCTTCGGCACGCTGTCAGCCTGCGCACTGGTCAGCATCTCGAAAACAAGCGCGCGCGGTGCAATCGCCGCAATGGCCTTTGCCTGATGCTCATGATGGAACGGGTTGTCATGCACTTCGCCCAGAAACACAATCTGGGCCGGAGGCAGATTACTCAACGCGTCCGGCCCGATCTCGTGAGCGCTGACGGGGAAACCCGTCAGCGCCAGCAACAGCAAGACAACTCTCATGCGAGGAAGTGAAGCACTTCCCGCGACTGCGTTTCAAGGCTCTTGCGCATTTTCTGAAAGGCAGCGGCCTCGACCTGACGGATGCGTTCTTTCGACAGGCCCAGTTCCTCGCCCAGTGATTCCAGCGTACGCGGCTCTTCACGCAGCTTGCGCTCGCGGACGATGAAGCGTTCGCGCTCGCTGAGCCCCTTCATCGCCTCGATCAGCCAGTCACGAAGCTGGGCCATGTCATGCGCCTGTTCGACTTCGGCACCGGGTTGGGCATTCTCATCCTCCAGCGCATCGATCCACTCGCGGCCATCCTCATCGCTCGACTGCAGGGCGTTCAGCGAATAATCGGACCCGGAGAGGCGCCCTTCCATCATCTCGACATCATGCAGGGGCACACCAACTTCGCGTGAAATCTGCTCGCGCAATTGGTGGCGATCCAGTTCTTCGCCCCGCGCCATGGCTTCGCGCTCGAATTTGGCCTGCACGCGGCGCAGGTTGAAGAACAGCGATTTCTGGCTGGAGGTTGAACCGGTGCGCACCATCGACCAGTTGCGCATCACGTAATCCTGAATGCTGGCGCGGATCCACCACACTGCGTAAGTGGAAAAGCGCACGCCGCGTTCTGGGTCAAATTTGTCAGCCGCTTTCATCAGCCCAAGCCCAGCTTCCTGAATGAGGTCATTCATTGGCGCGCCATAACGACGGAATTTCCCCGCCATCGAGATTGCAAGCCGCATATAGGCTGTGATCAGCCGGTGCAGGGCGGCCTCGTCGCGGTGGTCGCGCCAAGCGCGGGCGAGTTCGAGTTCGGTCTCCGCATCCAGAAGCTCAGCCTTCATGGCCTGACGTGACATCCGGCGATCATCGGTAAAATCGAGTGCCATTTTTTCCCCCTGCGTTTTCGCATGTGCAGAGAATACGCGGCATGTTTCGGTTTGGTTCACTCGGGCGTTAAAATAATCTTGCGCGGACCGTACACATCTCCGTTAACAAAATATCAAGCCTTGGCGCGTTAACTCTCTTTGCAAGTTTGGCGAAGGGGCTCTGGATGGTCGCGCGGGCATTGACAGTCGCCTTCGAGGGGATCGAGGCCCGCCTGATCGAAGTGCAATGCGCGCTCTCGCCCGGAATGCCCGCGTTCCAGATTGTCGGCCTGCCTGACAAGGCCGTATCCGAGGCGCGCGAGCGGGTGCGCGCGGCGCTCTCGGCCCTGTCCATCGCGCTGCCTTCAAAGCGGATAACGGTCAATCTCTCTCCCGCCGATCTGCCCAAGGAGGGCTCGCATTTCGACCTGCCCATCGCCATGGCGCTGCTGGCCGCGCTGGAGATCCTGCCCGCCGAAGATGTGGCCGAGACAGTCGCGCTGGGGGAATTGTCACTCGATGGCGCGCTGGTGGCCGTGACGGGCGCCCTCCCGGCGGCGATGGCGGCGGCAGAGGGGGAGCATACGCTGTTCTGCCCCTCGGGCTGCGGGCCAGAGGCCGCCTGGGTCGATGCCACGCGCGTCTTCGCGCCGAAATCGCTGATGGAGGTCATCCGCCACTATTCCGGCCAGGCTCCGCTCAGCCCCGCGCGACCCGGCGAAGTGCTGCGCAGCGAGGGTGGGCGGGACCTCTTTGACGTCAAGGGGCAGGAACGCGCCAAACGCGCGCTGGAGATTGCGGCAGCGGGGCGGCATCACATGCTGATGGTGGGCGCGCCCGGTTCGGGCAAGTCGATGCTCGCCGCGCGCCTGCCCGGCATCCTGCCCGAGCTGAGCCCCGGCGAGGCGCTCGAAACCTCGATGATCCATTCCATCGCCGGGCTCTTGGACCAGGGCGGCATCTCGCGCACGCGCCCGTTCCGCGAGCCGCATCATACCGCCTCGGTCGCGGCGATAGTCGGTGGCGGCAAGGGCGCAAAGCCCGGCGAGATTTCGCTGGCCCATAATGGCGTGCTGTTTCTCGACGAATTCCCCGAATTCCCGCGCATGGTGCTGGAAACCCTGCGCCAGCCCATCGAGACCGGCGAGGTTGTGGTCGCGCGGGCCAATGCCCATGTGCGCTACCCCTGCCGCTTCCTGCTGGTTGCCGCCGCCAACCCTTGCAAATGCGGCTATCTCTCCGAGCCCGCGCGCGCCTGTGCCCGCGCGCCAGCCTGTGGAGAGGATTATCTGGGCCGCATCTCGGGGCCATTGCTTGACCGGTTTGATCTGCGGGTCGAGGTGCCGCCAGTGGCGTTCACAGACCTCGATCTGCCGCCGTCGGGCGACCCGTCGCGCGTGGTCGCCGCCCGTGTCGCCGAGGCTCGCAAACGCCAGAGCATGCGGTTTGCTCCCCATGCCGGGATGCGCGTCAACGCGGATGCGGAGGGCGCCTTGCTGGAAGAGATCGCCACGCCCGATGCTGAGGGCCGCAAGCTGCTGACACAGGCGGCAGAGCGTTTTGGCCTGAGCGCGCGCGGCTATCACCGGTTGTTGCGTGTGGCACGGACCATCGCGGATCTGGACCAGAGCGAGAGTGTCCGCGCGCCGCATATGGCCGAGGCGATCAGCTATCGGCTGATGGCCGCGCCGGAATCCGTTGCCGGATGAATTCGGCCGTATCCGCCAGCGCCTTGCGCGATTCGGGCAGCCAGCCATGGTAGAATTGCCAGACATGGGGCAGATTGCCCCATTCCTGCACCGTGACATCGACTCCATCGGCGCGCAGCCGCTCGGCCATGCGGCGCGAGTCGTCCAGCAGGATTTCGGTGCGGGCCATCTGGATCAGTACCGGCGGCGCGCCCTTGAAGTTCGCGAATAGCGGCGAGATGCGCGGGTCTGCCGGGTCGCCCCCCGCCATCACCCGGTCGCGCAACTGCCCGATCCGCTCCGCGGGCAGCAGCAACTCGCTCTTGGCATTCTTCCGGATCGACTCGCCCGACAGCGTCATGTCGGTGAAGGGCGAAAAGGTGAAGACGCAACCGGGCAGGGGGGCGCCTGTGGCGCAGAGATGCCCGAGCAGCGCCAGTGCCAGCCCGCCCCCCGCCGAATCGCCCCCCAGCGCGATCTGATCAGCGGCATGGCCACGCGCCAGCAGTGCCTGCCAGACCAGCACGGCATCCTCGAAAGCCGCCGGAAAAGGGTGCTCGGGGGCAAGGCGGTAGTCTGGCAGGCAGCAGGGCATCCCGGCCTTGCGCGCGAGGTAGCCCCCCAGCGCGGCATGGGTGCGCGGGTTGCCCATGACATAGCCGCCGCCGTGTAAATAGAGGATGAATGGCGCGCTGGGCTTGGCGGGCGCCGACCAGAGCGCGCTAACCTCGCGCCCCTCCGCGGCCAGGCTGTCCTTGTGAAAAGCCCGATAGGGCCGACCCCGCGCATTCAGCCATGCGCCCCGCTCGAACCACGCCCGCGCCGACAGCGAGTCGCGCTGGCGCCCGAGCGAGGGGCGCACGGCATGGCGCAGGAAGACGCGCATGGCCTTGAGCTGCCAGCTCATGCGGCGGCCCGGCGCGCCTCGATCGCCTCCCAGATCAGCGCGGCGCCATTGGTGCCGTCAAACCGCTCAAGCTCTTGCAGACCCGTGGGTGAGGTCAGGTTGATCTCGGTCAGCCAATCCCCGATCACGTCGATACCAACGAAGATCTGGCCCTTGTCGCGCAGGAGTGGGCCGATGGCGGCGCAGATCTCACGGTCGCGGTCGCTCAGGCCGATCTTTTCGGGCCGCCCGCCGACATGCATGTTCGAGCGCGTCTCGCCTGCGGCAGGCACGCGGTTGATGGCGCCGATGGGCTCGCCCTCGACAAGGATGATCCGCTTGTCGCCCTTGCTCACGGCTGGCAGGTATTTCTGCACGATCAGCGGTTCGCGGCTGATCCCTGTGAACAACTCATGCAGCGAGGCGAGGTTGCGGTCATTCGGGTCGAGCCGGAAGACGCCTGCGCCGCCATTGCCATAGAGCGGCTTGAGGATGACATCGCCATGCTCGGCCTTGAACTCTCGGATGGTGGCAAGATCGCGTGCGATCATCGTGGGCGGGGTCAGGTCCGCAAATTGCAACACCAGCAATTTCTCGGGGTAATTGCGCACCCAGAACGGGTCATTCACCACCAGCGTGTCCGGGTGGATCATGTCGAGCAGGTGGGTGGTGGTGATATAGCTCATGTCGAAGGGCGGGTCCTGACGCAGCCAGACGACATCGACTGTGGCCAGATCGAGCAGTTCCTCCGGTCCGAATTGCACATGCGCGCCCTCGACCCGCTGGAGGGTGACGGGGCGCGCCCGGGCCAGCACCTGACCCTCGCGAAAGACGAGCTTGTCGGGTGTGTAGACAAAGAGTGTATGACCCCGCTCTTGCGCCTCAAAGGCAATCCGGAAGCTGCTATCGGCCGCAATATCCACAGCTTCGATCGGGTCCATCTGGAAGGCTACGCGCAGCGCCATGCTGTCCTCATTCGATCACCGGGCAGCACCATTCCTGCCCCGATCTTAGATGGCGGATGGCGCGCTGTGATGCAATGGGGCGCGTGAAACGGTAGCCAGAGCCAAACCCCCATGCAGGCTCGGGGGCTCTGTGCTGTCCTGGGTTGGCATTGCCGGAGAGTGCCACGCAGCCAGCGCTTTAGCTTGCGCACTCACTGCCAGAGCGCATTTTCGATGACCGAGATTTCGCCCCGCGCATTGACCAGCGCGACATCGAAGCGGGTCTCGGTCATCTGGCCATTGGGCAATGTGGCGAGGTATTCGCTTGCCGTCTGGAAGATGCGCCCGATCTGCGCCGGACCCAGCCGCGCCAGCGCCGCATCGAAACTGCGGCTTTTCTTGACCTCCACGAAGACCACACGCGCCCCGCGGCCAAGCACCAGATCGATCTCGCCGCGCAGACCCCGGAAGCGTTGCGCCAGCAGGTCATAGCCAGCCGCGAGATAGGTCTGGAGCACCGAGTTTTCCGCCGCCAAACCCGCCAGATGATTGCGCGCCTGTTTCATGGTGATTTCTCCTTCTGTAACGCCGCCTGATAGACTTGACGGCGTGGCAGCCCCAGCGATTCGGCGACATGCGCGACTGCCTCTTTCAGGCGCATCTCGCGCAAGGCGATCGTGAGCGCCTGATCGAGTGTTTCGGCATCTGCCGGCGGTTTTTCGCCGCGCCCGACCACCAGCACGATTTCGCCGCGCAGCGAGCGGTCTTTGATTGCGGCGGCGAGTTCGCCCATGGGCATGCGGATCACTTCTTCATGGCGTTTGGTCAGTTCACGGCAGAGCGCTGCGGGACGCCCATCCCCCAGAACCTCGCACATTTCCCCTAAGATTCGGCTAACGCGTTTGGGCGATTCGTAGAATATCAGCGTGGCCGGGATGACGGCGGCTTCCTGCAGAAAACTGCGCCGCGCCCCTGCCTGCGCCGGCGCAAATCCCATGAAACAGAAGCGGTCGCTCGGCAGACCGGACACGGTCAGTGCGGCCAGCATTGCCGAGGGGCCGGGGGCTGCGTGAACGGCATGGCCCGCGGCGATGGCGGCGCGCGCAAGCTGATAGCCCGGGTCCGCGACCAGAGGGGTTCCGGCCTCGGAGGCATAGAGTACGCGCTTGCCCTCGGCCAGCGCGGCCAGAAGGCGTGGGCGCATCTTTTCGCCATTGTGGTCGTGATAGGCCAGCAGCGGGCGCGTGCCAGGGCGCAGCCCATGCAACTCCATCAGGTGGCGCAGGCTGCGTGTGTCCTCGGCGACCAGCACATCGCACCCCGCCAGCAGATCGAGCGCGCGCAGAGTGATATCGCGCGCAGCGCCGATCGGGGTCGCGATCAGGTGCAGTCCTGGCGGGATCGGGCGGGCGTTTTCTGTTGCACCGGGCGCAGGCATGGGAGTGTTATCTTGCATGGGCATCACTTGCGGGCTGGTCGGGGTCAGGGGCCAAGGTCTCGCGAAGGAGCGTTTACTTCCGGGCCGGGCTTGGATTACTCTGCGCTGCAAGCGTAACTGTTGCAAGCCGGGAGTGCCTTTCACATGCCAGACAGCACGAGAACACCCATGCGGATCGATCCTCGACCTGCCCTGACCCGGCGCGGGTTGCTGGGCACGGCCGCAGCCTCGCTGCTGGTGGCGGGCTGTGACATGCCCGCACTCGCGCCCGGTGCTGGTCCCGGCGCGGGGGTTGATGCACGCGGCCCGGTTACGGTCGGGATGCTGCTGCCGGGCGGCAGTGGCAACGAGGATTTCAATGTTGTGGCGCGCAATCTCGAGAATGCGGCGCGGCTGGCGGTGGCCGATCTGCAGGGGGCACAGATCGATCTGCGCATCTATCAGACCGGCGGCGATCCTGGGCGCGCGCAGTCGCTGGCCTCCGAAGCGCTCAATGACGGGGCGCGTATCCTGTTGGGGCCCTTGTTGGCCTCGGAAGCGCGCGCAGTGGGGCCTGTTGCGGCACAGGGCGGGGTGAATCTGCTCAGCTTCTCGAACAACCCTGAGGTCGCAGGCGGCAATGTCTTCCTGCTGGGCGCGATGTTCGAGAATACGGCGATGCGCCTTCTGTCCTATGCGGCTGCGCAGGACAAGGGCCGGGTGATGATCATCTCGGAGCAAAGCGAGGCCGGGCAAGTGGCCGAGCGCGCGATCCAGCGCGCCGCGCAGCGCACCGGGGCGAGCATTGTGGCTGTGCAATCCTACGCCTTTTCGCAACAGGGCATCGTCGATGCATTGCCCAGCATTTCCTCCGCGGCGCGCTCATCGGGCGCGCAGAGCATTCTGATGACGGCGGGCTCGGAAGGGGCCTTGCCGCTGCTGGTCGAGCTTTTGCCGCAGAACAATGTCTCGGGCGACACCTTTCAGTTCATGGGGCTGACGCGCTGGGATATTCCGCCAGCGACGATGCAGCTCAGCGGCCTTGAGGGCGGCTGGTTCGCCTTGCCCGACCCGGCGCTGAGCAGCGCCTTCGAGGCGCGATACAACGCTGCTTATGGAACCGGCCCCAATCCGGTGGCCAGTCTCGGGGTCGATGCGATCAATGTGGTCGGCGCGCTTGTCCGCCGGGGTGGAAATGCACCTTTCTCGGCCGAGGCCATCAGTCAGCCGAATGGCTTTGTCGGCGCATCCGGCATTTTCCGCTTCCGCAGCGATGGCACCAATGAGCGTGGTCTGGCCCTGGCCGAGATCCGCGATCAGCGGCGGGTTATCCTGAGCCCGGCACCGCGCAGCTTTGTCGGGGGTGGCTCCTGACGAGGCTTCAACCATCGCGCGCGCCTGACACCGCGCTTGCAACGCCACTTCTGACCGAAGAGGTCACGGCGCTCTATCCGCCTGCGCAGATGCTGGATGTTTCGGCGCTGCGCGACGCGGTGTTGGAGGCCTTGGCGGCGCAGCCCGAGGCCGCGGCCAAAGAGCAGCGGGCCATCATCGTGACGCAACTTCGGGCGGCGCTGCGCGACGGAGCCGCGCGCCTGGAGGCGCTTTTCGCAGCGCATCCGCGCGCGGCACGCGCCTATGTCGCGGCCAATAGCTGGCTGACCGATCAGATCGTGACTCTGGTTCTGGAGCTGGTGCAGACACAACTGCACCCCAATCACAACCGGTCAGAGGGCGAACGGATCGCGGTGCTGGCGGTGGGTGGTTATGGCCGTGCCGAGATGGCGCCGCATTCGGATATCGACCTGCTGTTTCTGGTGCCATGGAAGGTCACAGGCTGGCTTGAGCAGGTGATCGAATCGACGCTCTATATCTTCTGGGACATGAAGCTGAAGGTCGGCCATGCCAGCCGCACCGTCGATGAATGCCTGCGGCTCGGGCGCGAGGATGTGACCATCCGCACAGCTTTGCTGGAGCACCGCTTTCTGTGCGGTAATGAAGCGCTGGCCCAGACCTTGCGCGCGCGCCTCTGGGACGAGCTTTTCGCCCGCACCCATGCCGAATTCGTCGAGATGAAACTGACGGAGCGGGCCGAGCGGCACACCAAGATCGGCAATCAGCGCTATATGCTCGAGCCCAATGTGAAAGAGGGCAAGGGGGGCTTGCGCGACCTGCAGACGCTCTACTGGATCGCGAAATATATCCATGCGGTGGATACCGCGCAGGAACTGGTCGCGCTGGGGTTCTTCCGGGCCGAGGAATACGCGACTTTCCGCGATGCCGAGACCTTCCTCTGGGCCGTGCGCTGCCATATGCACCATCTTTCGGGTCGCGCGGTCGAGCAACTGACCTTCGACCTGCAGGTCGGTGTCGCCGAACGGATGGGCTATGCGGACCATGGCGGGCGGCGCGGGGTCGAGCATTTCATGCAGGATTATTTCCGCCATGCCACGCATGTCGGGGACCTGACGCGCATCTTCCTGACCGAATTGGAGGCGCGGCACGTCAAGCGCGAGCCAATCCTGCGGCATTTTCTGAATAAACGCAAGAAGATGCGCTACGGTCTTAAAGTGGTTCAGAACCGGCTTGATATCGAAGACCCGGACGCGTTCCTGCAGGAACCGATCAACCTTCTACGACTGTTCGAAGAGGGGCTCGTCACCGGATTCCTGCTCCACCCCAATGCGATGCGGCTGGTCGCGGCCAATCTGCATCTGATCGATGACACGCTGCGCGAGACACCCGAGGCGCAGAAACTGTTCCTCCGGATGCTGCTCAAGCATTCCAACCCTGAACGCGCGCTTCGGCGGATGAACGAATTGGGCGTGCTGGGCGCGTTTATCCCGGAATTCGAAACAATCGTGGCGATGATGCAGTTCAATGTCTATCATCACTACACAGTCGATGAGCACACGATCCAATGCATCAGCACGCTGGCGCAGATCGAACGCGAGGAACTGGTCGAGGAATTGCCCGTTGTCTCGCGCATCCTCAAGGAAGGGGTAAACCGAAGGGTGCTCTATGTGGCGCTGCTCTTGCATGACATCGGCAAGGGGCGGCCCGAGGATCATTCGATCCTTGGCGCGCAGATCGCGCGCCGGGTGGCGCCGCGTCTGGGGCTGAAGAAATCCGAATGCGAAAAGGTCGAGTGGCTGGTGCGTTACCATCTGCTGATGGCCGATACGGCGCAGAAACGCGACATTTCCGACCCGCGCACGCTGCGCGATTTCGCCAAGCTGGTGAAGACCCGCGAGCGGCTGGATCTGCTGACGGCTCTAACGGTCTGCGATATTCGCGGTGTGGGGCCGGGGACATGGAACAACTGGAAGGCGCAGCTTCTGCGCCAGCTTTACCGCGAAACGGCGGATGCGCTCGAGAACGGGCTCGAGGCGCTCAACCGCGAGAACCGTGCCGACGAGGCGAAACGTGCCCTGCGCGAGGCGCTGGAAGACTGGTCACGCGCGGATCTGCGCGCCGAGATCGGGCGGCACTATGACCCCTACTGGCAGGGGCTGCCGACAGAGTCGCATCGGATTTTTGCCGGGCTTCTGCGCGATCTGGAACCCGACGAGATCCGCATCGACCTGCACCCGGACCCGGACCGCGATGCCACGCGGGTGTCGTTCGTGCTCTCCGATCATCCGGGGCTCTTCGCGCGGTTCGCGGGTGCTTTGGCGCTGGTGGGGGCGAATATCGTCGATGCGCGGACCTATACCACCAAGGATGGCTATGCGACGGCCGTGTTCTGGATTCAGGATGCCGATGGCCACCCCTATGAGGACAACCGCCTGCCGCGGCTGCGCACGATGATCGAGCGGATACTGAATGGCGAGGTGGTTGCCTCCAAGGCACTCGCGGATCGCGACAAGGTCAAGAAGCGCGAGCGCGCCTTCCGCGTGCCGACCAATATCAGCTTCGACAATAAAGGCTCTGAAATCTATACGATTATCGAGGTCGATACCCGCGACCGCCCGGGGTTGCTGTTCGATCTGGCGCGCACGCTGGCCGATGCCAATATCTCGATTTCCAGCGCCGTGGTCGCGACCTATGGCGTGCAGGCGGTGGATACGTTCTATGTCAAGGACATGTTCGGGCTGAAGCTGCATTCGAAAGCCAAGCAGGAAGCGCTGGAGCGCAAGCTGCGTGCGGCGATCTCCGACGGTGCCGAACGGGCGGCGAAGGCATGATCTGCCTGTCAGCCGGTTGGTGCGGCGGGTCTGACCGAACAGCCCGCGCAACCCGCCCCACTCACCCACCCGCGGGTCGCGCGGGCTGTTCGGGGAGCTGAGAGAATGGCGCGCATCCGTCTGGTGGCGGGGTTTCTCACGGTCGGGCTCTGGACCTTGCTCAGCCGCATTTTCGGCTTTGTCCGCGATGTGATGATGGCGGCTTTTCTGGGCGCAGGGCCGGTCACGGACGCCTTCTTCGTGGCCTTCTCGCTACCCAACATGTTCCGCCGTTTCTTTGCCGAGGGCGCGTTCAACTTCGCCTTTGTGCCGATCTTCGCCAAGAAGCACGAAGCGGGCGAGGGCGCCGAGGCTTTCGCCCGCGATGCCTTCTGGGGCATGGCGGCGCTTTTGCTGGTCTTCTCGACCCTCGCCATCATCGCCATGCCACTGCTGGTCTGGGCCATGGCGGCGGGGTTTGCGCAGGACGAACGGTTCGACATGGCGGTGCTCTTCGGGCGCGTGGCCTTTCCCTATATCTTCTTCATCTCGTTGGTGGCGCTGCTGTCGGGGATGCTCAATGCGGTCGGGCGGTTCACCGCGGCGGCGGCGGCTCCCGTGCTGCTCAACGTGGTCTTTGTCGTGGCGATGATCCTCGCTGACCGCGCTGGCTGGCCAATGGGGCTGACGCTGTCCTGGGCCGTGCCTGTGGCCGGGGTAGCGCAACTGGTGCTGCTCTGGGTCGCGGTGCAGCGCGCAGGGTTCGCGATGCGCTTCCGCCGTCCCCGGCTGACGCCCGAACTCAAGCGATTGGCCGTCATTGCCGCGCCTGCCGTGCTGGCGGGTGGGGTGGTGCAGATCAACCTGCTGGTCGGGCGGCAGGTGGCGAGTTTCACCGAGAATGCGGTCTCATGGCTCTCCTATGCCGACCGGCTCTATCAATTGCCGCTGGGCGTGGTGGGGATTGCAGTTGGTGTCGTCCTGCTGCCGGAACTCTCGCGCCGTCTGCGCGCAGGCGATGCCGACGCAGGGCAGCATTCCTTCAATCGCGGGCTGGAATTCGCACTGTTCCTGACTCTGCCAGCGGCGGTCGCGCTGGTGGTGATCGCGGCGCCGATTGTCTCGGTCCTGTTCGGGCGCGGGGCCTGGACCGCTGCCGACACCGACGCGACTGCGCTGGCGCTGGCGGTCTATGCCATGGGCCTGCCCGCCTTCGTGCTGCACAAGGTGCTTCAGCCGCTCTATTACGCGCGCCATGACACCAGGCGCCCATTCAAATATGCGCTGGTCTCGATGGTGGTGAATGCTGTCGTGGCCATTGGGCTGATGCCCTTTATCGGATTCATCGCCGCCGCGCTGGCGACGAGCGTCGCGGCCTGGGTCATGGTCTGGCAACTCTGGGCAGGTTCGCGCGGGATGGGGCGCGAGGCGCAACTTGACGCGCAGATGCGCGCGCGGCTGTGGCGGATGGTGCTGGCGGCGGCGCTGATGGGCGCGGTGCTCTACGGGCTGTCGGCGGTGTTCGACGAATGGCTGGTGCTCTCGGGCAAGCGCTATCTGGCGCTGCTGGTCATCATTCTGGGCGGATCAGGCGTGTATCTGGGTCTCGCGCAACTGATCGGGGCATTTTCGCTCGGGGAGATGCGCGCAGCGTTGAAGCGGTCGCGCGCGGAGTAGCGGTGTTCAGGGACGACGCAGCCGCGCGCGCAACCCGGGCCGGAGGATCGGCGCGAGGGCCAGGCCTGCAGCACAGGCGGTCAGATCCGCCACCCAATCCACGCCACCTCCCACCAGCGCGGCCAATGCCAGCCGCCCGATAACCAACACCACGACAACTGCAAGTGCCTGCATTCGCGCAGCCGTCCCATCGGCCTCATGCCAGGCGAACCAGCCATAGGTGCCCGCCAGCGCAAAGATCAGCGGATAGCCCCCGATCAGCCAGGCCTCGGGCACGGCAACCAGCCCGAAGGCAAACCCGCCTGCCGCCTGTGCGCAGGCCAGAAGCAGCAGCAGCCGCAGCGAGCCCAGCCGCTCGGCGCAGTATTTACCCAGCGCTGCCGTGATCACCACCACCAGCGCGGCCTGCGCGGGGCCCAGATGGACGAAGCCAAAGGCCAGATAGCGCGCCAGATGCGCCAGCGGGGTCTGGCCGGTCTCGACCATCCAGCCCTGCACGGCCGGGCTGATGCCGACCGCGACCAGCGCCTGCGTGCGCCAGCCCGCGCTTCCGGCCCAGTTGACCAGCCCATGCGCGCCCGCCCAGAGCACCATCTCGACCCCGGCAATCGCCAGTGTCAGCGCCCAGACACCCCAGGGCAGCGGGTTGAGGGCCGAGCCCCTGTCCTCTGTCATCTGCAGCCTCGGTTGACCTCCTGCAGCCCCGAGGCTAAGGCAGCGCGACAGGTTTTTCCAGCCGGGACACAGCCATGACCGACACCTCGCCCAAGAGCTTTTCGCCGCGTATCTTTTCGGGCATCCAGCCTTCGGGCGGGCTGACGCTGGGCAATTATCTGGGCGCAATCAAGCGTTTCGTCGCCGCGCAGGAGGAAGGGATCGAGACGATCTATTGCCTGGTCGATCTGCACGCGATCACCGTCTGGCAGGACCCGGCCAAGCTGCGTAATGCCACGCGCGAATTGGCGGCAGGCTATCTCGCTGCCGGGATCGACCCCAAGCGCTCGATCCTGTTCAACCAGTCCCAGGTTCCCGCGCATGCTGAACTCGCCTGGATCTTCAACTGTGTGGCGCGGATGGGCTGGCTGCGGCGGATGACGCAGTTCAAGGACAAGGCGGGCAAGCATGCCGAGGAGGCTTCGGTCGGCCTCTTCGCCTACCCAAACCTGATGGCGGCGGATATTCTGGTTTATCACGCGACCCAAGTGCCTGTGGGCGAGGATCAGAAGCAGCATCTGGAACTGGCGCGCGATATCGCGATCAAGTTCAACCATGATTTCGGGGTGGAGTTCTTCCCCGTGGTCGAGCCGGTGATCGAAGGCGCGGCGACACGTGTGATGTCGCTGCGCGATGGCACCAAGAAGATGTCGAAATCCGACCCCTCGGATCAGTCGCGCATCAACCTGACCGATGACGCCGATGCGATTGCCTCGAAAATCCGCAAGGCGCGGACGGACCCCGAGCCTTTGCCCGAGAGCGTTGATGGGCTGGAGGGGCGGGCCGAAGCGCGCAATCTGGTCAATATCTACGCCGCGCTGGCCGATATCACCCCTGCCGAGGTGATCGCTCAATTCGGCGGGCAGGGGTTCGGCGCGTTCAAGCCTGCGCTGGCCGAGCTTGCGGTCGAGAAACTGAGCCCGCTCAATGCCGAGATGCGCCGCCTGATGCAGGATCCGGCCGAGATCGACCGGCTGCTGGGCGAAGGAGCCGAGCGCGCGCATGCCATCGCCCAGCCGATCCTCGAACAGACGCTCGATATCGTCGGCATGATCCGCTCGCGCCGGAGCTGAGGCAGGATGCGGCCCTTCTGGCGTTTGGTGCTGGGAGGGTTGCTGGTCGCCTCGCTGCTCTGGTCTGGCTGGTCCCTGTGGCAGCTCTCGCGCCTGCCTGTGAGGAGTTGGGCTGTCGAGCGCAGCGCTGAAGAGCTTGGCGCCGCCTATGACCGCGTCCTCGCGCGTCGGGCAACGCCCGAGGCGATTGCCGCACGGGTCGAGGAACGTCTGGTTGAATCACCCCGCAACTGGGTCGCGCTGGAAGGACTCTGGACGCTGGCCGAGGCGCAAGCGGTGGACCTGCCCGAGGCCACGCGCGCAGCCTATCAGCAGGCCCATGCCGCGGATCACAGCACGTTGCGGCGGGCACAGGACTGCATCACCTGCGCCTATGACTTGCGCAGCTGCACGATGGGGGCGGCTCTGGGCTGCGGTGTCGTCGTCAACATGACTGCGCTTGGCGATCTGCTCTCGCTGGGGCGCGAGGCGGGGGTCTGGGTGCAGGGCGGCGAGGTCGATCAACTGGATGTGACGCTGTCATTCATCGGGATCGGGGCAACCGGGCTGGTCGTCGTGACCGGCGGCACATCCTATGTGGTCAAATCGGGTGCAGGGCTGATGAAGGTCGCGCATCGGATGGGGCGGATGACGCCGGGGGTGCGCGCGATCTATCGGCGCGGCTTTCGCGAGGGCGTTGACTGGGCGCGGGTGCCTGCCATCCGCCGCGCCGATGATCTGGCTCAGGTGGCACAACCCGAGGCGTTGCGTCCGGCGGTCGAGTTGACGGGGTCGCTCGGGGCGATGCAGGCGCGTCTGGGGTCGCGCGGGGCGCTTCACATGATGGGTCGGGTCGACACAGTGGCGGACGCGCGCCGCATGGCGCGCGCCACCGAAGCCCTTGGACCGCGCAGCGTGGGCGCGCTGGAGCTACTGGGCAAGTCGCGCTTCCTGCGCGTCGGGCTGCGGCTGGCCGATGCGTTGCGTGAGATGATCGCCGCCTTGTTGGCGGCGCTGTCGGCGGCCTTGGGGCTGATCTGGAGCCGCCTGCTGAGAACACTGAGACGGCTGGTGCGGGTGCCGAACGGGTGACGCGCAGCGTCAGCCGCCCCCCGCAAACAATCCCAGAAACGCATCGACCTGCTCGGGCGTCGTCGACCACGAGCTCACCAGCCGCGCGCTCACTGGTTCCTCCTCGGGGCCCTCCAGCGTCTCGCCCTCGGGCCAGAGGTAGTATTGCGCGCCCTTGGCCTGCATCTGGTGATGCAGGCCGCGCGGCCAGCGGGCGAAGAGCATGTTGCCCTCGCGCGCAAACAGCATCTCGGCATGGGGCGCGAGCCCGGCTTCGAGTGTCGCGGCCATGGCATTGGCATGCGAGGCGAGGCCCAGCCAGAGGTCATCCTCCAGCCAGGCCAGCATCTGCGCCGACAGAAAGCGGTGTTTCGACCACAAATGCCCCGCGCGTTTGCGGCGAAGCTGCAATTCCCAGGCATGGGCCGGGTCGAAGATCACCACGGCCTCGACTCCCATCAGCCCGTTCTTGGTGCCCCCCAGCACCAGCGCATCCACACCCGCGCGCCAGCTCATCTCGGCAGGTGTCGCGCCAGCAGCCACCAGCGCATTGGCAAAGCGTGCGCCATCCAGATGCACCGCGAGCCCGTGGTCATGGGCGATCCCGGCCAGTTCCGCGATCTCGGCTGCGCTGTAGCGGGTGCCGCATTCGGTCAGGTTGGTCAGGCTCAGAGCAGCGGGCTGCACCGAATGGACGACACCTCGGCCCGCGCCTGCGAGCTTCGCGGCCAGCGCTTCGGGCGCCATCTTGCCGTTGCCGCCTGCCACATGCACCAGCTTCGCCCCGCCAGTGTAGAACTCGGGCGCGCCGCATTCATCGACCTCGATATGCGCAAGCCCATGGCAATAGATCGCGCCCCAGGGCGGAGTCAGCGTGGCGAGTGCCAGCGCATTGGCGGCGGTGCCCGTGGTGACAAGGCAGATTTCGGCCTCGGGGGCCTCGAAAACCTCGCGGATGCGGTCGCGCAGGCGGGTGCTCAGCGCGTCATTGCCATAGCCCAGCGCATAGCCCTCATTGGCCTGCGTGATCGCAGCCATGATATCGGGTGGTAGGCCGGATGTGTTGTCAGAGGCGAAATTCATGCGCCATTGGTGGGGCGCGCAGCGCAGAGTGTCAAGGCGCCCCCAAGCTTGACAGAGTGCAGGGCAGGGCGCATATCCCCTGCAAACGCAGGAGTATCGCCATGTTCATCCAGACCGAATCCACCCCGAATCCCGCCACGCTGAAATTCCTCCCCGGGCAGGAGGTTCTGGGGTTGGGCACGGCGGATTTCCCCAATCCCGAAGCCGCCATGCCCTCGCCCTTGGCGCGCCGTCTGTTTCAGGTCGCAGGCGTGACCGGGGTGTTTCTCGGCAGCGATTTCGTGACCGTGACCAAGGCCGAGGATGTCGATTGGGCCCATATCAAGCCCGAAATCCTCGGCGCGATCATGGAGCATTTCCAGTCCGGCGCGCCCGTGATGGAAGGGGAGGCAGAGGCAGTCCATGCCACCCATGACGGCCCGGATTCCGAGATCGTGGGTCAGATCAAGGAGTTGCTCGACAGTCGCGTGCGCCCGGCCGTGGCGCAGGACGGCGGCGACATCACCTTCCACGGGTTTGAGCGCGGTGTGGTCTATCTGCACATGAAAGGCGCTTGTGCGGGCTGCCCGTCATCGACGCTCACGCTCAAGATGGGGATCGAGAACCTGCTGCGGCACTACATCCCGGAAGTGACCGAGGTGCGCCCGGTTGCAGTCTGAACCGCTGATCCTCGGCTTTGACACATCGGCCGCGCATTGCGCGGCCGCTTTGTTGCGGGGTGATACGATCCTCGCACAGGCTGACGAGACAATGCCGCGCGGGCAGGCCGAGCGCTTGATGCCGCTGCTGGAAGACGTGCTGGCACAGGGCGGGGCGGCATGGCGCGACCTTGAAGCTTTGGCGGTCGGGGTGGGGCCGGGGAATTTCACTGGTATTCGCATTGCGGTTGCGGCTGCGCGCGGGTTGGCGCTCGGGCTGGGGCGGCGCGCGATCGGGGTCTCGGTGTTCGAGGCACGCGCGCAGGGGCTGCCGCGCCCGCTCACCGTGATCGAGCAGGCGCGGCGCGGCGAGGTCTATGTCCAGCGTTTCACGCCGGAGGCAGAGAATCCTTTCCTGCAGGCTCTTGAAGGCGCCGTCGCTTTTGGCGACGGCGTCGTCACTGGCAGCGCGGCCAGTGACTGGGCCGCACAGACAGGGGAAAGCGTGCTGGCGGCGCGCTATCCTCTCGCGGAGGGGATCGCGCGCGCAGCGCGCGCCCGGCTGGATCAGGACCATAAACGCCCGGCGCCGCTCTATATCCGCCCTGCGGACGCGGCCCCGCCCTCCGAGGCCCCGCCCGCCCTGCTGCCATGAGCCCCGAGGCGCTGGCGGCGGTCCATGCCGCGGCCTTTCAGTGGCCCGCGCCATGGTCGGCCCGCGACTTCCGTGCTTTCCTCGCGGACTCCACCTGCTTTGTCGAACTGGCCCATCACGGTATGGCGCTCGCAGGCTTCGCGCTTTTCCGGGTCGCGGGCGGTGAGGCGGAATTGCTGACCCTCGCGGTTGCACCCGATGCCCGCCGGCAGGGCCATGCGCGTCGCTTGCTGGCGCAGGGGCTGGAAAAAGCGCGCAGGCGTGGAGCCGAGCGCTGTTTTCTCGAAGTGGCCGAGAGCAATGGCGCGGCGCTCGCGCTCTATCGCGCCGCAGGGTTTGCCGAAGTCGGTCGGCGCAAGGGCTATTACCGACACCATGGGCTTGCGTCCATGGATGCGCTTGTTCTGGAGGCGTCACTGAAATGAGCATGGCCTTGTGCCGCGCCTGCTCGCCTGTCGCGCGAATTTGCTGTTGACCGCGCGACGAATTGCAAGGTTAATCAAGGACAATCGTGGCGCAGTGCGCTGTGCCCGAGCGCAGTCCCGGCGCGCCCTTATCATCAACCGGGACCTTAACAGGAGAGATGACAGATGACAGGTTTCAAGCCCTTTGCCCTGACCGCCTCGGTTCTGGCCCTTTCTGCCGGGCTGGCACAGGCAGACTCGCCCGCGCTCATGTTCGACATGGGCGGCAAATTCGACAAGTCCTTCAACGAGGCTGCCTATAACGGTGCCGAGCGTTGGCGCGAATCGACCGGCGGCAGCTATCGCGAGATCGAGATTTCTGCCGAGGCGCAGCGCGTGCAATTCGCCCGTCGTCTGGCCGAGGCCGGCTCCAACCCGATCGTGGTTCTGGGTTTTGCAAATGAATCGACCCTCGTCGAAGTGGCACCCGACTATCCCGACACGACCTTCGTGCTGATCGACGCAGTTGTCGATCTACCCAATGTCCGCTCGGTCATCTTTGCCGAGGAAGAGGGCAGCTATCTGGTCGGGATGCTCGCCGCCATGGCGACCGAGACTGGCACAGTGAGCTTTGTCGGTGGCATGGAAATCCCGCTGATCACGGCCTTTGCGTGCGGTTATGCGCAGGGGGTCAAGGCCGTGAACCCGGATATCAACGTGATCGTGAACTACACCGGTTCCACACCTGCCGCCTGGAATGACCCGGTGCGCGGCGGCGAGATCGCGAATGCACAGTTCAGCCAGGGTTCGGACATTGTCTTTGCCGCAGCGGGCGGCACGGGTCTGGGCGTGTTGCAGGCTGCCGAGGATGCCGGGCTGAAATCCATCGGCGTGGACAGCAACCAGAACCACCTGCACCCGGGATCGGTCCTGACCTCGATGCTCAAACTCGTCGATCAGGCCGTCTATGATGCCTTCACCGAGGGCCCGGACATGGAAACCGGCGTCGTGGTGATGGACCTTGCCGCAGGTGGCGTGGGCTATGCTGTGGACGAGTTCAACGAGCATCTCATCACGGATGAGATGATGGCGGCGGTCGAGGAGGCCAAGGCCGCGATCATTGCCGGTGAACTGGCCGTTCACGACTACCGCACTGACAGCACCTGCCCGGCGTTCTGAACGCCATGGCGCTGAATGAGCCCGCGATGCGGCAGGAAACTGCCGCATCCGACAATGCCATCGAGCTCAGAGGCATTTCCAAGGCCTTCGGCTCGGTGCAGGCCAACAAGGATATCTCTATCCGCGTCCGGCGTGGCACGATCCACGGCATCGTGGGCGAGAATGGCGCGGGCAAATCGACACTGATGTCGATCCTGTTCGGTTTCTACCGCGCCGATTCGGGTGAGATATTCATCAATGGCAAACCCACCGAGATAACCGATAGCGAGTCGGCCATTCGGGCGGGTATCGGCATGGTGTTCCAGCATTTCAAGCTGGTCGAGAATTTTACTGTGCTGGAAAATGTCATCCTCGGGGCCGAGGCAGGGGGGTTGCTGCGCCCTTCGCTGGCGCGAGCGCGGGGGCTGCTGAAAGACCTCGCCCGCGAATTCGAGCTGAATGTGGACCCGGATGCCAATATCGAGGATCTCTCGGTCGGCCACCAGCAGCGCGTCGAGATCCTCAAGGCGCTCTATCGCGAGGCCGATATCCTGATCCTCGACGAGCCGACTGGCGTGCTCACACCGTCCGAAGCCGATCATCTGTTCCGCATTCTCAAGGGGCTGAAGGAGCAGGGCAAGACGATCATCCTGATCACGCACAAGCTGCGCGAGATCATGGATGTCACCGATGATGTCAGCGTCATGCGGCGGGGCGAGATGGTCGCAACCCGCGTTACCGCGCAGACCAGCCCGACCGAGCTGGCCGAGTTGATGGTGGGACGCAAGGTGCTGCTGCGCGTCGAAAAGACTCCGGCCGAGCCCGGTGCCGAGGTGCTGCGGGTCGAGAACCTGCGCCATGTCGACGGTCAGGGTGTGGAGCGCTTGCGCGGCATTTCCTTCGGCATCCGCAAGGGCGAGATTCTGGGCATTGCCGGGGTGTCGGGCAATGGGCAGTCGGAACTGCTCGAAGTGCTCTCGGGGCTGCGCGAGGCCGAGGGGCAGGTGGTGCTCGACAATGAAGCCCTGCCGCTCTCGGGATCGGGTTGCGACGGGCAGTCGCGCCGCGCGCGCCGCATCGCGCATGTGCCCGAAGACCGGCAGCGGCGCGGGCTGGTGATGAACTTCCACGCCTGGGAAAACATCGCGCTCGGCTACCATCATGACCCGCTCTATAACCCCAGCCGCTGGCGCATGGACAATCCCGCCATCATTCGCGACACCGAGGGCAAGATGAGCGCCTTCGACGTGCGCCCGCCCGACCCGCAACTCAAGGCCAGCGGGTTTTCGGGCGGCAACCAACAGAAACTCGTGCTCGCGCGCGAGATCGAATACGAGCCCGACCTTCTGCTGGTCGGCCAGCCGACGCGCGGGGTGGATATCGGCGCCATCGAATTCATCCACCAGCGGCTGATCCGTCTGCGCGATGCCGGGGCGGCGATCCTGCTGATCTCGGTCGAGCTTGACGAGATCATGGCGCTGTCGGACAGGATCATCGTCATGTTCGACGGGCGGATCATGGGCGAGCGGATGCCGGATGAGACCAATGCGCAGGAACTGGGGCTGATGATGGCAGGCATGGCATGAGAACGGGAAAGATCCCCCATTGGGCCGATGTGACCCTGGTGCCGCTGTTTTCCGTGGCGCTGGCTTTCGCGATTTCCGCGGTTCTGATCTGGGCCATCGGCGAGAGCCCGTGGGAGGCCGTCAAGCTGATGGTCGAGGGGGCGTTCGGATCCAGCTATGGCTGGGGCTACACGCTGTTCTATGCCACGAATTTCATCTTTACCGGGCTTGCGGTCGCTGTCGCCTTTCAGGCGCGGCTGTTCAATATCGGTGGCGAGGGGCAGGCGCTGCTCGGCGGTCTGGGCGTGGCGCTGGTCTGCCTATATATCCCCTGGCCGCATTGGTCGATTGCGCTGATTGCGGCCTCGCTGGGGGCGGCGCTGTTCGGTGCGGCCTGGGCGCTGATTCCGGGCTATCTGCAGGCCAAGCGCGGCAGTCATATCGTGATCACCACGATCATGTTCAATTTCATCGCCGCCTCGCTGCTGGGGTATATGTTGGTCAGTGTGCTGCGCGTTCCCGGCTCGCAGGATCCGGCCTCGCCGCGGTTTCCGTCAGAGATCGCCCTGCCCAAGCTGCATGAAATCCTGGGTCTTGTCGGCATTCCCTTCAGCACAGTGCCGCCGGTGAATATTGCGCTTCTGCTCGGGATCGCGATGTGTTTCGCGGTCTGGTTCATGCTCTGGCGCACGCGGCTGGGCTATCAGATCCGCGCCTTTGGTGAATCCGAGCCTGCGGCGCAATATGCCGGCATCAGCCCGGTGCGGATCACGATCTATGTGATGCTCATCTCGGGCGCGCTGGCGGGGATGATGGCGGTCAATTCGGTGATGGGCGAGCAACAGCGGCTGGTGATGAACGCGGTCGAGGGGGCGGGCTTCATTGGCATTGCCGTGGCGCTGATGGGACGCAACCATCCGTTCGGGGTGTTTCTGGCCGCTATCCTGTTCGGTTTTCTTTATCAGGGCGGGGCGGAACTGGCGCTCTGGACCTCGATCCCGCGCGAGTTGATCGTGGTCATTCAGGCGTTGGTGATCCTGTTCACGGGCGCGCTCGACAATATGGTACGCATGCCGATCACGCGGCTCTTCGCGCGGACGCGGAGGGCAGGCTGATGGATGTCGCAACCATTGTGCAGGTGCTCGAATCGACTCTGCGACTGGCCACGCCGCTGCTCTTTGCCTGCCTTGCCGGACTGATCTCGGAGCGCGCGGGCGTGTTCGATATCGGGCTCGAAGGCAAGATGCTGATGGCGGCCTTCATGTCAGCAGCGATTGCCTATGTCTCGGGCAATGTCTGGGTGGGGCTCACAGCGGCAGTCTTTGCCTCGGTGGTGCTGTCGCTGGTGCATGGCGTGGCCTCGATCACCTTCCGGGGCAATCAGCTCATCTCGGGGGTGGCGATCAACTTTCTGGCTGCGGGCATCACGGTCGTTGTGGCGCAGAACTGGTTCCGGCAGGGCGGGCGCACGCCCTCACTCTCGGGCAACGCAAGGATGCAGCGGATCGACTTGCCCTTTGTCGATGCGGTGCGTGATGTGCCGGTTCTGGGGCCGATATACACTATCCTGTCGGGGCACGCGCTTCTGGTCTATATCGCCTTCCTCTGCGTGCCGCTGACCTGGTATGTGCTGTTTCGCACCCGTTTCGGGCTGCGCCTGCGCGCGGTGGGGGAGAACCCGGCAGCAGTGGACACGGCGGGCGTCTCGGTGGTGCGGCTGCGCTATGGGGCGGTGGCAATCTGCGGGGTGCTCTGCGGGCTGGCGGGGGCCTACCTCGCCACGGGCCTCTCGGCCGGATTCGTCAAGGACATGACTGCCGGGCGCGGCTTCATCGCGCTTGCGGCGATGATCTTCGCCAAATGGCGGCCATGGCACGCGATGGGGGCGGTGTTGCTCTTCGGTCTGCTCGAAGCTGTGGCGAACAGGTTCCAGAATATCGAGATTCTGGGGGTGGGCGTGCCGGTTCAGGCAATGCAGGCCTTGCCCTATATCCTGACGGTCGTCATTCTGGCAGGGTTCGTGGGCAAGGCCATCCCGCCACGCGCGGGGGGCTGGCCCTATGTCAAGGAACACTAACCGCCCCTGACGGGCGAAAGACAGCCGATGCAGGTCTATCTGCCGATTGCCGAAACCTCGGTCAATGCCTTCACGCTGCTGGGCGTGGGCGGTGGTGTCGGCGTGCTCTCGGGCATGTTCGGTGTCGGCGGCGGGTTTCTGATCACACCGCTTCTGTTTTTCATCGGCGTACCACCTGCCATCGCCGTGGCGACTGGCGTCAATCAGGTGGTCGCGTCCTCCATCTCGGGGGTGCTGGCGCATCTCAAGCGCAAGACGGTCGATCTGCGGATGGGCATGGTGCTGCTCATCGGTGGTCTGATCGGCTCGATCATCGGGATCTGGTTCTTCAACCTGATGCAACGTCTGGGCCAGATCGATCTGATCGTGCAGCTTTCCTATGTCATCTTCCTTGGCATCATCGGCGCGCTGATGTTTCAGGAAGCCCTGCGCGCCCTGATGCGGGCGAAAGACCCAAATGCCCGGCGGCGCAAGCTGCATGTGCACACCTGGGTGCATAACCTGCCTATGAAGATGAAGTTTCGCGCCTCGGGGCTTTATATCTCGGTCTTTCCTCCGCTGGTTGTGGGTATAGGCGTGGGTATTCTTGCCGCTGTCATGGGCGTTGGTGGCGGGTTCATCCTTGTGCCTGCGATGATCTACCTGCTGGGAATGCCCACCAAGGTTGTGATCGGCACCTCGCTGTTTCAGGTCACTTTCGTGGCGGCCTTCACCACCATGATGCACGCGGTCACCAATCAGAGTGTCGATGTGCTGCTGGCGCTGTTCCTGATCATCGGCGGCGTGGTCGGGGCGCAGATCGGCACGCGGGTGGGGCTGAAACTCGGGGCCGAGCAATTGCGCATTCTGCTGGCGCTGCTGGTGCTTTCGGTCGCGGGCAAGATCGCCTTCGATCTGCTCTGGACACCGGCAGAGCTCTATTCCGTCACCGTGCCGAGGCAGTTCTGATGCGCGCGCTGGTCCTCCTCCTGATGCTGTTTGCCGCGCTGCCCTTGCGCGCCGAAGAGGTCGTCGCGGGGCTCTCGCAGGATCGCGTGTCGCTGACGGTGAATTTCGAGGGGTCGGAAATCCTGATCTTCGGCGCGATCCGGCGCGAAGCGCCGCTGCCAGAGGATTCGACGCTCGATGTCGCTGTCGCCATCGAGGGCCCACCCATGCCGGCAATCATCTGGCGCAAGGCGCGCCGGGCTGGGATCTGGGTCAATACCGAACGTCAGGACGTGCGCGCGGCACCGAGTTTCTACGCAGTCGCTTCCACCGCCCCGCTGCGCGACATTCTCTCGCCCGAGGCGGATCTGACCCATCGCATCTCGCCACGGCTTGCGATTTTCGAGGCGCGCGGCACAGTCGATGTGCACGATCCGGCAGCCTTTACCGAGGCCTTGATCCGCATCCGCGAGCGCGAAGGGCTTTATCAGCAACTGGACGGCGCTGTGGATTTGCAGCGCGACACGCTGTTCTCGACCCGGATCACCCTGCCCAAGCAGATCGTCGAGGGTCGCTATGATGCGCGTATCTTCCTGCTGCGCGAGGGTGAGGTGATCGACGAGTTCGAGACCTTCATCGATGTGCGCAAGGCGGTGTTCGAGCGCTGGCTGTTCAACCTCGCCTATGAGCAACCCTTCATCTACGGGTTCATGGCGCTGGCCATCGCGGTTTTCTTCGGCTGGGGTGCTTCGGCATTGTTCCGGTTCGTACGGAGTTGAGCAGCGCTGCATTCGGCCATGTGCGGCAAATCGCCGAATGCTGGCGCGGCGGGTTGTATCGATGCCGGGACATGCTACCTTCGATAAGAGGATTGGAGGTCACTATGCCCAAGCTCATCAAGGTCTATATCCAGCAGGTCGCCATCGGTTTTGCCCTGTCGGCCGTGTTCACAGTCATCCTGATCTGGTTTGATGTCGCCGGTCTCCAGCGCCTGTTGCTCAACTCGCCCGATGGCTGGCTGGGCACCTTCCTGATCTTCTTCTTCAACGGTCTCGTGTTTGCCGGGGTGCAATTCGCCATTCGCATCATGCGCATGGGGCATGAGGATGACGACGACGATGATGATGATCGTGGCATGCCCGTGCGCGCGCATGACCCGACGCCGGTGCGCATCTCGATCCGCTGAGCGCAGGGAAAAGCGACAGGCCCGCAGCAACCGTGGCGGCGTGAATTTCCCGAGAGCCTGAATACTCAGGTGGGCGCCAGATAACGAGGCCAGGACCCCGCCAGAGCCAGCTCCCTCGGTCATACTTATCGGCCACTGGAAAAGGGCCGCACACGCGAGGAGCAGAACCTGCCAGTTGTCAAGATAGGGCAGGGCGGTAGGGCCGGCAAGGCGTGGTTGACAGGTGTTCACTTTCTGTTCATGATTGACCGATGAGTGATCGCGCAGCTTTCAGATCGACAGGGCAAGCGCCCGCACCGGGCATGGTGCTGGCACGCGGGGTCTGTCGTTGCCTGACCTCGCTGGGTTTTGCGCCCATGACCGAATTCGTGCCCGCGCGCGGCTTGCGGGTGGATGTGATGGCGCTGGGGCCGAAGGGCGAGATCTGGGTGGTGGAGTGCAAATCCAGCCGCGCCGATTTTCGCGCTGATCAGAAATGGCAGAGCTATCTGGACTGGTGCGACCGGTTCTTCTGGGCCGTCGATACCGGTTTTCCCACCGAGATTCTGCCTGATGGCACCGGGCTGATGCTGGGCGACGGCTTTGGTGCCGAAGTGCTACGCATGGGGCCCGAGGCGCGCCTTGCACCGGCGCGGCGCAAGGCGCTGACACAGGGTTTCGCGCGGCAGGCGGCGTGGCGTCTGTCGCGGCAAGCCGACCCTGCTGGCCTCAAGATGTGATGGGGTTTCCGCCCTGACTATGTAGCGCAGCCGCAATGCGCCCTCGGACCGCGCCCACCCGCCGGCCCTCACGGCCCGAGGGCGTATTGCAGGGATGTGGCGGGCGCGGTATCAGGCGCTGGCGCGGGCCTGTCTCTTGCGCTCATGCGGGTCGAGGAAGCGTTTGCGCAGCCGGATCGCCTTGGGCGTCACTTCCACCAGTTCGTCATCGTCGATATAGGCAATCGCCTGTTCCAGCGACATGATCACCGGCGGCGTCAGCTTGACGGCATCATCCGAACCCGAGGCGCGGACATTGGTCAGTTTCTTTCCCTTGAGCGGGTTCACTTCCAGATCATTGTCGCGGCTATGCTCGCCGATGATCATGCCCTGATAGACCGGGTCCTGCGGGTTGATGAACATCCGCCCGCGCTCTTCCAGGTTCCACAGCGCATAGGCGACCGCCGTGCCATCCTCCATCGAGATCAGCACGCCCTCGCGCCGCCCCGGAATCGTGCCCTTGTAGGGCGCCCATTCATGGAATACGCGGTTCAGCACACCCGTGCCGCGCGTGTCGGTCATGAACTCGCCATGATAGCCGATCAGCCCGCGCGAGGGCACATGCGCGATGATGCGCGTCTTGCCGCTGCCCGCGGGTTTCATCTCGACCAGATCGCCGCGGCGCGGCCCGGTCAGTTTTTCGATCACGGTGCCGGTATAGTCGTCATCGACATCGATGGTGACTTCCTCGACCGGCTCGAGCTTTTGCCCGCCTTCATCGCGCATCAGCACGCGGGGGCGCGCGATCGACA
The DNA here is from genome assembly GCA_007134865.1 of Paracoccaceae bacterium. Taxonomy (GTDB): domain Bacteria; phylum Pseudomonadota; class Alphaproteobacteria; order Rhodobacterales; family Rhodobacteraceae; genus Roseinatronobacter. The sequence goes on along the minus strand of SLJW01000225.1, from coordinate 1,450 downwards.
GTTCGAACCCCTCGCGACGCATGTTCTCGATCAACACGCCCATCTGCAATTCACCGCGTCCGGCCACGTCGAAGGCTTCGCCGCCGGGCGTGTCCGTCACCTTGATCGCGACATTCACCTCGGCCTCGCGCATCAGCCGCTCGCGGATGACGCGGCTCTGCACCTTTGACCCATCACGACCGGCCAAGGGCGAATCATTGATGCCGAATGTCACCGAGATCGTCGGCGGGTCGATGGGCTGTGCGGGCAGCGCCGTGTCGACCTCTGGCGCGCAGAGCGTGTCGGCCACCGTCGCTTTCGACATGCCCGCGAGCGTCACGATATCACCCGCCTCGACCACGTCGATGGGCGCTTGCGCCAGACCACGGAAGGCCAGAACCTTGGTCACACGGAACTGCTCGATTTTCTTGCTGTCGCGTGACAGCGCTTTGATTGTCTCACCGGCCTTGAGCCGGCCCGACTCAACGCGGCCCGTCAGGATGCGCCCCAGATAAGGGTCGGCGGAGAGTGTCGTGGCAAGCATCCGGAAGGGCTCGGAGCGGTGCGCGACCTGCTCGGGCACGGGCACATGGGCGACCACCAGATCGAACAGCGCCGACATATCTTTGCGCAGCCCGTCCAGCTCTGTATCTGCCCAGCCATTGATGCCCGAGGCATAAAGCACAGGGAAATCAAGCTGTTCATCGCTGGCGCCCAGATTGGCGAAGAGGTCGAACACCTCGTTCAGCGCGCGGTCAGGTTCTGCAGCGGGCTTGTCGACCTTGTTCAGCACCACGATCGGGCGCAGCCCCAGTGCCAGCGCTTTCGAAGTCACGAATTTCGTCTGCGGCATCGGACCTTCAGCGGCATCGACCAGCAGCACCACACCATCCACCATTGACAGGATCCGCTCCACCTCGCCACCGAAATCGGCGTGGCCGGGGGTGTCGACAATATTGATCCGCGTGTCCTTCCACTCGACCGAGGTCGCCTTGGCAAGGATCGTGATGCCGCGCTCGCGCTCCAGATCATTGCTGTCCATGGCGCGCTCGGCCACGGCCTGATTCTCGCGAAACGCCCCCGATTGCTTCAGAAGCTCGTCCACCAGCGTGGTCTTGCCATGGTCGACATGGGCGATGATCGCGATATTGCGAAGGGTCATTGGTCCGGCCTTTTCGGGATGCTGCGCCGCCGCATTAGCGCAAGTCCAGCGGAAAGGCCAGTCACGAGTCGCGGACGATCACCTGCGGGTTTCTTGACGAAACCAATGCGCGCAATAAGTCACGTGCAGGTGCCATAGTCGTGAACCTGCCTGATTTCATGGACCATCTGACGCGTGATCTGACCGAGGCCGTTCTCTCCGGGGAATACATATGCGCATTGCGCATTTGCCGCGATGCCCTCGCGCGACCCGAGATCGGACCAGAGCGCATCCATCAGCTCGTCGTGCTGCCGACAATCCGCGCGGTCG
>SLJW01000167.1 GCA_007134865.1 Paracoccaceae bacterium | reverse complement strand
TGATTTCAACGCTGCCGCCAGCCTTTTCGACAGCCTCAACGGCTGATCTCGAGGCGCCAGAGACTTGCAGCATGACCTTGGACGAGATGTCTCCCTTGGCAAGAACGCGCACACCGTCCAGTTTGCGGCGCACAAGGCCCGAGGTGATCAGCGTATCTTCGGTGATGGCATTGGCAGCATCAAGCTTGCCTTCGCCGATGAATTTCTCGATCAGGCCGAGATTCACAACGGCAAAGCGCTTGCGGTTGGGCTTGTTGAAGCCACGCTTCGGCAGGCGCTGATACAGCGGCATCTGCCCGCCTTCGTAGGCGCTGATTGCCACGCCCGAACGCGATTTCTGACCCTTGATACCGCGACCGGCGGTCTTGCCCTTGCCCGAACCAGGGCCGCGGGCAACGCGTTTCTTGGTCTTGATTGCGCCGGGATTGTCGCGCAGTTCATTCAGTTTCATGTCGCTTCTCCTCTTTGCCGGAAAACCCTGCCAGCGACGGACCAGGGCCACACGGCTTCATGTCAAAGCCCGGCCTTGGGTGAGGCCGGACATGTCTGTTTTGCTTGGGTGCGATGCACCCAATATCCTTCAGCCGCGCTCTTCGATGATCGTCACCAGATGCGGGATCGAGTTCACCATGCCGCGCACGGCCGGGGTGTCCTCAAGTTCGCGGGTGCGATGCATCTTGTTCAGGCCCAGCCCCTTGAGGGTGGCGCGCTGAACAGCGGGGCGGCGGATCGGCGAGCCGATCTGCTTGACGACGATGGTTTTTGCCATTGCATCCACTCCTTACGCGTCAGCCGTTTCGGCTTCGGGCTTGCGCAGGATCTCTGCCACCTTCTTACCGCGGCGCTGCGCCACCTGACGGGGGCTGGCCGAGTTCTTCAACCCGTCGAAGGCCGCCCGAACCATGTTGTAGGGGTTCTGGCTGCCAAGCGACTTGGCCACAACATCCTGCAGGCCCAGCATCTCGAACACGGCCCGCATCGGGCCACCCGCAATGATCCCGGTCCCCGGCACGGCCTGACGCATGACGACCTTGCCGGCCCCGTGACGGCCTTCGATGTCGTGATGCAACGTGCGGCCATCTTTAAGCGGCACGCGAATCATGCCGCGCTTGGCCTGCTCGGTTGCCTTGCGGATCGCCTCGGGCACTTCCTTCGCCTTGCCCTTGCCGAAGCCTACACGACCGCGCTGGTCACCGACCACGACGAGAGCCGCAAAGCCGAAGCGCTTGCCGCCCTTGACGGTTTTCGAGACGCGGTTGATCGCAACCAGACGATCGGCGAATTCCGGGGTTTCGTCGCGGTCGCGGCGGTCCCGGCGGTTATCTTCTCTTGCCATAATCGTCTCCTCAGAACTTCAGGCCGCCTTCACGCGCAGCGTCGGCCAATGCCTTCACCTTGCCGTGAAAGATGAACCCGCCACGGTCGAAAAAGCACTCTTCGATGCCCGCAGCTTTCGCGCGCTTGGCAATCGCGGTGCCAATCTTGGCAGCAGCGTCTTTGTTGTTGACACCCACAACACCGAAATCCTTTTCCAGCGTCGAGGCCGAGGCCAGCGTTACACCGTTCACATCGTCGATCAGCTGTGCACTGATGTTCTTGTTCGAACGGTGAACCGACAGGCGCGGACGCCCGTTTGCCGTTTTCTTGATCTTGTTCCGAACGCGCAGGCGGCGTTTCTGGAACAGCTTTTGCTTCGTGTTCGCCATCTGATGCGCCCTTACTTCTTCTTGCCTTCCTTACGGAAGATATACTCATCCTTGTAGCGGATTCCCTTGCCCTTGTAGGGCTCGGGCTTGCGCCATTCACGAATCTTCGCGGCGGTTTCGCCGACCAGTTGCTGGTCGGTGCCTTCCACCACAATCTCCGTCTGCTTGGGTGTGCTGACGTTGATCCCTTCGGGCACCTTGAAGACCACTTCATGGCTGTAGCCGAGCGAGAGTTTCAGGTCCTTGCCCTGCATCGCGGCACGATAACCAACGCCGACCAATTCAAGCTCTTTCTTGAACCCATCGGTCACGCCTTGCGCGAGGTTTGCCACCATCGAACGGGTCATGCCCCATTGCTGGCGCGCGCGCTTGGAACCACCGCGGGGCTTCACTGTGATTGTGTTGCCATCGAGTACGATGTCAACATCATCGCCTGCCGTGAAAGCGCGGGTGCCCTTTGGGCCCTTGACCTGGATGGTCTGGCCTTTCACCTCGGCGCTGACGCCCGAGGGCAGTTCAACAGGCTTCTTGCCAATACGAGACATCTCAGCCCTCCTCAGAACACACGGCAGAGCACTTCGCCACCAACATTGGCGGAGCGTGCAGCTGCGTCGGACATGACGCCCTTGGGCGTCGAGACCACGGAAATCCCGAGGCCATTACGGACCTGAGGAATTTCGCTCACGCCAGAATAGACGCGGCGACCGGGTGTAGAAATACGCTTGAGCTCGCGAATGACCGGCTGTCCGTCAGCATATTTCAGGCTGATTTCCAGCTCTTCGTGCCCGGAGGCACTTGTCACGCGCTCGTAGCCGCGGATGTAGCCCTCATCCTTGAGCACATCCAGCACCCAGGCGCGCAGCTTGGAGGCCGGTGACCGGACGGTGGACTTTCCGCGCATCTGCGCATTGCGGATGCGGGTCAGCATATCGCCGAGAGGATCGTTCATCGACATGGTGCGATCTCCTTACCAGCTCGACTTGACCATGCCCGGAATCTGCCCTTTCGAGGCTAGGTCCCGCAGCGCGATCCGCGACAGTTTCAGTTTGCGATAGTAGGCTTTCGGGCGTCCTGTCAGCTGACAGCGATTGTGCAGGCGCGTCTCGGAGGAGTTGCGCGGCAGTTGTGCCAGTTTCAGGTTCGCCTTGAACCGCTCTTCCATCGGGCGTTCGGGGTCTGCAGCGATAGCTTTCAGCTCAGCACGCTTGGCAGCATATTTTGCCACCAGCCGCTGACGCTTCTTCTCGCGTTCGACCATTGCTTTCTTGGCCATGAATAATCTCCCTCTCGCGTCAGCTGTTGAAGGGCATGTTGAAAGCTTTCAACAGCGCCTTGGCTTCCGCGTCGGTTTTCGCGGTGGTGCAGATGATGACATCCATCCCCCAGACCTCGTCGATCTGATCGAAATTGATTTCGGGGAAGACAATATGTTCCTTGATGCCCATGGCATAGTTGCCACGGCCGTCAAACGATGTGCCCTTGACGCCGCGGAAGTCGCGGACGCGTGGCAGGGCGATCGTGATCAGACGATCAAGGAATTCGTACATCCGATCACCGCGCAGGGTGACCTTCACGCCCAGCGGCATCTCTTCGCGGACCCGGAAGCCAGCAATCGAGTTGCGCGCCTTGGTGATGACGGCTTTCTGGCCAGCAATCGCCGACAGGTCAGCCTGCGCCGACTTGATCTTCTTGCTGTCCTTGACGGCCTCACCGATGCCCATGTTCAGCACGATCTTGTCGAGCTTCGGGATCATCATGTCGTTCTTGTAGCCGAATTCTTCTTTCATCGCCGCGCGGATCTGGTCGCGATAGACCGTCCGGAGGCGCGGAGTATAGGTGGCTGCGTCAAGCATCAGATCGCCTCCCCGGTTGTCTTGGCGAAGCGCACTTTTTTGTCGCCATCCATACGGAAGCCAACGCGCGTTGCCTTGCCATTGCCATCGACCAGAGCGAGGTTCGACAAATCGATCGGCATCGCCTGCGGCAATCGCCCGCCTTGGGTCTGCTGCGATTGCTTGGTGTGGCGGATCGCAATGTTGATCCCGGACACCACGGCCTTGTTGTCCTTGGGCATGACGCGCTCGATCTCGCCTTTCTTGCCCTTGTCCTTGCCGGTCAACACGATGACCGTGTCACCTTTTTTCAGTTTCGCAGCCATCACAGCACCTCCGGTGCGAGCGAGATGATCTTCATGAAGTTCTTCGCACGCAATTCGCGCACCACCGGCCCGAAGATACGGGTGCCAACTGGTTCGCCTGCATTGTTGAGGATGACGGCGGCATTGCGGTCAAAGCGGATGGCAGTGCCATCCTCACGGCGCACTTCCTTGGCGGTGCGCACGACGACAGCCTTGCGCACGTCGCCCTTCTTCACACGGCCCCGAGGAATTGCTTCCTTGACCGATACCACGATGATGTCGCCCACGGACGCATAGCGCCGTTTGGACCCACCGAGGACCTTGATGCACTGCACCCGGCGTGCGCCGGAATTGTCAGCGACATCCAGATTGGTCTGCATCTGGATCATTTTTCAGTCTCCCGACCTTTGGGCATACGCCCAGGGTTTCGATAGACTGGCAGAGGCTCAAGCCGTAGCTTCGGTCACCACCTGCCAGCGTTTGCTCTTCGAGACCGGCGCGCATTCCACGATGCGTACAGTGTCGCCGACCTTGAACTGGTTTTCCGGGTCATGTGCCCGGTATTTCTTGGTGCTACGCACCGTCTTCTTCATCACCGGGTGCGTGAAGCGGCGCTCGACCAGAACCGTGACCGTCTGATCATTCTTGTCGCTCGTCACCTTGCCTTGCAGAATGCGTCTGGGCATGTGCGTGCTCCTCAGTTCGCCGTCGCGTCGCGGGCTTTTTCGTTCAGAATCGTGGCAACGCGCGCAGTGTCGCGGCGCACCTGGCGGATGCGGGCTGTGTTTTCAAGCTGGTTGGTCGCCTTCTGGAAGCGCAGATTGAACGCCTCCTTCTTCAGCGAGACCAGCTCGTCACGCAGCTGATCCGGTGTCTTGGATCGCAAATCGTCGGCTTTCATGGCCTTTTCCTTCAGTCAACAATCACCGGAGAGCCCCCTGAAAGGGTCACCCTGATTCCCGGCGGAGATGGATGAGCGTGTCGTCTAACCGGGATCACCTTTTTTGACAAGGCTTTCCCGAAAGAAAACGTCCCGGCATCACATCTGCCGGAACGCCTGTTGTCAAATGGGGCCAGGTCGCCCTTACCAGTCCTCGCGCGCGACGACGCGGGTCTTGATCGGCAGCTTCATGGCGGCCAGACGCAGCGCCTCACGCGCGGTGGCGTCATTCACACCGTCGATCTCGAACATGACGCGACCGGGCTTCACCTTGGCGGCCCAGAAATCGACCGAGCCCTTACCCTTACCCATCCGCACTTCGGTGGGCTTCGAAGTGACCGGCACATCCGGGAAGATGCGGATCCATACCCGACCCTGACGCTTCATGTGGCGCGTCATGGCACGACGTGCGGCTTCGATCTGGCGCGCGGTAATGCGCTCGGGCTCGACAGCTTTCAGGCCATAGCTGCCAAAGTTCAGGTCAAACCCGCCCTTGGCTTCGCCATGAATGCGGCCCTTGTGCTGCTTGCGGAACTTCGTCCGTTTTGGTTGTAGCATTGCTCTACTCCTTCAACGCCGCTCAGCGGCGCGGGCGCGCGGCGCCGCCCGAATCCTGCAATTCCTGCGCACGACGGTCGCGGGCCTGCGGATCATGCTCCATGATCTCGCCCTTGAAGATCCAGACCTTTACGCCGATGATCCCGTAAGCGGTCTGCGCTTCGGCATGAGCGTGGTCGATATCGGCACGCAGCGTGTGCAGCGGCACACGCCCTTCGCGATACCACTCGGTCCGTGCAATCTCGGCACCACCAAGACGGCCTGCAAGGTTCACCCGGATGCCAAGTGCGCCCATGCGCATGGCGTTCTGCACGGCACGCTTCATCGCACGGCGGAAGCTTACCCGGCGCTCAAGCTGCTGGCAGATGCTTTCGGCCACCAGTTGCGCGTCGAGTTCGGGCTTGCGGACTTCGACGATGTTCAGATGCAGATCCGACTCCGTCAGATTGGCAAGTTTCTTGCGCAGCGTCTCGATATCCGCGCCCTTCTTGCCGATGATCACACCCGGACGTGCCGTGTGGATGGTCACGCGGCATTTCTTGTGCGGGCGCTCGATGATGACACGGCTGACACCGGCCTGCTTGCACTCTTCCTTGATGAAGTCGCGGATCTTGAGATCTTCGAGCAGCAGGTTGCCATAGTCTTTGCTATCGGCGAACCAGCGGCTGTCCCAGGTGCGGTTCACCTGAAGGCGCATGCCGATCGGATTGACTTTCTGACCCATTATGCTTGCTCCTCGACCTGGCGAACCTTGATGGTCAGCTCCGAAAATGGCTTCATGATCCTGCCGAAGCGGCCCCGTGCGCGCGGACGACCGCGCTTCATCACGAGGTTCTTGCCAACCCAGGCTTCTGCGACGACAAGTTCATCGACGTCCAGACCGTGGTTGTTCTCGGCATTGGCAATCGCCGATTGCAGGCACTTCTTCACATCGCCCGCGATCCGCTTCTTCGAAAAGGTCAGATCGTTGAGCGCCTTGTCCACCTTCTTGCCGCGGATCATCGCCGCGACAAGGTTGAGCTTCTGCGGCGAGGTGCGCAGCATGCGCGACTTTGCCATGGCCTCGTTTTCGGCCACGCGGCGCGGATTTGTCTCTTTACCCATGGCTTACTTCCGTTTCGCTTTCTTGTCGGCCGCATGCCCGTAATAGGTGCGCGTCGGCGAATACTCTCCGAACTTCTGGCCGATCATGTCCTCGGTAACATTGACAGGAATATGCTTCTTGCCATTGTAGACACCGAATGTGAGACCCACGAACTGGGGCAGTATGGTCGAACGGCGCGACCAGATCTTGATGACGTCATTGCGACCCGATTCGCGCGCTTTCTCTGCCTTTTTCAAGACGTAAGCATCGACGAAAGGGCCCTTCCAAACTGAACGTGCCATGGATTAGCGACCCTTCTTCTTCGCGTGGCGAGACCGCAGGATATATTGATCGGTCTGCTTGTTCGAGCGCGTCTTGCGGCCCTTGGTGTCCTTGCCCCAGGGCGTGACCGGCGTGCGCCCCCCCGAGGTGCGGCCCTCACCACCACCATGGGGGTGATCGATCGGGTTCATCGCAACACCGCGCACGGACGGGCGCTTGCCCTGATGGCGCGTGCGACCGGCCTTGCCGAAATTCTGGTTCGAATTGTCGGGGTTCGATACCGCACCCACAGTGGCGAAGCATTCCTGACGGACCATCCGCAACTCACCCGAGGAGAGCCGGATCTGCGCGTAACCGCCATCACGGCCCACGAATTGCGCATAAGTGCCCGCCGCGCGTGCGATCTGGCCGCCCTTGCCCGGCTTCATCTCGATATTATGGACGATCGTCCCGATGGGCATACCCGAAAACGGCATTGCATTGCCGGGCTTGATGTCGGCTTTCTTCGAGGCCACAACCTTGTCACCCACAGCCAGACGCTGAGGTGCGAGGATATAGGCTTGCTCGCCATCTTCATACTTGATCAGCGCGATGAAGGCGGTGCGGTTCGGGTCATATTCGATCCGTTCCACGACAGCCGGAACGTCAAGCTTGGTGCGCTTGAAATCCACGATGCGATAGAGACGCTTTGCGCCACCGCCAATGCGGCGGGCCGTGATCCGTCCGGTGTTGTTCCGACCGCCCGATTTGGTCAGACCCTCGGTGAGAGCCTTGACCGGGCGACCTTTCCAAAGCTCCGAACGGTCGATCAGCACCAGCCCGCGCTGGCCCGGCGTCGTCGGTTTGTACGACTTGAGTGCCATGCTTTCTGTCTTCCGTTTGCTTTGGACCAAAAGGTCCGGTTGTCGTCATGCAGACAATAGCCTGCGCCAAATAACCAGCGGCCCCGAGCGCGTCGGGGCCGCTGAGTCGATGCCTCTTATCAAAGCCCCGTCGTCACGTCGATAGCATTTCCCTCTTCGAGCGTGATATAGGCTTTCTTCACGTCCTTGCGACGGCCACGCACACCGCGGAAGACCTTGGCCTTGCCCTTGGTGATGGTGGTGTTCACTGCCTTGACCTTCACACCAAAGATGGCCTCGACGGCCTCCTTGATCTGCGGCTTGTTGGCGTCAATCGCCACCTCAAAGACAACGGCGTTGTTTTCCGACGCCATGGTCGCCTTTTCGGTGATGACCGGGTTGCGGATCACGTCGTAGTGTTGTGCCTTGGTGCTCATGCCAGTCGCGCCTCCAGCGCTTCGAGGCCTGCACGCGTGATCACCAGCGTGTCACGGCGCAGGATGTCATAGACATTGGCCCCGATCGAGGGCAGCACATCGATGCCCTCGATATTGCGCGCGGCGCGGGCGAAATTCTCGTTCACCTCTGCCCCGTCGATGACCAGTGCCTTTTTCCAGCCCAGTTCCTTGGCGGCCTTTGCCAGAGCAGATGTCTTGGCCTCTGCCATCTCGGCCGAGTCCAGAACGACCAGCTTGCCACTTCCAGCCTTGGCCGAAAGCGCCATGCGCAGGCCCAGCGCGCGGACCTTCTTCGGCAGGTCGAACGCATGGCTGCGGGGCGTCGGGCCCTTGTAAACGCCACCCTTGCGGAAGATCGGCGCGTTCCGGTCACCGTGGCGTGCGCCGCCGGTACCCTTCTGGCGATAGATCTTCTTGGTCGAGTAGCTCGTTTCCGAACGGGTCTTGACCTTGTGGGTGCCAGCCTGGGCCTTCGCCCGCTGCCAGCGCACCACACGGTGCAGGATATCGGCGCGCGGCTCGAGGCCGAAGATGGCCTCGTTCAGCTCGACTTCGCCGGCATTGCCTGCCTGCAGATTGACAACGTCGAGTTTCATCTCACTCGCCTTCCTTCTTCTCGGCCTCGATCTCGGCCTCGGCCTCTTTCAGCGCAGCTTCCTGCTCTGCGGCCTCAGCCTCGAGCGCGGCCTGACGGGCTGCCTCTTCCTCGGCTGCGGCCTGAGCTGCGGCTTCCTCGGCGGCCTTGCGGGCGGCTTCGGCAGCGGATTTCAGCGCGGCGGGCAGGATCGCGTTCTCGGGGAACGGTTTCTTCACCGCATCCTTGATCGTGACCCAGCCGCCTTTAGAGCCCGGCACAGCACCCTTGACCATGATCAGGCCGCGGTCACTGTCGGTCTTGACGACCTGCAGGTTCTGTGTGGTGACACGGGCAGCACCCATGTGACCGGCCATCTTCTTGCCCTTGAACACCTTACCCGGGTCCTGGCACTGGCCCGTCGAGCCATGCGAGCGGTGGCTGATCGACACACCGTGGCTGGCGCGCAGACCGCCGAAATTGTGCCGCTTCATCGCACCGGCAAAACCCTTACCGATCGAGGTGCCCGCGATATCCACGAACTGACCTTCGAAATAATGGTCCGCAGTGATCTCCTCGCCAACCTCGATGAGGTTTTCGGGGCTGACACGAAACTCGGCAAGCTTGCGCTTCGGCGCGACATTGGCCTTGGCGAAATGGCCACGCATCGGCGCAGACACCCGCTTGGCCTTGGCCGAACCAATCCCAAGCTGAACGGCCGTATAGCCGTCTTTCTCGGCGGTGCGGGTCGAGACGACCTGCAATCCGTCCAATTGCAGGACGGTGACAGGAACTTGCCGTCCGTCCTCCATGAACAGCCGGGTCATCCCCAGCTTCTTTGCGATAACTCCAGAGCGCATCGGTCTGGCTCCTTACACTTTGATCTCGACATCCACCCCGGCAGCGAGGTCGAGCTTCATCAGCGCGTCCACGGTCTGAGGGGTCGGATCGACGATGTCGAGCAGGCGTTTATGGGTGCGGATCTCCCACTGGTCACGCGATTTCTTGTCGATATGCGGACCACGGAGAACCGTGAATTTCTCGATCTTGTTGGGCAGCGGGATGGGCCCGCGTACCTGTGCGCCCGTGCGCTTGGCCGTATTCACGATTTCCTGCGTGCTGGCATCGAGCACGCGGTAATCGAAGGCCTTTAGCCGGATGCGGATCGTCTGGGTTTGCATCTCTTTGTTCCTTCGATGGGACAGGTGCGCGGGTCAGCCCCGCACACCTGACCATGCTGTTACTCGATAATTTTCGCCACGACACCGGCGCCGACGGTGCGGCCGCCTTCGCGGATGGCGAAGCGCAGTTTCTCTTCCATCGCGATCGGTGCAATCAGCTCGACCACGAATTTCAGGTTG
>SLJW01000239.1 GCA_007134865.1 Paracoccaceae bacterium | reverse complement strand
TTCATCAATGGGCTGCATGATTATGATGATGATTATGCGTTTCATTTATGAATTCCATGCGTTTATTCAGCGTTGAAAGATGAGGGTTTCGATGCTGCAATCTGTCCAGACTAATGCTGCCCTGACAGCGACGGCGCGCGAGCGTATTCTGATCCTTGATGGCGCAATGGGGACGCAGATTCAGGCGTTGGGGCTTGTGGAAGAGGACTATCATGGTGGCTGCGCCTGTCATTTCCACTCTGACCATCCGCAGAAGGGGAACAACGACCTGCTGATTCTGTCGCAACCGCAGGCTATCGAAGAAATTCACTTCAACTATGCTATGGCGGGTGCGGATATTGTCGAGACCAACACCTTCTCGGCAACGACCATCGCGCAGGCCGATTATTGTATGGAAGAAGCCGTCTTTGAACTGAACAAGACCGGCGCCTTCCTTGCCCGGCGCGCCCTGGACCGGGCCACGGCGATTGACGGGAAACGGCGCTTTGTGGCGGGGGCGATTGGACCGACCAACCGGACCGCCTCAATCAGTCCGGATGTGAATGATCCGGGCTATCGGGCCGTGAGTTTCGACGATCTGCGCAGCGCCTATGCAACGCAGGTGCGTGGCCTGATTGCGGGTGGTTCAGATATCATACTGATCGAGACCATCTTCGACACGCTAAACGCCAAGGCCGCAATTTTCGCCTGTCAGGAAGTTTTCGCCGAGACGGGCAAGTCGCTGCCGCTGATGATCTCGGGCACGATCACCGATGCCTCGGGGCGCACCCTGTCGGGGCAGACGCCGACGGCCTTCTGGTATTCGGTCATGCATGCGCGGCCGTTCTCGGTGGGGCTGAATTGTGCACTGGGGGCAGAAGCGATGCGGCCGCATCTGGCGGAACTGGCGGGGGTGGCCGAGAGCTTCACCTGCGCTTACCCGAATGCAGGGCTGCCCAATGCCTTTGGTGAGTATGACGAGACGCCCGAGCAGACGGCCGCCCAGATCGCGGACTTCGCGCGCGAGGGGTTGGTGAATGTGGTCGGGGGCTGTTGCGGCACGACGCCCGAGCATATTCGTGCAATTGCCGAGGCAGCCGTGGGCTTTGCACCAAGGGCCTTGCCATGAGTCGTTATCTGCGCCTTTCCGGGCTCGAGCCTTTTACGCTGACGCCGGATATTCCGTTTGTGAATGTGGGCGAGCGGACGAATGTCACGGGCTCGGCGCGCTTTCGCAAGCTGATCGTCAACCGTGACTATGCCACCGCGCTGGAGGTTGCGCGCGATCAGGTCGAGAATGGTGCGCAGATCATCGATGTGAACATGGATGAGGGGCTGATCGATTCGAAAGCCGCAATGGTCGAGTTTCTGAACCTGATCGCCTCGGAGCCCGATATTGCCCGCGTGCCGGTCATGATCGACAGCTCCAAATGGGAGGTGATCGAGGCAGGCCTGCACTGCGTGCAGGGCAAATCCGTCGTCAATTCGATCTCGCTCAAAGAAGGCGAGGCGCAGTTTCGCGAGCAGGCGCGGCTGTGTCTGGCCTATGGCGCGGCAGTTGTGGTCATGGCCTTCGACGAGGCCGGACAGGCCGACACATTCGCGCGGAAGACCGAGATCTGCGCCCGCGCTTACCGGATACTGGTCGAGGAGGTCGGCTTCCCGCCCGAGGATATCATCTTTGACCCGAATATCTTTGCCGTCGCGACCGGCATCGAGGAGCACAACAATTACGGGGTGGATTTCATTGAGGCCACGCGCTGGATTCGTGCGAACCTGCCCCATGCGCATGTCTCAGGCGGCGTGTCGAACCTCTCGTTCAGCTTTCGCGGCAACGAACCCGTGCGCGAGGCGATGCATGCGGTGTTTCTCTATCACGCCATTCAGGCCGGGATGAATATGGGGATCGTCAATGCCGGGCAGTTGGCGGTCTATGACCAGATCGACCCGGAATTGCGCGAGGCCTGTGAGGATGTGGTCCTCAACCGCCGCGCTGATGCGACGGAGCGACTGCTGGATCTGGCCGAGCGCTTCCGCGGTGGGGCGCGGGAGGAGAAGGTGCGCGATCTGGCCTGGCGGGAGTGGCCGGTCGAGAATCGGCTGGAACATGCGTTGGTCAATGGGATTGTTGAGTTCATAGAATCCGACACCGAAGAGGCGCGGCAGGCTGCCGACAAGCCGCTCGATGTCATCGAAGGGCCGTTGATGGCCGGGATGAATGTGGTTGGCGACCTGTTCGGCGCGGGCAAGATGTTCCTGCCGCAAGTGGTGAAATCGGCCCGCGTGATGAAACAGGCTGTGGCGATCCTGCTCCCCTATATGGAAGAGGAAAAGCGGCGCAACGGCGGCACTGGGCGGCAATCGGCCGGCAAGGTGCTGATGGCGACCGTGAAGGGCGATGTGCACGATATCGGCAAGAATATCGTGGGTGTCGTGCTGGCCTGCAACAATTATGAGATCATCGATCTGGGCGTGATGGTGCCGCCGCAGAAGATACTGCAAGTGGCGCGCGAGGAAGACGTGGATGTGATCGGGCTCTCCGGCCTCATTACTCCAAGCCTTGACGAGATGGTGCATTTGGCTTCGGAGATGGAGCGCGAGGGATTTGAACTGCCGCTGCTGATCGGGGGGGCGACGACCTCGAAAGTTCATACGGCGGTCAAGATTGCTCCGCGCTATTCGGGTGCTGCCGTGCATGTGCTGGATGCCAGTCGCGCCGTCGGCGTGGTCGGTGCGCTGCTCAGCCCGGCGCAACAGGCCGAATATGTTGCGGGCGTGCGATCTGAGTATGCTGAAGTCATGGCGCGGCATGAGCGCGCCGAGCGCGCGAAGGAGCGTCTGCCACTGGCCAAGGCGCGGGCGAATGCAATGGTGATCGACTGGGAGGGTTATTCTGTGGCTACCCCTGAATTCACGGGGTCACGGGTGATGGACGATTGGGATCTCGCCGAGATAGCACGCTATATCGACTGGACGCCGTTCTTCCAGACATGGGAGATGAAGGGCGTCTATCCGAAAATTCTCGATGATGAGAAGCAGGGTGAAGCGGCTCGCGCTTTGTTTGATGATGCGCAGGCCATGCTCGCCCGGATCATCGACGAACGCTGGTTCTCACCGCGTGCTGTCGTGGGCTTCTGGCCCGCCAATGCCGTGGGGGATGACATCCGGCTATATTCTGACGAGGGGCGACGCGAAGCTCTGGCGATGCTGCACACACTGCGCCAGCAGCACGCCAAGCGCCCCGGTCGCCCGAATCTGGCGCTTGCAGATTTCGTAGCGCCCGAGGGCAGAGCGAGCGATTATGTCGGCGGTTTCGTTGTGACTGCCGGGCCGGAAGAGGTTGCGATTGCCGAAGCGTTTGACCGCGCGAATGACAACTACGCCGCCATCATGGTCAAGGCGTTGGCGGATCGCTGTGCCGAAGCCATGGCCGAGATGCTGCACGAGCGGGTGCGGCGCGAGTTCTGGGGGTATGCGCCGGATGAGGCCTTCCGCCCCGAAGAATTGATAGGTGAGCCCTATCGTGGTATTCGCCCCGCCCCCGGCTATCCCGCGCAGCCTGATCACACGGAAAAGCGAACGCTGTTTCGACTGCTGGATGCCGAGGCCGCGACTGGGGTCACATTGACCGAAAGCATGGCGATGTGGCCAGGCTCGTCGGTTTCGGGTCTCTATATCGGGCATCCTGACAGCTACTATTTTGGTGTTGCCAAGGTTGAGCGTGACCAGGTCGCAGATTATGCTGCCCGCAAGGGTTGGGAGATTGCCGAAGCCGAACGCTGGCTCGCCCCAGTCCTGAACTACAGCCCCCGTGACGCGGCTGCCATCGCGGCCGAGTAGGAAGCGTCCGCAACCGGCCCGCTCATCCGGTCTGTTGGAATATGCTGTCTTGGGATTGGCGTCGCGGCCGTTATCCGCCTTTGCGATAAAAGCTCAAGTGGATCATCGACCGCTATCCTCAAAACGCCAACTGCGCCGGCGGGGCACCCGCACTGCGAGCATCGGCTTCAGGAGCGGTTGGGCAAAGCGGCGCAGGTCGAGCGCTTCGTGCACGCCGACGCTTTCCTGCCCATCGATCCGCGTTCGCACGGCAGCCCGTGCGTAAAAAGGCGCATCGAGCATGGCGAGTTCCTGCCGCGGCGTGAACCCCGCATCGGCCCTTGTCTCGCGCCGCACTGCCCATAGGCTGCGGCGCATCGGTGCCTTGGGCGGCGGTGCGATCTCTGCCATATGCCCATCGGAATGGAACTCCAGCGCGGTCGATTGCTGCTTTCCGTCGCGCAGCGTGGCATCGTAGAAACACCGCGCGCCCCGCTGATGCGGAAAGCGCCCCCATGTCCAGTAGTCGAAATCATCCTCCAGCGCGGCCTCACCGAAATTGGCGTCGAAATAGCCGTGACCCTGCCAACAGTGGCCAGGCGCGAGGTCCACTTCAATCCGTGCAATCGGTGCGAAGGGCTGCCAGCGGTGGCGCCCGTCCGGGGTAAGCGCGACAGTCTGACCAAATAGCGCCTCGGGATGGAGCGTAATCCGCCCGCGCACCCGGCTGATCAGTGGTGGCGAGGAAACCTCGTTCACGTCGATCACCAGCCGGTCGCCCTCCCAGCGGATCGAGGAAGGGCCGACCTCGAACACATCTTTGGACTGGCGCAGGGCGGGGCGGCCCCGGTCGGTCATGGTAAACCGCCCCTTCGGTCCGTAGGTCGCGACATTGATGCAGCAATGGTTCTGTGGATCGCGCCTGCCTGACCAGCGATACCAGGGCGAAAACACCGAGCCGATAAAGCCGATCACCGAGACGGCGCGTTCCCCGTCATCGCTGATTCCGTCGATATACCACCATGCGTAGCCGTCGGGCGGGACATGGGCGCGGAAATCCGGTCGCTGAGGGCTGCTTGGGCTGCGTGCCGTCCCGAAGTCAGTGCCATCGGCACGCCCGCCCCCGGATGCACCCCGCCCCCCGCCAGATAGAGCCCCGTCACTTTCGTCCGGGCCTGTGGTCTCTGGAATGTTGCCATTGCCCCGTTCGGGCTGAGCCCGTAAAGCGCCCCCTGTGAGTGCGGAAACAGCTGTGCGAAGCGGCCGGGCGTGGTCAGCGCCTGATCGGTCAGATGCGGGGATAGCTTCAGGCCGAAGGTCTGCAGCCGCGCGAAAGGATTGGTCCTGCATGGGGGCTCCGTCTCGGGCACCGCCCTATGCAAGGCCGGCGCATTGAGGATGAATTGAAAGCGCTCGGCGCCATCGGGCACTCGCTCGGCGCGGTCCTGCGCGCAGACATATATTGTGGGGTCCTGCGGCATCTCACCACGCGCGAGCGGCTCGAACTCCTGCACTGGATCATCGGCGAAGAAGACGCTGTGATAGGCCAGCGCTTCGCGTCCCAGCCCCTCGGGCGCCACCTCGCCCGCAAAGGTCCAGACATGGGCCGACAGGCTGCGCGGGGTGGGTTTGCGTGGTTCTGCTTGGGAGAGCAGATAGGGCAGGGCCTCTGGATCACCATTGAAGACAACCTGGCTGAAGGGAAACTCGAAACCATCGGCGGTCCGTAGCCCTGTGACCGTTTCACCTGATGTAAGGATCTGGGCGACAGGCGTGTTGAGGTGCACAAGGCCGCCTATGCGCTCCAGCAGATCGGAAAGAGCGCGCGCGAGGCCTGCCATGCCACCCTTGACCGCCCAGACCCCATTCGCTTCGGCTTGCCAGACCAGCCCCAAAACGGCAGGCGCTGTAAGCGGGTTGCCACCGATATAGGTGGCATAGCGCCCGAATAACTGGCGCAGTCGAGGCTCGGAAAAGCGTGCGGCAAGCATCCGTGCAAGACTGCGTCCGGGGATCAGCCACGGCATAACGCTCGGTTTGGCGAGAGCTGCGCGCGCAGCTCCGAAGGCGTCGGGGTGCGCGCTGTCCATGATGGGGGCACGGAAAGCGTCGAAAAGGGTGCGTGTTTCCGTTTCGAAACGCAGAAATTCGGACCGCGCCCGGACGCCAAACACCGCACCGATCGTATGTGCGTTGGCTTCAGGTTCCGGCATCAGATCCAGCGTTGTGCCGTCGCGCCAGAAATGCCGGGCGAGCACGGGCAAAGGATTCAGCGTTACATGACTCTCCAGCGATGCGCCCGCAGTTGCGAAAAGCTCTTCGAGCACATGGCGCATTGTCAGAACAGTTGGGCCGGCATCGACCGGCCCGGCCGCCGAGCCGACAATACGCATTTTGCCGCCGGGCCAACCATGCGCTTCGAAGACAGTGACATCGCGTCCAGCTGCGGCAAGCCGAATGGCAGCAGCCACCCCGCCTATGCCCGCGCCGATGACGGCGACCCTGTCTTTTTGCGTGACCATGGCGAGAATTCTTGACTCTTTCGGCAAAACTGTCCAGTCTAATTTACACATATGTGTCCATTGAAAGTGACATTCAGGGAAAAAGAGGGGTCGTGATGGATCTGAGCAAGCGAATCGACAAGGCCATGGGCGCGGCCATCGCGCAGGCGCAAGGCTCCGAGGGTGCAGCGCCCGGACGGCTGGCCGCTGCCCTGAATTATGCGGTCACTCCCGGCGGCGCACGCATCCGTCCAACGATCTGCCTCTCGGTGGCGCTGGCCTGTGGCGACGACCGCCCGAATCTGTCGGATGCCGCCGCGATTGCGCTCGAACTCATCCACTGCGCGAGTCTTGTGCACGATGACCTGCCTGCTTTCGACAATGCCGATTTCCGCCGTGGCAAGCCGACAGTGCATCTGGCCTATTCCGAACCGCTTGCGGTGCTGACAGGCGACAGCCTGATCATAGCCGCTTTTGACGTTCTCTCGCGCGTTCCTGAGGCCGACGCGCTGCGTGCGCTGCGGATTGTCCAGCTTCTGGCGCATCATACCGGCATGCCGAATGGTATCTGCGCCGGTCAGGGCTGGGAGAGTGAAAAAACGGTCGATCTGCGCGCCTATCATCGCTCGAAAACCGCCGCTCTCTTCATGGCTGCAACCCAGATGGGCGCGCTCGCCGCCGGGCATGAGCCCGAGCCCTGGGAAGAACTTGGTGCCCGCATTGGCGAGGCGTTTCAGGTTGCCGATGACCTGCGCGACGCACTCTATGACGAGGCCGTGCTTGGCAAGCCCGTCGGACAGGACGTCGCCAACGCGCGCCCCTCGGCGGTCGAGGAACTGGGCGTTCAGGGTGCGATCAAGCGGTTGCAGGACATTCTCGGCGGCGCCATTGCCTCGATCCCTTCCTGCCCCGGCGAGGCGCAACTGGCACAGCTCGTTCAGCTCTATGCCGAACGAATGACCCCGGTCGCTCCGGTCCGGGTCTAGGCGCATGACCATGATTTCCGCCGAGGACAGCCCTGCAAGACCTGCGGGGCTGATCAACCGCTTGGCGGGCTCGCCTGGGTTTCAGTCTTTCTGCGCGAGAGTGCCGGGGTTGCGCAGCATCGCGCGGCGCGAGGGTGCCGAGCTATTCGACCTGATGCAGGGTTTCGTGCAAAGCCAGATGCTGATGGCGCTGGTCGAATTGCGGGTGCTGCATCATCTTTCCGATGGCCCAATCAGTGCCGAAACGCTCGCGGCCCGCCTGCAAGTCCCGCCCGCGCGGATGCAGATTCTGCTGCAGGCCGGGGCCGCGATGCAGCTTCTGAAACGCAAGGGCACGCGCTTCGCTCTCGCCCGACGCGGCGCCGCCTTTCTATCAGTGCCGGGTTTGCAGGACATGGTGCGCCATCACAGCGTGCTTTATCGCGACCTTGCTGACCCTGTGGCCTTCATCAAGGGCGAAACCGACTCCGACCTGGCACGCTTCTGGCCTTATGTCTTTGGAGCGACCGGGCCCATGGATGCCGATGTGACTGCTCGCTACTCGCGGCTCATGGCCGACAGCCAGGCACTTGTCGCGGAGGAAGCACTAGCGCATCTTTCGCTCAACGGCGCGCAGCATTTGCTTGATGTCGGCGGTGGGACAGGTGCCTTCCTGCGTGCGGTGCGTGCGCAGTATCCGGACTTGGCGCTGTCGCTGTTCGACCTTCCCGATGTCGTAGCGCAGGCGAGGTTGCCCGCAGATGTAGCCCGCCACGGCGGCTCCTTCCGCACTGACCCGCTTCCGGTGGGCGCTGATGTGATCAGCCTCGTGCGCGTACTCTACGACCATACCGACGAAACGGTCGCGGCGCTCCTCGCCAAGGTCCATGCGGGGCTGCCACCGGGCGGACGAGTGCTGATTATCGAGCCAATGTCAGGCGGCGCGAGGCCCGATCCGCAGACAGATGTGTATTTCGCAGTTTACACCCTTGCCATGCAGACGGGGCGCACGCGCAGCGCAGATGAGATCGGCGCACTGCTTCGCAAAGCAGGATTCGTTTCAACTTCAGGGGCTTGCGGGAATCGGGCGTACGTCACTCGTGTAATCGAGGCCCGCAAGCTGGGCGTTACCCAAGAAAAGCAGAGAAGAAGTGTCAATGAGAGTTGACAGTCTATATTGTATCGCTAAGATTACATAAAGAGCCGTCGAGTCGGGCTGACACATCCCGACACCGGTTGCACACCGCAGGAGGGGACCCGTGCAAACAGATGCCATCATTCTTTCCGGACCGCGCCAGCTTTCGCTGGGCGTTGTCGGATTGAAGGCTCCCGGTCCGCAGGATCTGGTGGTGCGCATTGGCCATTCGGGGATCTCCACGGGCACTGAAAAGCTGTTCTGGTCCGGTGAGATGCCCCCCTTTCCGGGCATGGGCTATCCGTTGGTTCCCGGCTATGAGGCCGAGGGTGAAGTGATCGAGGCGGGGGCCGAGACTGGCTTCCGCGTCGGAGAACGGGTCTTCGTGCCCGGAGCGAATTGTTTCGAATCAGGCGAACAGGGGCCGGTTTTCGGTCTCTTTGGCGGCGCAGCGCGAACTCTTGTCACAGATGCAAAGCGGGTCACCCGCATTGATCCCGGCATGGGCGCAGCAGGCGCATTACTGGCACTGGCCGCCACTGCCCGTCACGCTGTGGCGGGTACTCACGCCACCATGCCCGACCTTGTGGTCGGGCATGGTGTGCTGGGCCGTCTGATTGCACGGATCGTCATCGCATCGGGCTCACCCGCGCCGCAGGTCTGGGAAGTGAACCCGGCGCGGCAGGGCGGTGCTGACGGCTACGCGGTCTGTCACCCCGATGAAGACACGCGACGCGACTATAGCTGCATCATGGATGCCTCAGGCGCCGAGGGGCTGATCGACCAGCTCATCGGCCGCCTCGCGAAAAATGGCGAACTGGTGCTTGCGGGCTTCTACACCAAGCCGCTGCAATTTGCCTTCGTTCCCGCCTTCATGCGGGAGGCGCGGCTGCGCATCGCCGCCGAATGGCAGCCCGATGACCTGATCGCCACGCGTGATCTGATCGATACGGGCAAACTTTCACTGGAAGGGCTGATCACGCATCACGCGCGCCCCGCCGAGGCTGCAAGCGCCTATGAGATGGCCTTCAGCGACCCCGACTGCCTCAAGATGATACTCGACTGGGAGACAACTGCATGACCCTCGACGTTCCGAACCTCAAGGATTTCGACCAGCGATTGCGTGATGAGGCGCATGAAGAGCCGACGCTGGAAGTGCCCCAGTCCGAACCCACCAAGCACACCCAGATCATCGCGATCTATGGCAAGGGCGGCATCGGCAAGTCGTTCACGCTGGCGAACCTGTCGTGCATGATGGCCGAACAGGGCAAGCGCGTGCTGCTCATCGGCTGCGATCCGAAATCGGATACGACCTCGCTTCTGTTCGCCGGCAAGGCCTGCCCGACGATCATCGAGACCTCGACCAAAAAAAAGCTCGCGGGCGAGGAAGTCACGATCGGTGATGTCTGCTTCAAGCGCAACGGCGTCTTCGCCATGGAACTCGGCGGCCCGGAAGTGGGCCGCGGCTGCGGCGGGCGCGGGATCATCCACGGCTTCGAGCTGCTGGAGAAGCTGGGTTTTCATGACTGGGATTTCGACTATGTGCTC
>SLJW01000091.1 GCA_007134865.1 Paracoccaceae bacterium | reverse complement strand
CTCGCAGGTAACGCCACCCATGTGATGGCAGTGGGATCCGGCGGCGTAGCAATGCTTCACGATGGCAAGAACTGGCACCCGGACCCGACCGGCGTCGAAGCCGGGCTGCGCGCGGTCGCGTTTTCCGGTGATAACACGATCTTCGCAGCCGGTGACGGGGGACTGATCATCCATCGTGACGGCCCTGAGGAATTGTAAACCATTTACTGACACCGCAAAGTAAATCGGACAGCGAGGGACGCTGCGATCCGACATGCCGTAGTCTGTGGGAACGATAATGGCGGGACATGAAGGGACGCAGGCGCCCTGACGTTCGGTTCACGGTCCATTTGGCCCTTGAATATATGAAGATTGCGCGCATGGTGTCGAAAATGGCCGTCGAGTAGGGGGCATCCAACCATGATCCGTCAAAGACGGGACAAGCTGAAATCCCCGCAAGGTTCCTGAACGAAGTCTGCAGAGTTCGCTTGTCTTGCGGAGCCGTTCGTTTGTGCGCATCCGTACCGGGGTTACGGACTAAGCGGAGCAATGCTATCAAGACGTGGAGCGACGAGCAGGAGATCAGCCATGTCTCGGACCAGCGCGAATGCGTCTGCTGCAGCCGAATATTACGATGCGGCCGATACGTCGGCTTTCTACCGGCTCTGCTGGGGTGGGTCGGACATTCATATTGGCCGCTATGAGACAGGGCGGGAGAGTGTGGCCGATGCTTCGGTGACCATGACTCAGCGTCTGCTGGGCCTCGCGGGCTTTCAGGCTGGCGACCGGGTCCTCGATCTCGCCTGCGGGTTCGGCGGGACGCTGGTGCAGCTTGCGAGGCTGGGATGCCATGCCGCCGGTATGGACATCTCGCAGACCTGCGTCACACAAGCCCGCCGAACACTTTCCGAGGCCGCGTTGGCAGACAGCGTTTCGGTCACCGAGGGAGATTTTCATGACATCGACAGCGCGCCTGGCGTCTGGGACGGGGTCGTCTGTCAGGAAGCGATCATCCACTCGGCCGACCGGGCACGCGTGTTTTCCGAGGCGTACAGGGTGCTGCGCGCGGGTGGTGTCTTCGCCGTGTCGGATATCATGACATCCGATGGCGCTGATCCGGCGATGGTCGCCCCTGCCTTCGAGAGACTGGGTGTGAAGACATTCGCCACGCCGGGCGATTACGCCGCCATGGCACGGGCTGCGGGTTTTTTCATCGAGCACAGCGAGGAAAACCCCTCGGATATCAAAACCCACTATGCCAAACTCGCTCAAGCCCTGTCACCGCCGCCAGCGGGCCTTGCACCAGAAGCCGCTCATAGAATCGCCACCAGTCTCGGCCATTGGCGCAAGGCCATCGCGGGAGGGCATGTGACATGGGGATGCCTGATACTGAGAAAGACTGTCGCAAACAAAGCCGACGGGCAGAGACCAGCATGAGCCGAAAGACCAGCAAAGCTTCGCGGCAGAAATCACCGAAAGCCGCTGCGGACCGCAAGCCGCAACTCCCGGCGGTCTTGCCGGTGACATCCGACGCGGATGATCGTGAACAACATCCCTATGCCACACTGGATCGCGGGGCGATGGCCAGTCTGGCGCGCATGACCGGCGGCGTGTCTCCACATGCGATGCTGGATGCCTGGGGCGACTGGGCAATGCATCTGGCCCGGGCGCCGGGGCGTCAACTGGAACTGATGGAGCGTGCGCGCGACAACTGGTTCAAACTGGCGCAGTTCGCCGCCCAAGGCGCATCGGGAAAGGACGGAAAGAAACCCTTCACCCCCGGAACCTATGACACCCGCTGGTCGCATGAAGGCTGGGACCGGCCACCCTTTGCGCTGTGGCAGCAAGGCTTTCTGGCCACGCAGGACTGGTGGCAGGCGGCCACGTCCGATCTGCGCGGGCTGCGCAAGCAGAATGCCGAGCGCACCGGCTTCATCATGCGCCAGCTTCTCGATACGGTGTCGCCATCGAATTTTCCGCTGGCCAATCCCGAGATCATCGAGGCGACGTGGAAGAGCGCCGGGCGCAACTTGATCGACGGCGCGCAGCATTACGCCGATGACGCCCAGCGTGTACTGACGCAGGAGCACCGCCCGGTGCCCGAGGAATTCGCTCTTGGCAAGACGCTGGCCGCCACACCGGGCGAAGTAGTGTTTCGCAATGATCTGATGGAGTTGATCCAGTACAGCCCCAGCACAGAGCAGGTCCATGCCGAGCCCGTGCTGATCGTGCCGGCATGGATCATGAAATACTACATCCTGGATCTGTCGCCGCATAACTCCTTCATCCGCTGGCTGGTGGGGCAGGGGCATACGGTCTTCTGCATCTCGTGGCGGAACCCCGGTGCAGAACACGCTGAACTTTCGCTGGAGGATTATCGTCTCAAGGGGATCATGCAGGCGCTCGATGTGATCGGGGACATCGTGCCGGGGGCGCGGGTTCACGCCAATGGCTATTGTCTGGGCGGCACATTGCTGGCCATCGCGGCCGCTGCCATGGCGCGCGACCATGACGACCGGTTGGCCTCGGTCACGCTGATGGCGGCGCAGGTGGATTTCGCGGAGGCTGGCGAACTCTTGCTCTTCCTCGATGAAAGCCAGGTCGCGTTTCTCGAGGATCTGATGTGGTCGCAGGGCTATCTGGACCGACCACAGATGTCGGGCGCCTTTGCGGCCATCCGCTCGGAAGACCTGATCTGGTCGCGCGCCGTGCGCCGCTACTATCTGGGCGAACCCGACCTGCCGACGGATATCGAGGTCTGGGTCAATGACACCACCCGCATGCCCGCCCGGATGCATTCGGAATATCTGCGCGGGGTGTTCCTCGAAAACCGCATCACGGCCGGGCGGTTCGCGATCGAGGGGAGGGTGATTGCGCTGAAGGATATCGCGGTGCCAATGTTCGTCGTTGCCACCGAAACCGATCACATCGCGCCCTGGCGGTCGGTCTATAAGACCGCGCTGTTTACCGATTGCGATCAGACCTTTGTTCTGACGAAGGGCGGGCACAATACCGGCATTCTCTCCGAGCCCGGACATCCCCGCCGCCATTACCGCATCAGCTATCGCCCGGCGGGGGCGCATTATCAGGGGCCGAATCGCTGGCTGGCGGCGCATGAGCCGCAACCGGGGTCATGGTGGCCGGAATGGGCGGAATGGCTGACTTCGCAGAGCGGCGATCTGGTGGCACCCCCTGCAATGCCGGATGCGGGGCTCGGCAAGGCACCGGGCAGCTATGTCCTTCAACCTTGAGCAGGGGAGATGGCACGAGTGCGCGCGCGGTTTCGGGACTTGCCTGACCCGATGCCGATTATCAAGGACGGTGTAACAATGTCGACCATGCTAATTTGGACCAGTGCGCGCGAGGGCGCATGACGATACCGAACCTGATCACTGCCTTCCGGGTCGTCTTGGTGCCGGTCGTGATCATGTTGATCCTTCGGGAAGAATGGGCATGGGCTTTCGCGCTGACCGCGCTCGCCGGGATCTCTGACGGCCTTGATGGCTTTATTGCGCGTCGGTTCGGCATGTGCAGCTCATTGGGTGAGGTGATCGATCCGCTCGCCGACAAGATACTTGTCGTG
Organism: Paracoccaceae bacterium; assembly: GCA_007134865.1. Taxonomy (GTDB): domain Bacteria; phylum Pseudomonadota; class Alphaproteobacteria; order Rhodobacterales; family Rhodobacteraceae; genus Roseinatronobacter. The sequence goes on along the minus strand of SLJW01000091.1, from coordinate 6,391 downwards.
GCGATCTATTGTACGCTCGCGATCATCGGGATCATCCCCGTCTGGCTCGCCCTCGTCGTTATTTTGCGCGACGTCATGCTCGTCATGGCCATTGCCGTGTCATGGATGATGGCGCAGCCTATCGAGACAAAATCGCTTTTTGTCAGCAAGGTGACGACGGCTTTGCAGATTGCCTTTGTGGCCTTCGTGCTTGGCGGTTTGGCCTTTGCGCTGGAAATTGGCGGTTTTGTCGAACCGTTCGCGATCATCGTTGCGTTCTTCACGGTGATGACCGCCATTCTCTATGGGTTACGCTGGCATCAACAGCCGGGAAATTGAAAATCCGTGGGCCCGAGTTTCCACGACGCGCAAGCCGATGCGCACCTCTCGCGGGCAGTCTGACAGATCCTGTGTCGGACCCAAGTGCGGCCAGGTCAACCAGAGCGCCTCCGCGCCGGACACGCGCGCGGATCACTTTCTGCGGCAACCGTCTTGCAGTGATCCGGGCGCGTGGTGTTAATACGGGCTCAGGTGTCAGCGGCCGAAGTTCATGGTGATTTCTGTGAGGATTCATACCGATGAAGCCGTCATGATGCGGTGCAGACAGGCGGTCATTCGCCCGACGCGCGCCGGAATGCAGCATGACATGAGTGGAATGCGGGGCACGGGGTGAGCCCGGTCGGCAGCAAACGCGATCTATCGGGCTGGATCGCCTCTGGGCTGGTTGTGGCGCTGGTTTTGTGGATGGGGAGCACTGTCTTCTTTCCACCGCAGCAACCGGAGGAGGCGGTCAGGCGCGGCCCGCCGCCGCCGACAGTCGTTCTGGTGCGCGACAGCGAAGCCGAAACCGTGCCGCAGATGTTCGTGGCCGAAGGAGTCTCGGCCCCGCGGCGCGACACTCTGCTGCGTGCCGATATGGGTGGCCAGATTGCCGAAATACCAGTGGAAAAGGGTGATATGCTCGCAGCGGACGCCGTGATCCTGCGTTTCGATGCGCGCGAACGCACCGCGCAGCTGCGCCGCGCCGAAGAAGAGCTGGCCCGCGCCCGCCGCGCCTATGAGCAAGCACAGACGTTGCTCGACCGTGGGGTCGGCACGTTGGACCAACTCGTCAACGAACGCGCCGCCTTTGCCGCAGCCGAGGCGCAGCTTGCCAGTGCCGAGCGCGGGATGGATGACACAGTCCTGCTGGCGCCTTTCGCTGGTCGGCTGGATGACCTGGAGGTCGCAGTGGGCGAGGTCGTGCAGGCGGGCACGGTGCTGGCCCGGCTGGTCGATCTTGACCCCCTGACCGTGCGCTTTCGGGTGCCGCAGCAGGCGCTGGCGCAGCTTGAGCCGGGACAGACTGCCGGGCTACGGTTCATTACTGGCGACACCGGAACCGGCAGCGTGCGGTTCATCGCCTCGGTGGCCGACCCCGACACCCGGACTTTCGCGGCCGAGGTCAGCCTGGACAATCCCGGTGGTGCCATTGCTGCTGGAGTGTCGGTTCAGATCAGTATCCCAACCGGCACGCAGCAGGCGCATTTCGTCTCACCGGCGCTTCTGTCGCTGTCAGAGGCAGGCGATCTGATTGTCCGCACGGTCGGCGAGGATGATGTGGTGCAGGAGCACGCTGTAGAGATCCTGCAGGCGCGCAGCGAGGGGGTCTGGATTACCGGTCTGCCGCAAGCGGTGCGGCTGATCAGCCGCGGTCAGGGTTTCGTGCGCGCGGGCGATCCTGTGCGCCCTGTGAGCGAGGATGCGCCATGACCCCCGCCCGGATAGCACCATGCTGATCGATTTCGCCTTTGCGCGCGCGCGTGTCGTGATGCTTGTCCTGGGGTTGTTGCTGGCCTTCGGGGTGCAGGGCTACATCAATATCGCCAAGGAAGCGGCACCGGATATCACCATTCCCGTGGTGTTTGTCTCGACCGGGCTAGAGGGTATTTCGCCCGAGGATGCCGAAAGGCTGCTGGTGCAGCCTCTGGAAACCGAGCTCGCCGGGCTGGAGGGGCTGCGCGAGATTCGCGCCACGGCCAGCGAGGGCAACGCGCTGGTAACGCTGGAATTCGAAGCCGGATTCGACCCGGCTGAGGCATTGGAAGCCACGCGCCGGTCCGTGGACAGGGCCGCGTCCGACCTGCCCTCGGGCGCGCGCGAGCCGCGGGTGCGCGAGCTGTCCACTGGCGAATTTCCAGTGGTAACAGTAGTGCTTTCCGGCGCAGTGCCTGAGCGCACGCTCAACCTGCTCGCGCGCGATCTTCGCGACCGGCTGGAAGGGATTGAGGGCGTGCTGGAGGTCGATATCGCCGGCGCGCGCGACGATCTGGTCGAGGTGCTGGTCGATCCGACCGTGTTCGAAACCTATGATCTGCGCTTTGACGAATTGATCGGTCTGATCGCGCGCAACAGTCAGCTTATCGCTGCCGGTTCCATCGAGACCGAAGCCGGGCGCGTGACCCTGACGGTGCCGGGGCTGATCGAGGATGTTTCAGATGTCTTCGCCATGCCTGTGATGGTGCGCGGCGACATGGTTGTGACATTTTCCGATGTCGCCACTGTGCGTCGGGCCTTTCACGACCGGCAGGGTTTTGCGCGCATCAACGGCCAGCCAGCGCTGGCGCTCGAGGTCAAGAAGCGCGCCGGGGCCAACATTCTCGAAACCGTGCAGGCTGTTCGCGCGACCGGCGCCGCCATCGAGGCCGAGTGGGGCGCGCCCGTGACGCTGGATTATCTGATCGACATCTCCACCTATGTCGACGAGATGCTGGGCGATCTTGAATCGAATGTCATCGCCGCCGTGATCCTCGTGATGATCGTGATCGTCTGGGCGCTGGGGCTGCGCAATGCGGCACTGGTGGGGCTGGCGATCCCGGGGGCGTTCCTGACCGGCGTCGCGGCGCTGTGGATGATCGGTTACACAATGAATGTGGTGGTGCTGTTCGCGCTGATCTTCGTCGTCGGCATGCTGGTTGATGGCGCCATCGTCACGGTCGAGCTTGCCGACCGCAAGCTGCAACAGGGTGTGCCGGCCCCGCGAGCCTATGCCGAAGCGGCCAGGCGCATGGCGATGCCGATCATCGCGGCCACTGTCACCACGCTGGCCGTGTTCCTGCCGCTTCTGTTCTGGCAGGGCGTGGTGGGTGAATTCATGAAATTCCTGCCGGTGACCGTGTTCTTCACGCTCGGCGCGTCGCTGGCCATGGCGCTCATCTTCGTGCCGGTGATCGGCGGGCTGATCGGGCGGGCGCGGCCGCAATCGGCGCGAGCTGCGGCACAGCTTGCAGCGGCTGAAACCGGCGATCCGCGCAGCATGCGTGGTCCTGCCGGGGCTTATGTTCGGCTGCTGGAATGGACAGTGCAGCGGCCCGCAATGGTCCTGATGCTTGTCGCCGCGCTGCTGGTCGCGGCCTTTGGCAGCTATGCCCGTTTCGGGGCCGGCATGTCGTTTTTTCCCGAAGTCGAGCCAGATTTCGCACAGGTGCAGTTGCGCTCGCGCGATGATCTCTCGGTGCATGAACGCGACGCCATCTTGCGCGAGGCCGAAGCGTTGCTTGCCGAGTTTGACGAGATCCGAAGCGTCTATGCCCGTTCCTTCGCCGCCAGCGGCGGCGACGAGGAATTGATCGGTGCGGTGCTGCTCGAATTTGTCCGCTGGGACCGACGCCGCCCCGCTGCCGAGATCGCCGAGGCAATCCGCGAGATGGGGCTGCGTTTGCCGGGCGTCGATCTGCAGGTGCGGCTGATGGAGATGGGTCCGCCCACGGGCCGCCCCGTGGCGCTTGAGTTGCAGGGGCCAAACCTGACCGATCACGCCGCCGCAGTACGCATCATGCGTGATGAGATGGCGCGACTGGGCGGCTTCACCGATATCACCGACACGCTGGCCGTTCCCGGCCTTGAATGGCGACTGGTTGTCAATCGCGCCGAGGCGGCCCGCTTCGGGGCCGATGTGGCGCTGTTGGGGCAGGCGGTGCGGTTGTTGACCCAGGGAATCACGCTCGCCGACTACCGCCCCGAAGATGCCGACGGCACAGTGGATATCCGCGTGCGCTTTCCGCCGGGTGACCGCACGCTGGAAGAATTGCAGAACCTGCATGTGCCGACCGCCAGCGGGCGTGTGCCAATCTCGAATTTCGTTCGGCTGGAGCCCGCGCCGCGCACTGGCACGATCCGGCGCGCGTCACAGCAACGGGTGGCGACGGTTGAGGCTGAGGTCGCCCCCGGCTGGCTTGCCAGTGAGCGTATCGAGGCGCTCGGCGCTGCGCTGGACCGCGCTGACCTCCCTGAAACTGTCAGTTGGACCTTCCGCGGCGAGGTCGAGGAACAGGCCGACGCGCAGGCTTTCCTCGGCAACGCCTTCCTCGCCGCCGCGGCGTTGATGTTCACTATTCTGGTGTTGCAGTTCAACAGCTTCCATCAGGCGCTGATCGTGATGTCGGCAATCCTGTTCTCGACCACCGGTGTGTTGCTGGGGCTGCTGGTCACGGGGCGGCCTTTCGGTGTGGTCATGGGCGGCGTGGGCACCATCGCGCTTGCGGGCATCGTGGTGAACAACAACATCGTGCTGATCGACACATTCAACGCGCTGCGCCGCTCTGGTCAGCCATCCTTGGAAGCGGTGCTGCGCACAGGTGCGCAGCGGCTGCGTCCGGTGCTGTTGACCTCGCTGACAACCGGGTTGGGCCTGATGCCGATGGTGCTGGGCCTCAATGTCGATTTCCTGAATCGGATCATGGTCTTTGGGGCGCCCTCCACGCAATGGTGGACCGAGCTTTCGGCGACTGTTGTCGGTGGCCTGACTGTGGCGACTGCGCTGACGCTTCTGGTCACACCGACGCTTCTTCTGCTGGGTGAGCAGATTTTTGTGCGCCAGGAAAGCACTGCGAAGCCGCGCGAGGCGGATGCTCAGCCTTGATGCGCGTGTTCCGCGCTGGCGATGGAGACTGATAGCCCCCAGCCCCTGCAGGCATTGGCCAGCCCCACTGACAGGGGCGCATCGGTATAGAAGCCGTCCATCGCTGCGAGTGATCCGATCCGGGCCGGAGCGCGGCGCTTGAACTTCGAATGATCCGCCACCAGAAAGCGGCGCCGCGCCTGCTGCAGAATGGCCTGACTGACGCCCACTTCCTGAATGTCGAAATCGAGCATGTCGCCATCCTCATCCAGCGCCGAGCAGGAGATCACCGCCAGATCGAACTTGAATTGTTGAATGGCCTGCGTGGTCACATTCCCCACCAGCCCGCCATCAGCGCGGCGCAGCAGTCCGCCGACCACAATGACCTCGCAATGCGGGTTATCGACGAGGATATTCGCGACGTTCAGGTTGTTGGTCAGCACCATGATGTCGCGGTGGCTCAGCAATGCGCGGGCGACAGCTTCGGTCGTGGTGCCGATGTTCAGGAAGAGCGAGCAGCCGTTGGGAATATCGCGCGCGACAGCGCGCGCGATAGCGGATTTGCCCTCTTCGTTCAGGTCGCGCCGGTCGGCATAGCCGATATTGGCCACCGTGGAGGGCAGGATCGCGCCGCCATGCACGCGTTGCAATCGGCCCTGTTCCGCGAGGCTTGTCAGGTCGCGCCGGATGGTTTGCACTGTCACGCCAAGCGTGTCGGCGAGCGACTCGACCCTGACGCGGCCCGTGACCCTGGCCTGCGCAAGGATCGAAGCGTGGCGATGATTGGGGTCCGAATCGTTTTTGGGTTGCATGGTGGCCGCTTTCCTGTTCGGTTTTGGCCTTCTTGAAGGAAACCGCGCATGAAAGGAACGGATATTCGCAGAATAGCGGCTGAAAAATGTTCGTTTGTTTTCGTTGCGAACGCCAAGGCGCAGTGTGTAATTTGAGACGTGTAACTCAGTGGGGAACCATGTCTGAAACTTTCGATCTGCTGATCATCGGTGGCGGCATCAATGGCTGTGGCATCGCGCGCGATGCCGCAGGGCGCGGGCTGTCGGTCGTGCTGTGCGAGAAGGGTGATCTGGCGGGCGCGACCTCATCGGCCTCGACCAAGCTGTTCCATGGCGGCTTGCGCTATCTGGAGTATTTCGAGTTTCGTCTGGTACGCGAGGCGCTGGTCGAGCGTGAGACCCTCTTGCGCGCCATGCCGCATATCTCATGGCCGATGCGGTTTGTGCTGCCCTATCACAAGGACATGCGGTTCGAGAGTGACACGCCCACCTCGAAACTGCTCTCGATCTTCATGCCCTGGATGCGCGGGCGGCGCCCGGCCTGGCTGATCCGGATGGGGCTGTTTCTTTATGACCATCTGGGTGGGCGCAAGATCCTGCCGGGCACATCCACTCTCGCGCTCACAGGCACACCCGAGGGCGAACCGCTGCAGGACCGTTTCGCCAAAGCCTATGAGTATTCCGATTGCTGGGTCGAGGATTCACGACTGGTCGTCCTGAACGCCCGCGACGCCGAGGCGCG
>SLJW01000216.1 GCA_007134865.1 Paracoccaceae bacterium | reverse complement strand
GCGCATTCCCGCCATCGCTGCAGCGTCAGCGACGGCCTGGAGCTGCGCCTTGGTGCGCACGCCATTGGCGTAATCGACGGCCAGACTGCCAACCATCAGCATGGTGAAGAAAACGAAAAGCGCCATGATAGACCCTGCGCCGGATTCATCCTTCAAAACCGTGCGCATTCTCTGTTTGAAGAGAGCTGTGGTCCCATTTGGTGTCATAGATTGACCCCTTCCTCGATACGCTGGAAAACCTGAACTTGCAGGTCGCCGACAAAAGAGAGTGCAATACCGGTCCCGATCTCGGAGAACGGACGTGACAGTTGCACAACAAGGATATTGTCCAATGTCTGCACCTGCATCGTGGTCCGGCTATAGGTGCTCACGAATTGCTGCGCTTCTGCGAGGCTGGTCGTGCCAGTGGCCAACGCCCGCGAAATCTCGCCGGCATTCTGCCACATGCTCGCCTGAGCGAGAAAAGTGGCAGTTGCATCGGTGATGAACATCAACGCCATGAAGATGACCGGCACCCAGAGCACCAATTCAACAGACAGCGATCCGTCTTCGCAGTGCAACAGATGCTTCAGTCGTTTGGATTGGGTGCTGTCGCCCATGATCGAATCGCCTCAGGTTGTTCTTAGATTTTTGTTAAAAATATCTGAAACCAAGGCGGGTTTTGGAGCAAATTGCGGCAATATTGCGCTCTTCAACCGCGCCGCCCCGAGCGGGTTTCCCTTCGCGAGAACGGAATGAGACGTCTTGGGGCCGCTGGCGCAAAACCCGTTCCCGAGGCTATCGATCTGCATCGCCGGCGTTGTGCGCTGCTCACCGCTCGGTCAGTTTCAACTCGATCCGCCGGTTGCGCGCGCGGGCTTCGGCGGTGTTGGCCGGGTCCACCGGCCGGTATTCGCCGAAGCCCGTCGCCGACAGCCGGAAGGCAGGGAACCCGCGTTCCTCGGTCAGGTAACGCACCACCGAAAGCGCGCGCGCCTGGGACAGCGCCCAGTTATCCTCGAACCTGGCACCGGGGGCGATGGGGATATTGTCGGTATGCCCTTCGACCTGCAGGATCCAGTCGATCTCGGGCGGGATGCGGTCGGCCACGTCATTCAGGATCGCCACGACATCGCCGATCTGCTCGCGCCCCTCGGGCGCAAGATCGGCAGAGCCCAACTCGAACAACACCTCCGAAGAGAACACAAAGCGGTCGCCCACGATCTCGACCCCCTGCCGCCCCTCCAGCACCTGCCGCAACTGGCCGAAGAATTCCGAGCGGAAACGCTCCAGCCGCTCGCGTTCGGCGGCTTCCAGATCGGCACGGGCGCGCTGCTCGGCGGCGAGTTCGGCCAGAGCGATATTCAGATCCGCGCCAAGGCTCTCGATCTGGGTCTGTGCAGCCGCCTCGCGCGCGCGCACCTCGCCCAGAAGCTCCTGCAACCCGCCGACCTGCCCGCGCAACGCCGCGACCTGCTGGTTCAGAACCTCCAAGCGGCGCTGATCTTCCAGCGACTGTTCATCAAGTTGAGCAAGGCTGTCTTCGGCCACGGCGCGTAGCGCCGCGATGCGTTCACGTTCCGAAATCTCGCTGGCGAGCGCGTCCTGCAACGCCTCTTGTTCGGCGCGGGCAGCAGCCAGCAGGGTCAGCGTTTCCTCGGCTCGGCGGCGCTCGGCCTCAAGCGCTAGTGTCATCGCGGTCAACTCGCTATCCGCACCCTCCAACCGCTCGCGCAGCGCCTCGGCCGCCGCCGCATCGGCCAGACGGCGCTGCTCTTCCTCACTCAGCGCGGTCTCCACCTCGGCCAGCCGCTCGCGCAGCGCCTCGGCGGCGGCGCGTTCGGCCAGCGCGTCGGCCTCGGCGGCATCAATCACAGCGTCCTGCTCGGCAAAACGGGCGCGCAACTCCTCCAGACGGGCCACGGCTTCGAGGCGCGCGGCTTCCTCCGCGTCGAAGCGCGTTGCGGCATCGTCAAGCTCTGCGCGCAGGCTCTCGGCACGCGCAACAGCGGCGAGGCGCGCTGCTTCCTCCAGCGACATGCGTTCCTGCGCGGCGTCCAACTCATCGCGCAGGCTCTCGACCATGGCGAGAGCGGCAGCCTCGGCCTCTTCGGCCGAGAGCGCACCGGAGAGCGCCGCATCGCGCGCGGCTTCGGCCTCGCTCAACGCCGTGAGGGCCGCAAGAACCTCGGCCTCCAACCCGGCGCGGGCATCCTCCGCCGCGATACGCGCGTCTTCGGCGCTTTCAAGCTGTGCCGCCAGTTGCGCGAGCGAGGCCTCCTGCGCGGCGGCCTCTGCCTCGGCCTGCGCCAGCGCGGCCTCGACCGCTTCAGCGCGCGCGGCGGCCAGACGCGCGGCCTCGGCCTCGGCATCCAACTCGTCGCGCATTGCGGCCAGCGCCATTTGCAGCGCCTCCTGCTCGGTCAGCAACACGGCCTGTGCGGCTTCCAGATCGCTGACTTCGGCAGTGAGTTCCTCGCCCCGTGCAAGGGCGGCATCGCGGGCCGAGATCAGCGCGGCCACCTGCGCCTCGAAATCGGTGATCTGCGTCTGGGCCTCGCCCAGATCACGCGAGAGGGCCGAAATCTGCGCCGCTTGCGCCGCCGCCAGCGCGCGCGACTGCTCCAGATCCCCCTCCAGCTCACCGACCTGCCCTTCCAGTGCCGCGACACGCGCGCGCGACAGCCCCAGCGCATTGGCGAGAGAGGCGACCTCGGCGGTCAGCCCCTCAAGCTCGGTATCCTGCGCCGTGATCGTGTCGCGCAGCACGAATTGCACGATCATGAAGATCGACAGCACGAACATCAGCACCAGTAGAAGCGCCGTCATGGCATCGACGAAACCGGGCCAGATGGCCCCGCTGACATCGCGCCGCTGCCCGGATCTGCGCGCGAGCGCCACGGCTCAGCCCTCCTCCCGGCGCGACCCGTAGCCTGCGCGACCAAGCTGGCGCACGGCCTGGGTCAGACGCTCCAGATCAGCGCGCAGGTCCATCGTGGTCTCAATCCGCCCCGCGGAAAGCTCTTCGGCAATCCGCAGCAATTGCGCATCCATGTTGCGCAACCGCAGCCGCATTTCGGCCTGTCCATGCATCCCGCCATCATCGGCCTGCGCCTGAAGCTGACCCGCCAGCGCCTCCTGCCCGGCGGCCAGCCGCTCCAGCGCAGGGGTGAGACCGCTCGGCGTCTCGGCATTCATGCCGCCCGCAGACAGGCGATCGATCGACTCGACCAGATAGCCCAGCGCCTGATCGAGCTGCGCGCGCTCGGTATCGGCCTGCACCTGCTGGCGGTGCAGCGCCTCCATCTGCTCGGCCATCGCGTCGAGCACCTGCACCATGGCGCCCATCTCGCTGCCGGGCTCCAGATCACCCGATACGCCAATGCGCGTGATCGAACTCAGCCATTCCTCCAACTGGCGGTAGAAGCGGTTCTGGCCATGGCCCGCGAACAGCTCCAACAGCCCCACCACCAGCGAGCCCGCCAGCCCGAGCAGCGAGGAGGAAAACGCCGTGCCCATACCGCCAAGCTGCGCTTCCAGCCCGGTCATGAGGTTGTCGAAGACCTGCAATCCGGTCTGACCCTCTTCCGGGGCCAGCGAGCGGATCGTGTCCACCACAGCCGGGACCGTGATCGCGAGGCCGTAGAAGGTGCCCAACAGGCCCAGAAAGATCAGCAGGCTGATGATATAGCGGGTGATATCGCGCAGCTCGTCCAGCCGTGTCGCGACCGAGTCGAGGATCGAGGTGGCGGAAGAGGACGAAATCTTCGACCCGCGCCCGCGCCCGCGCAAGAGCGAGGCCAGCGGCGCCAGCAGCGAGGGCGGGATGGTGGCCTCATGTCCCGGCGTGTCGGCAGCGAACCCTTCGATCCAGATGATCGAACGGTTGAGCTGGATCACCTGCCAGAAGGTCGCCAGCACCCCTACCACAAAGACCAGAAAGATCACGCCATTGAGCCAGATATTGGCCAGAAAGATGCCTGAGACGCGCGGGAACAGGAAATAGGTGCCAACGGCCACCAGCGCGATGACGATCAGCATCATCACGATCTGGCGCACCGGGCGGGAAAACTGCATCTGGGCCCCGAATTGGGATCTTGCCATGGCGGGCGTCCTGATCCTCTTGTCGCAGGCAGCCTAGGTCAGTTTTAACCCTTTTCCAACTGGGATTTTTCAGTCTGAAAGCATTCTTGCGCGACCTGCGGAGGTCCGGGCACAGCAAAGCCCCCGGTACTGGCACCGGGGGCCTCATATCGTGCGGTGCTCAGTCCTGATCCGCGACAACCGGCGCCTCGGCGGCGCGTTTGCGGCGGTTTTCATCCATGAACTGGTCGAACTGGGCCTTGTCCTTGGCCTCGCGCAGCCGTTCGAGAAAGGCATCGAAGGCGGCCTGCTCGTCTTCCAGACGGCGCAGCGTGTCGGCCTTGTAGGCGTCAAAGGCGCTGTTGCCCGAAGGGCGGGTGGCGATATGGGCATGGGCGATTTTCTTGCGGCAGGATTTTCCGAACATTTTCTTTCCCCAGATCATGTAAGCGAGAAGCGCGAGCCCGATGGGCCAGAACAGGATGAAGCCCAGCACCATCGCCGCGATCCATCCCCCTTTGCCGAACCCGTCGAGCCAGGCTTCCGCCCGCTGCGGCCAGGAGGCATATGCCGTTGTTGTCGTCATCGTTCCATCCTCTCAGTGTTAATGTTATTCACATTTACATAGATGGGAGACGACGTCCAGCCTTCAAGAGGGCGGCAAGAGGATTTTCACGATTTTTTCCGAGAATGCCCCTTTGCCGCCCCTGCCCCATGCAGGGTGGCAGGTGCTGCGGTTTCTTGTAGGGTCGGGCAAGGGCAGAATCGGGGGGTCGGAGGCGATGACCAACCATCTCTATTACGGCGACAATCTGCGCGTGCTGATAAGCTCTCTGATACTGAATGACTTGATGGTCTATCTAACACTTCTGCGCTATACTGTCGGTCAACGCATAGTAGATATGCTGGCGAGCAAACTGACATGAGCAAGACTTACACCTTTCACATCGACGCCTATTCGCCCCAGACCATCCCTATGGCTAGACTGGCGCTGTATATGCAGAATCTTGCGTTGTTGTTAGGTCATGAGAATGCTGTCCACTTCAAAGGGCTGAAGGCTGGTAGCACACAGGTCGTCACAATAGTCGATCATGAGGATGTCCCGAAGGTCGAGACTCAATTGACGCGGATCAGGCGCGGAGAAGGCGGCGCAGAGGCAAACAGGGCCCAGTCGGAACTCGACCGTTTATTGGCTGATGACAATGCAACCGGTTTTTTGTTCGAGGGCGACGACAGCAGCACAAAGATCATTGGCTTTCCGGGTGCTGCGAGGCCAAAGCCGACGACGTATGGTCCCTTCAATCAGGAGGGGTCGCTCGACGGTATCCTGATCAGTGTCGGGGGTGCAGATCAGACAGTTCATCTTCAACTGCAAAATGGCGACGTCAAATACACTGGGATTGATACCAATCGGGAGACGGCCAGGCAACTCGCTCGTCACATGTATGAGCCAGTCCGAATCTTCGGAACAGGGCGCTGGTTTCGAGACGAAGACGGAAACTGGCTTTTGCGAAAGTTCCGTGTCGAAAGCTATACCGTTCTGGAACCGCAAGACCTCAAGGAAGCCATCGACCAGATGCGCAGCGTAGAGGGGAGTGGTTGGAAGGCAATGGATGATCCCCTGAGCACGCTCAGAGCCTTGCGAGACGTGGATAACGGTCCACACTGATGGTGGTGTTCGACAGCAGCGTTCTGCTTCTTGTTCTTGATCCGCAAGCAAAGTCACCAACCGACCCCGCCACTGGCGAAGCTGTCGTGCAAGCGCCAGAGCGTATCGAGTATCTGATCATGAGGCTGACTGCAGCTAGGGAGAAGATTGTCATCCCTACGCCTGTCCTAAGCGAAGTGCTTGTTTTTGCGGATGACGCGATGTCACAGTACCTCGACGTGCTCAACAACAGTGCGGCCTTTCGTATCGTCCCGTTTGATCAGAAGGCTGCAATCGAAGCTGCCATATCCATGCGAGAAGCGCTCAGATCTGGCGGGTTACGCGCCAATGCGCCGAGCGCTGACGCCACAAGAACCAAGATCAAGTTTGACCGTCAGATCGTCGCCATCGCGAAGGCAGAAGGCGCTCATACCATCTATGCGGACGACAAGGACGTGCATTCCTACGCATCGCGAAGTGGTCTCAAGGCAATTCGAACAGCGGATCTCGATCTGCCCCCGGAAGATCCTCAGCAATCGTTCGATATTTAGTTTTCGATCGGCGCTCGACCTCTGAGCCACCTCAGTGATCAGGCTCCAGAAAGCCCAGACCGCGCAGATAGATCCCGACGCCGGTCTCCAGCAGCTCCTCGGGCGTGAAAGGGCCGCGCGTGCCGGGGGCGCCGCGGGCGTATAGCTCGACAATGCCGTGGCTCATGGCCGTGACATGGGCGGCGAACATCTCGGTGGGCGGGCGGCGATCGGGGGGCAGGCGCTGCGAGAGGTCATGCGCGGCGCGCACCAGCACCTGATTGGCCCGCGCACAGGCTGCCGCCAATTCGCGCGAGGCATTGGGCGCAACTCCGGATTCGAACATCGCCACATAATGCCCCGGATGCTTGCGCGCAAAAGCCAGATAGGCCCGCCCAACGGCCTCGAACGCCGCCAGTGGCGAGGGCTGGCCGTCGCGATAGGCATATTCCAGAAGGTCGGCGAACAGCTCGTAGCCCTGCCGCGCCATTTCGGCGATCAATTCCTCACGCCCGGTGAAATGGCGATAGGGGGCGGCGGCCGAGACATCGGCAGCCTTGGCGGCCTCGGCCATGGTAAAACCCTGCGGCCCCTTCTCGGCAATCAGATCAAGCGCGGCCTCGACCAGCGCCTGACGCAGATTGCCGTGATGATAGCCGCGCTTGCCCATGTCCGGCATCTGTCCCTTGTCTGGCACCCCTGCCTTACCTAGAGCAAAACAGCCGCGCGGGGAAAGCGCTTCTCGCGCGGGATGGGTTGCAAAGCGCGCGCCAAGCGCTTAGATCGCGTCGTGAGAGGCTGGCGCGGGCAGACGCCTTGCCAACCCGGTCAGGTCCGGAAGGAAGCAGCCGCAGCATTTTCCGTCTGGGTCGCTGTCCAGTCTCTCACTTCCCCGCCATTACTGCGACAGATCGCGCAGGAACTCGAACACCTCGCGCGCGCCGCTGCGCATCTCGATATGCATGCCGCTTTCGGCGTCGGGGTCGCCCGTGACAGAGCGTAGGAACTGGTCGGGGTCGCGCAGATAGGCCACGAAATTATCTTCGGTCCAGCGCGCACCTGTGGCGGCGGCGGCCCTCAGATCATCACTGTAGAAGCGAAAACCACTGTCACCCGCCAACGGGCGGTTCGCGATACCGTAAAGATTCGGCGCGCTACGCCCACCGCGGGCCAGAATACTGCCATCAGGTGCCTCGACCGCGTGGCAGGTGCGGCAGTCGCGCCAGCGCGGATCATCGGCCAGAAGGGGCGTCGCGAAGGTCACGCCAGCAAGGGTCAGCGCGAAAAGGGGTTTCATGGCGGGGCCTGCTTTCTTCAAATCTTGTATCCTCGAGGTAGCGCGTGGCTCGCGCTTTCACAAGCGCGTCACCGCTCACATCTGCGGCACGCGGCCTCAGGGTTTCAGCCGATAGCCAATGCGGAACCAGTGCCAGCACACTGTCGCAACCAGCAGAAACGCCCCACTTACAACCACCAGGCCCAACAGCGGCGGTGCATCGGATGCGCCGATCATGCCGTAACGCGCGCCATCGATCAGGTAGAAGACCGGGTTGAGGCGGCTGAGCGCCTCGAGCGTGGGCGGCAAGCTGGCAATGGAATAGAAAGTCCCCGACAGGAACGACAGCGGCACCACGATGAAATTGGTTATGGCGGCGATCTGGTCGAATTTGTTCGAGATGATGCCGGCCGCGATCCCCAGCGCGCCCAGAAACCCCGCTCCCAGCGCAAGGAAGGCCAGGAGCCAGAGCGGATGCGCCACCCCCTGCCCCAGCAACAACACCATCGCCGTGATGATGACCACGCCCACCACCAGCCCGCGGACAAGGCCACCGGCCAGATAGCCCAGCACGAGCTCGAAGGCAGAAAGCGGCGGCATCAGCGTATCGACGATATTGCCCTGCACTTTCGAGATAACGATTGACGACGAGGTATTGGCGAAACTGTTCTGGATCACCGTCATCATCAGGATGCCGGGGGCAAGGAAGGCGAGAAAGGGCACGCCCAGCACCTCGCCGCGCATTGGTCCGATGGCAAGCGCGAAGACGGCCAGAAACAGCCCGGCCGTGACCAGCGGCGCAAGCAGCGTCTGCGTCCAGACCACGAGGAAGCGGCGAATTTCACGGTCCGCCAGCGCACCGAGGCCGAGCCAGTTCATCCGCCCGAAACGCCGCGCGCCCATACCGAATTGCGGTGCCTTCTGCTCTGCCATTTCTACCTCCGTCATTGTCGTTCGCCTGTGCGCAGTTGTCTTTCGCGTCATGGCGATGTATTTCATCTGCAGTGTCACAACAATGGTGCGCGCATTGCGCGAAAAAGCCATCTCATCTGCCGGAGTTTGAGAATGTCCTGGACCGACGAGCGCGTCGAACTGCTCAAGAAGTTGTGGACTGAGGGGCATTCGGCCTCGCAGATCGCGAAGGAACTCGGCGGTGTGACGCGCAACGCCGTCATCGGCAAGGTGCACCGGCTTGGCCTGTCGAATCGCAACGGCCCCGAGACCGAGCCAGAGGCCGCCCCGGCCAAGCCCGAACCTGCGCCTGCGCCGTCGCGGCCCGAAGCCCCGGTGGTTGATCTGGCGCAGGCCAAGGCCGAACGCGCGGCGGCCAAGCCCAAACCCGAACCCGAGCCCGAAGTAACGCCCGAACCCGCGGCCGAGGCACCCGCCTACAACCCGCGCCCGATCATCCCGGCGGGCCAACCATTGCCGCCACAGCCCTCGACCAACGAGATTGACCCCGAAGCGCTGGCCAATGTGCGCGAGATCGAGAAATCCGCACGGAAACTCTCGCTCCTGGAGTTGACCGAGCGGACCTGCAAATGGCCCATCGGTGACCCGGCGACCGAGGAATTCTGGTTCTGCGGCCTGCCTGTGAAGCCCGGTAAACCCTATTGCGAAGCGCATGTTGCCGTAGCTTTCCAGCCGATGAGCACGCGGCGCGACCGCAGGCGCTGAATATCGCTTCCGCAAGGCGGTGGACGCCGAGCGCCCTCATCTTTGAAAGGCTGATTCTTCAATAGGTTCGCGTTCATTCTTGATGCGTCTTTCGCCATTGCGCCACGTTCCTGCAATGCAGCGCCCGAAGCGCAGCATTGACCGGCGCAGCCCGCGGCCCTACCACTATGTGCAACGCGCTCATGCAGGCTTTCCGATGCTCCAGACATACACTGCCACGACCCGCCCTGCCGATGGCCCGCCGCGCCTGCACGCATTGCGCGCAGCGCTGAGCGCGCAGGGGGTGCAGGGCTATCTGGTGCCGCGCGCGGATGTGTATCAGGGCGAATATGTCGCGCCCTGTGACGAGCGGCTGGCCTGGCTGACGGGGTTCACCGGCTCGGCCGGGTTCTGCATCGTGCTGCCCGACCGTGCAGGGCTGTTTGTCGATGGCCGCTACCGGGTGCAGGCGCGGATGCAATGCGCGGCCGATTTCACGCCGGTCAACTGGCCCGAGACAAAACCTGCCGCCTGGCTGCGCGAGGCCTGCCCCAATGGCGCCGTGATCGGCTTCGACCCGTGGCTGCACACCCCGGATGAGGTCGAGACGCTGGAGAAGGGCCTCAAGGATAGCGGGATCACCCTCAAGCGCCTGCCAAATCAGATCGACGCGCTCTGGACCGACCGCCCCGGCCCGCCGATGGGGCAGGTCACCGCGCACCCCGAAGACCTCGCCGGGCTGTCGAGTGAGGAGAAGCGCCGCCAGATCGCGCAGGCGCTTGCAGATGCCGGCCAGAGCGCCACAGTGCTGACCCAGCCCGAGAGCCTGTGCTGGCTCCTGAATATCCGCGGCGCGGACCTGCCGCGCCTGCCGGTAGTGCAGGCGTTCGGCATCCTGCATGCTGACGGGCGCGTGGACCTCTTCGCGCATGAGGCGAAATTCGACGGGCTGGTGCTCGATGAGGGTGTGCATCTGCGCCCGCCCGAGGCCTTCGAGCCCGCGCTGCGCACACTGAACGGGCCGGTGCGGC
>SLJW01000037.1 GCA_007134865.1 Paracoccaceae bacterium | reverse complement strand
GGCGGGGACCCCGAGCGGGCGCTTTTATCCGCCCAGCATCCGCGCCCAGGCACCGGTGAAGATCAACGCCCTGGCTCTTCCCATGTCAGCCCATGCGCAGCGTAGATAGCCTCGACACGACCATCGCGCACCGCGGCGGTCAGAATGTCATCGACCTCATAGCTCAGCATCCGCGCAGTGTAGAACGCCGTTGCAATTCCCACGGGCCAGTTGCCCACGGACAGCCCCGGCATTGGCCCGCTTTCGACCGCGAATTCCGGATCATCGCCCAGATGATGCTCTAGCTGCGCGCGGATGCCCATCACGGCCACCACCTCGCCTTCGTGCAAAAGCGCGATCACATCCTCCAGATTGCGCCGCCGTTTCATATTGGGCAGCACACCGGGCAGGCCGGTCAGGTAGAAATCGGCCAGCCGATAGGTCTCCACCCCGACCGGGCGCGACTGAAAGCTGCCGGGAAAGGGCGGCTCGTCGGGAAACTCCGAAACGCGGTAGCCGATCGCCATACGCTCCTGCGAATAGCGGCCGGTCAGCGCGGCCAACTCGTTGCGGTAGTCCAGCTCGCGGTTATAGGGCACACGCATCAGCACATTGACGATGCGCCGCCCCATGTAATGCCCGCGCCAGACATAGTTGCGCAGGTCGGTATCGACATCCTCATCCGCGGGCAGGTCGGTCAGGCGAAGCTCGACCCCCAGCTCATCCGCGATCAGTTGCGCCAATTCGACGTCAACGCCGACAAGCTGGCCCGATCCATTGCGCCAGGAATAGGGGGCGAAATCCTGATAGACCCCGATCTCGATATAGCCGCGTTCGATGATCTCGTCATAATCCACGCCGACACGGTCGCGGCCCGTGTCGTCAGAGGGATATTCACGCGCAAAAAGTCCTGACCCGGCAAGGGTCAGGACAGTCATCAGCACAAAGGCCGACAGGGAGGTTCTCAATGTCATCGGCATCTCCTTTCGGAAAGGCTCAGCGCGAGACTGACAGGCCGATAGTCAGGGTCTCGTCCGCGTCGCGCAGGAAACGGTCGCCGCCCCGTTCCAGAATCACAGCGGCACGCCGTGCGATACTGTCGGCCTTGGGGGCACCGGACATAGTGGGCACCTGCGCTGCAATCTCGGCCAGTTCGACATGCAGTGAGGCAATTTCATCAGCGAAATCATCGACAGTGGCATTGCCCTCAGCGATCTCGGCCTGCTTGTCGCGCAGCCCGTCGCGGATTTCGCGCAGTCGGGGCATGAATTCGGCGATGCCATCCGGGTCGGGGCGGGTCTCGATATAGGTGCGGATCGCCCACATGGCCTGCTGGTTCATCAGATCCTCATACGCAGGCATCCGGTCGCCCGATCCGCGGCGGACGCGCTCCATATACCATTCGTCATCCATTTCCTCGGCCATCAGGAAGCGCAGATCCGGCGCCAATCCGCCCGAGACAGCCTCGAGCCCGTGACAGCGGGCGCAGTTCTGACCATAGCCACTATCGCCCACGCGCAGCGCGCGCTCCCAGTAATCGCCATCCGGGTCACGAAACGGATTCTCGAACTCCCAGCCGTCGGTCAGTTCGGGCAGGCCATCCGTATTGACGGGCTGCGGCGTGACATCGCCATGGGCGAAGGCACTGCCTGACATGAGAGAAAGGGCCAGCGCGGCGATGGGCAGGGTCTTGGTGGGATGTATCATCTGTCTCCTCCGGGATATGCGTCTGATCTGGATTGACCCTAGCTGGCCCGTATCCCTGCCGCTATTCGACCATCGGCCATGCGACGAAGGGAGTAGGCGCGCCGCGCGGACGTCCCCGCGCGTTGTCATTCAACAACAAACGTTCCGGTCATCCCGCGATCTTCCAGCCCACGGCAGCCAAAGCTGTAGGTGCCCGGACGGATCGGCACGAAGAACACCTCGACCTCTCCATCCATATCCATTTCCAGCTCGTAGAGATAGGCAACCTTGATCTCCATGCCCCCGGCTTCGATCTTGCGGATCCAGGTGTTCTTGAAGAACGACGGCGCCTCCCAGTTGCATTCATGCCAGCCCACAGCCTGTATTGTCATCCGATAGGCCTGTCCTGTCCGCATCTGAAACTCATTCGGCTCGATCCCGAACCCGTTGTCACCTGTGCCGACCTGCATCTCCAGAGATTCTGGCAGGGTGGCCAAATCGCCGCCCGCAGCATGAGCTACGCCCGGCAGCGCCAGCAAGGCGGCCGCAGCAAAAGTTGTCATTCGTGTCATGTCAGTGTCCTCCGATAAGCATGATGGCGTAAATGAAGCAGAGCCGTACCGAGCGCGAAATACGACGATGGTCTATGGGCCGAAGGTCGTATTTTCCGGGTCGCAAGGATCGGAGTAGCTTTGTGCCGACCTTTGGGAGGAGGAAACATGAACCGCAAGACTGCACTCTTATCTGCTGCTGCCATCTGGATCATGGCAGGGCCGGGGATAGCGAATATCGATATCCCCATCGCCTATCTGGAACAGCAGGTCGAACGGCCCGCAGTCCTGACCAATCTTGACCGTCCGCCCGAGGATATCGGCCTGATGGGTGCGCGGTTGGGGTTGGCGGACAATGCCCAGACAGGCAGTTTTCTGGGCCATGAGTACAGCGTGAGCGAGACGATTGTGCCCCTCGGCGACGATTGGCTGGAGGCTGCGCGCACCGTGCTCGCCGAGCATCGAATTCTGGTGGTGCATGCCCCCGCCGAGAAACTTCTCGCCCTGGCAGATCTCCCCGAAGCCGAGGGCGCGCTGATCTTCAATGCCAGCGCCGAATCCGAGGCACTGCGCGAAGATACCTGCCGCGCCAATGTGCTACACACGATGCCCAGCTACGCAATGCGCGCCGATGCTCTGATGCAGTTTCTGGTCTCCAGGCGCTGGACCGATCTGGTGATGATCACGGGCCAGCGCGCGGCAGATATGGAATTTGCCGAGGCTCTGCGCAATTCCGCCACCAAATTCGGTGCGCGCATCCGGGCCGAGCGCGAATGGGACATGTCGTCCGACATGCGGCGCAATATCGGGCAGGAATTCCCGCTGTTCACGCAGGATTTCCCCAGCCATCACGTCATGCTGGTGGCAGATGAGGCCGGTGATTTCGGCCCCTATCTGGAATTCAACGCATGGGAGCCACGCCCGGTTGCCGGGTCCGCGGGTGCGCGCCCCGATGCCTGGTCCGACCGGGTGGAAGCTTACGGCGCGGCCCAACTTCAAGAACGCTTTCGCCGGACGGCGGACCGGACAATGCGCCCGGTGGATTACGCGGCCTGGGCGGCCGTGCGCAGCGTGGGTGAAGCTGTGACCCGCACCTCCAGCGCCGATCCTGATGTCTTGCGCGACTATATCCTTGGAGACCGCTTCGAACTGGCCGCCTTCAAGGGTGCGGCCATCACCTTCCGCGACTGGAACGGGCAGATGCGCCAGCCGATGCCCGTGGCCACACGCACAGCGCTCGTGGCCATGCCCCCAATGGAGGGCTTCCTGCACCAATCGAGCACACTCGACACGCTGGGCCGTGACCGGCCTGAAACCGCCTGCACGGCATTCAACTGAAAGGACCCGACCGATGATCAGAACAACTGTTTCCGCCCTTGCGCTGATGGCGCTCTCCGCCCCCGCGCTGGCGCAGGAGGTCTGGATTTCCAATGAGCGCGATCAGACCGTCAGCATCATCGACGTGCAGACGATGGAAGTCGTGGACACGATCGAGGTGGGTGCCCGCCCGCGCGGGATCATGTTCAGCCACGACTATTCGGTGGCCTATCTCTGCGCCTCGGATGATGACACGATCCAGGTGATTGATGTCGAGACCCGCGAAATCCTGCACAACCTGCCCTCGGGCGAGAACCCGGAAACCTTTGTGCTGCATCCCGATGGCCGTCATATCTGGATTTCGAATGAAGATGACAACATCACCTCGGTTCTCGATGTCGAGGAACGCCGCATCGTGGCGCAAATCCCCGTGGGCATCGAGCCCGAGGGCAAGGCGATCAACCATGCAGGCACCATCGCCATCACCACCTCGGAAACCACCAATATGGCGCATTGGATCGACACCGAAACGCATGAAATCTTTAATAACTCGCTGGTCGGCTCCCGCCCCCGCGATGCCGAATTCACAACCGATGACAAGCGCCTCTTCGTGAGTGCCGAAATCGGCGGCGGGTTGCATGTCTTTGACACCGAGACCTTCGAGGAAATCGTGGAAATCCGCTTCGAAATCCCCGATGTGCACCCGCATGACATCCAGCCGGTGGGCTTTCGCCTGACCGAGGACATGACCCGTGCCTATGTGGCGCTCGGCCCCGCCAACCGGATTGCCGTGGTGGATATCGAGAATTACGAGGTCATCAAATATCATCAGGTGGGCCGCCGCGTCTGGCATATGGCGATGTCGAATGACGAGACGCTGCTCTTTACCACCAATGGCGTGTCTGGCGATGTGACCGTGATCGATCTGGTGCGGCAGGAGCCGATCAAGACGATACAGGTCGGTCGTTTCCCCTGGGGCGCTGCCTACCGGCCTGCAGATAGCTGATGCCCGCGCTTGAAGTCGCTGATCTGAGCTTTCGCTACGGCAGGAAAGAGGCGCTGAAAGGCGTCTCTTTTGCTGTCCAACCGGGCGAGTTCTGCGCGCTTCTTGGTCCCAACGGGGCAGGCAAATCGACGCTTTTTGCGCTTCTGACGCGGCTGTTTGTGGCGCGGCAGGGGCGGATTGCCGTGATGGGGCAGGATTTGCAGCAAGCCCCGCGCGCGGCTCTGGCGCAGATGGGGGTGGTGTTCCAGCAGATGACACTGGACCTTGACCTGAGCGTCGCGCGCAATCTGGCCTATTTCGGCGCGCTGCACGGGCTGTCCCGGCGCGAGAGTGCGGCACGCGCGCAGGAGGTGCTGGAGCGGCTCGACATGGCCGAACGCGCGGGGGAAAAGGCGCGCGATCTCAATGGCGGGCACCGGCGACGACTTGAGATTGCGCGCGCCCTGATGCACCGCCCGCGCCTATTGCTGCTGGATGAGCCGACCGTGGGGCTGGATGCGCGCGCGCGTGCCGCCATAACAGCCCATGTCCATGCGCTGGCACGCGAGGACGGGCTTGCCGTGCTCTGGGCCACGCATCTGGTGGACGAGGTCAGCCCCGATGACACAGTGCTGATCCTGCATCACGGCGAAATTCTGCAAACCGGGCAGGCCCGCGACATTGCTCCGGAAAACGGGCTGGCCGCGCATTTCATGGCCCTGACCGAGGATGCCGCCGCATGAGCCCCTATCTGCGCGCCCTGTCGGCCATCCTGCAGCGCGAGGCGCTGCGTTTCCTGACCCAGCGCGAACGTTTCCTCGCGGCGCTCGTGCGCCCGCTGGTCTGGCTGCTGGTTTTCGCGGCCGGGTTCCGCGCCGCACTTGGCCTGTCGATCACACCGCCCTATCAGACCTATATCACCTATGAGGTCTATATTGTGCCGGGGCTGGTCGCGATGATCCTGTTGTTCAACGCGATGCAATCGGCCTTGAGCCTCGTCTATGACCGCGAGATGGGCTCGATGCGGCTCTTGCTGACCGCGCCCCTGCCCCGCTGGTGGCTTTTGTTCTGCAAGTTGCTTGCCGGGGTGCTGGTGTCGATCCTGCAGGCCTATGCCTTCCTGGCCATCGCCTATGCCTTCGGCATACGCCTGCCCCCGATGGGTTATCTCTGGGTGTTGCCAGCGCTCCTGGTCGCGGGGCTCATGCTCGGGGCTGTGGGGCTCTTTCTGGCCTCCACGATCCGGCAGCTTGAGAATTTCGCAGGCGTAATGAATTTCGTTATCTTCCCGGTGTTCTTCCTATCCACCGCGCTCTATCCGCTGTGGCGGATGGCCGAATCCTCGACG
Source organism: Paracoccaceae bacterium (assembly GCA_007134865.1). Classification (GTDB taxonomy): domain Bacteria; phylum Pseudomonadota; class Alphaproteobacteria; order Rhodobacterales; family Rhodobacteraceae; genus Roseinatronobacter. Next base: position 24,057 of record SLJW01000037.1, on the reverse strand, counting down.
CTTTTACGCGATATCTGCGCCTGGAACCCCTTCACCCATGCGGTCGAACTGATCCGCTTCGCGCTCTACCTGCGCCTCAATCTCGAGGCCCTGGGCTGGGTCGCGCTCACCTTCGCGGTCTTTCTCGGGCTCGCGCTTTGGGGATTCGACCCGGCCCGTGGTATCATGACCCGCAAGACCCGCTGACCCAAAGGAGTTGACATGCGCGCCCTTGTTCCCCTGCTGCTGCTCGCCCTGCCTGCCATGGCAGAGGAAGAGGATTTCTCGCAATACGGCACCACCAACCCCGAAGAGATGACGCTCGAGCGGCTGGTCGAGCGCGCACGGCGCGGCGATGTGGACATGATCGTCTGTGCCAATGGGTATCTGGCGACCAAGGGCGGGCGCCATGAACAGGCGCGCATCATCTTCGAGGCCTGCGCCAATGCCGGCTGGACGCAGGCCATGAACTGGATGAGCCAGCTTGACCATAACGGGCTTGGCGCGGATGAAGACCCCGACCGCGCCACCGAATGGAGCCGCCGCGCCGCCGAGGCGGGCGACGCTGTGGGCGCCTATAACCACGGCATCGACATGATCCGCGGGCGCGGCGTGGCGCAGGATATCGAGGGCGGGCGCGCGCTGGTCGACCGCGCCGCCGAACAGGGCCTCGGGATCGCGCGTCGCTTGCAGGCGGCGGATTACGACCTCGACGCGGTCACGCCCGATGCGGATGCCTGGAAATACGCGCCGATGTTCTGAGCGACCGCAAGCGCGCTTCGGCACAGGCAGGCGAGTCCCCCTTTCTCTGGCAAGCCCCATATGCAGGCTGAGCACATTGCTGGGCTGCTCTTCCCCGCAGTGCAAGGGCTTGGGTTTGCCGCCAGACCTGTTACACCGGGCAAAAGGAAAGCCCCTGCCATGGGGCAAATCAGGGGCCGTTACGCATGATCAGGGTGCTTCATACCGCTGACATTCACCTCGACTCGCCGCTGAAATCGCTGGCCCTGCGCGACCCCGAATTGCGCGAGCGGGTGCAGACCGCCAGCCGCAGCGCCCTGACCCGGATCATCGACATTGCCCTTGCCGAAGATGTCGCCGCCCTGCTGATCGCAGGCGACCTTTTCGACAGTGCCGAGCGCAGCGCGCGGACAGCGGCCTTTCTGACGCTGCAACTCGAACGCCTTCGCGCAGGTGGCGTGCGCGTCTTCTACATCAAGGGCAACCACGATGCCGAAAACCCGCTGACGGGTGAAGTCACCCTGCCCGAGAATGTGCATGTCTTTGACGGGCGCGGCGGCAAGGTGCAGCTTTCCGAGGGGGTCTGGGTGCATGGTGTCAGTTTTGCCAGCCGTCATGCGCCCGACAGTCTGCTGCCGAAATTCCCCGCCCCGGTCGAGGGTGCGGTCAATATCGCGATGCTGCATACCTCGCTCGCCGGTGCCCAGGGGCATGACCCCTATGCTCCTTGCGCGCTCTCAGACCTGACCGCCGCAGGGTTCGATTACTGGGCGCTGGGGCATGTGCATCGCCGGCAGGTCCATTCCGAAGCACCCTGGGTCGTCATGCCCGGAACGCCGCAAGGGCGCGATATCGGCGAGCCGGGGCCGAAAACAGCGACATTGGTAACGATTGGCGAGGGCGTCCGGGTCGAAGAGGTCCATACCTCGGCGCTGGAATTCCTGCCGCTGCAGGTTGACGTCACCCGGACCGAAAGTGATGACGCCCTGCGCGACCTGCTGCGGCAGAGCTTGCAGGACATCGCCCGCGCACTGGTCTCGGACAATGCCATCATCCGGCTAACGCTGACCGGGGATAGCGCGCGCCGCTGGCAGATATTGCGCGATCACGATATCTGGACGGATACTGTCGCGCAGATGGCGCGCGAGACCGGCAGGCTCTGGCTGGACAAGCTGGTGCTCGATCTCGCGGGCCACGCTGCGCCCGGACAGAGTGCGACCGACGAACTTGCCGCGATCATGGAAACCATTCGCGGCGAGCCCGGCTTTTCGGCGGGTCGGCGCGCAGATATCGAAGCGGTCTTGCAGGAATTCACACCGAAACGGCGCGCCGAGCTTCTACCGGATGAGACCGCGATGGAACAGCTTGCCCAGCGCCTTGCGGCATCAGGTGCGGAGCGTTTGCTTGCGCGGATGAAAGGGGCGTCGTCCTGATGCGGATCGAGCGGCTGTCGCTCGAATTCTTCGGGCATTTCACCGGCAAGAGTTTCGATTTCGGCAAACCCCGTGACGGGTCGGATTTTCATGTCATCTACGGCCCCAATGAGGCGGGCAAATCCACCACCATGGAAGCCTATCTGCGCTTGCTCTACGGCTTCAGACCGCGCGAACCCTATGCGTTTCAGCATCAGCGGCAGAATCTACGGGTCTCGGGTCTGCTCGATATCGACGGCGAGGCGCGCCTCTTCACCCGCCTGCCCTCTCGCAGTGGCAATCTGCGTGGCGAGGCCGACACTGTCCTGCCCGAGAGCGCCATCGCTGCGCATCTTGGCGGGCTCTCGCTAGAGGATTACCGCAGCCTGCTCTGCCTCGATGATGACACCATCGAAAAGGGCGGCGAGGATATCGCGCAGGCGAAGGGTGATATTGGCCGGTTGCTCTTTTCTGCCGCTGCCGGTGTCGCGGACCTGAATGCCGTGCTCGATCAGGCGCGGGACGAGGCGAATACCCTCTACAAGAAGCGCTCTGGCGCGACGCGGGTCGCGGAACTCAAGCGCGCCCTGGCAGAGGTCGAGAGCGGCATTCGCGAGATGGATGTGACCGCCAATGCCTGGCGCAAGCTCAAGGAAGCGCTGCAGGCGGCCGAGCAGGAAGAGACGCAGGCGCGCGCGGCCCGCGACACGCTGCGCGCCCAGCAGACACAGATCGAAGCCCAGCGCCGCGCATTGCCCAATCTGGCCAAGCTCGACCGGCTTGTGGCCGAGGTTGCAGACTATGCCGACTACCCTACGCATATCGACATCAACTCTGAGGCGCTTGTTTCGATGATGACCGAGCAGGGGCAGGCCAGGGCCGAGTTGGACCGCCTCGACGCGCATATCGCGGAACTGCGCACTGCGCATGCGAAGCTTGTCGTGGACGAAGAACGCCTCACCCTTACCAAGGAACTCGACGATCTGGACGCCTTGCGCAGCCGGATGCAGACCGCGCTCCTGGACCTGCCCCGCCGCCAGCGCGAGCATGACGAGGCGCTTGCCGAAATGCAGCGCATCGCGCGTGATCTCGGTGCACCGGAGGGCTGCGATGCAACCGGGCTCATCATCGCGCCATCGGACATCGCGCACCTCGAGACACTGCGCGACCGCATGCGTGACGCCATCACCACCCGCACGACCGGAGCGCAGGAGTTGGACGCCGTGCAGGCGCGTATTGCCGAGGCGCAGAAGGCCCATCAAGCCCTTGTTAATTCGCCACCCGCGCAAACGGGTGTGACCGACCTGCTGCGCCGTTTCGACGCCGACCGACTGGCCACAGAGGCGGCCTCCGCGACACAGGCCATCGCCTCTGCCGACGCAGCGCTGCGCGATGCGCTTGGCGCGCTGACCAGCGGTGCGCAGCGCTTCAGCGCGCTCCCATCTTGCCCGGTCGATCTTTCGACGGCCACCGAGCTTGCTGAGCGCCATGCCGCCCTGTCCGAAAAGATCGCGCGCTCGTCGGAGAAACTGGCCCAGCTTGACGAAGACATGGCCGCGAACCGGGCCCGCATGCACCACATTGCCGACAGTACTGGCGGGGCCACCGATGACGCCGCGCAAGAGGCACGCACGCGGCGCAACGCCCTCTGGCAGGCCCATCGTGCCGCGCTTTCAGCCGAGAGCGCGGACGAATTCGCGCGCGCCATGGAGGCGCTGGACAGGATCGACGCCGCCCGCCTAAGCCACGCGAGCGAACTCGGTGAGTTGCGCAAATTCGGGCAGGATATGGCCGAGGACCAGGCGCGCGCGGCGAAGACCCGCGCAGAGCGCGACAGTCTGGAGGCACAGGCGCAGGAGATCGAGACCACGGCGCAGGAGGTCATGCGCGCAATCGGCCTGCCAGCGCTCTCGGTTGCCAGTTTCGCCGATTGGGTCACCCGCCATGCCAAAGCATCAGAGGCGCAGCGTCGTCGGGATATGGTCACTGACCAGCACCGCGAGACCCTTGGCCGCGCCGAGCAGCTTCGCGCGAAGCTTGCGCCACTTGTCGATCTCGACTCCCCCCGCTTCGACGCCGCACTGGCCGCCGCGCGACAGCTTGCCGAAGTCGAGCGCGAATATCTGGACCGGCTGCGCGGCGCCGCTGACAGGCTGACAGCACTTCGCGACGAGTCCGACGACCGGCAGCGCGCGCAAGCGGCGCTTGAGGGCGCGGCTGAGCAGGCGGTCGCAGAGTGGCGCGCAGGCGTCGAGGCGCTGTTTGGCGACACGCTCCCCCCCGACCGGCTTGCCGAGGCGCTTGGTCAGTTGCGGGATTTGCGCGAGCATGACGCGACGCGACGCGAGGCCGCGCACCGTATCATGGCCATGCAGCACGACCAGCAGCGCTTCACGGACGCCATGACAGCCATCGGCCAACGTTTCGCTGCGGTCCAGCCGGACCCGCTCGAGACCTTCCGACACCTTCGCGAGATCGCGGAGCAGGCAAAGGCCGACAAGGCGCGGCAGATGGAACTGGCCAGCCAACTCGACAAGAGTGCGCAGCGGCGCGCAGAACTGGTGGCGACACTGGCCGATATCGACCGCAAGGTGACAGCACTTGGCGCCGTCTTCCCCGCGACAATCGACACCAGCAGCCTCCAGGCACTGCGCGAGGCGACCGGCACAGCGCGCCATGTGATCGAGAAACGGCGCCAGATAGCAGAACTGGAAGCGCAGATCCTCGGTGATCTGTCCCTGCCCGATATCGACGCGGCCCGCGCCCTTCTCGGTGATGCCACGGCCCCGGAACTGGAGGCGCAGGCGCAGTCGCTGAAGGCCGATCTTGACCGCGCGGAGGAGCGCCTTTCGGCGGCGACGGTTGCGCGGGCCAATGCCGCACGCGACCTTGACGCGGTCACTGGGGGTGCAGAGATCGCCGAACTGGTCGAACAGCGCAGCACGCTGCAGCTTCAGATCGAAGAGACGCTGCTCGACTATCTGCAACGGGACTTCGGCCTGCGCATCGCCGAAGAGGCCATCCGCCGCTATCGGGACAAACACCGCAGCGACATGATGGCCGCCACCGAACGCGCTTTTGCCGAACTGACCAATGGCGCCTACAAAGCGCTGCAAACCCGCCCCGAAGGCGCGTCCGAAATTCTGCTGGCAATTGATGCGAATGGCACTGCACGGCAGATCGGCGAAATGTCGAAGGGCACGCGGTTCCAGCTTTATCTGGCACTGCGCGCGGCGGCTTATGAGCAACTGGCGGCACAGGGCGTTGCGCTGCCCTTCTTCTGCGATGATGTGTTCGAGACATTCGATGAGGACCGCACCCGCGCCGCCTGCCGCCTGATGGAGCGGATCGGGCGCAGCGGTCAGGCGATCTATCTAACCCATCACCGCCATGTGGTCGAGATTGCACGCGAGGTCTGCGAGACGCAGCCGGTGGTTCACTGGATCGACCGTCGGGAATGATCCGCTCGAAATCGGGGCGATGGATCGAGATGACTCAGTCGGCGAGCGTCAATCCGCGCCAGAACGGCCAGATCAGCGCCGCAGGGCCAAAGCCCATCAGCGCATAAAGCGCGAGATCAAAGGGCATGAACGGCCCATCGAAGAAGGCGAAGGTGTAGAGGGTGCCGAGGAAGACCGATACGCCCAGCACAGCCACCTTCATCAGCATCGGGATCGCCAGCAGGTCGCCGACAGGATGGCCGCGCCACAACAGCCAAGCGGTCAGCCCGGTCAATGGCAGCGCGATGGCCAGATCCAGCACGAAGATTGTCTGGCCAGGCAGCGGATGACGCGCAGCCATGGCTGGCAGGAGCTGCGACAGCCAAAGTGCGGTGAAGAGCACCAGCAGCAGCCCGAAAAGACCCGCAACAGTGCGGCGCGGTGGCTGGCGCCGGGCGCTGACGAGCGACGCGGGATTGACCGCGCGCACGAACAGCACAAGAGCCAGCACGCTGAGGGCCAAGATGGCCAGATAGAGCGGATAGGCCGGGTTCAGAACGCCGTCGAAACTGTAGAGCGCGTAGGCATAGAACAGATAGCCCACCAGCCCCGCCCAGATCAGCCAACCCTTGGCCCAGCCCTGCCGCAACCGCGCATTCACCACCAGAATCGCCAGCGCGGCGAGGGCCGAGATCGTATCCTGACTCCAAGCACCCGGTCGGAGATGATCAGGTACGGCGACATAGGGGGCGGGCAGGACCAGCCCCGCAGCCACTGCCGCGAGCGTAAGGATGGCCACAGCATCCGCGAGGCGGATCAGGCGGAGGGCGGCGGCTGGGGCGATCATGTCAAAACTCGGCGCTGGTGATGGTTGCCAGAAAGAAGGGTGCATAGTCAGGTTTGCCCCACATATTGCCAAGCTCCACTCGGCTGGGGATGAGAAAGCCCTGATGCCGCGCCATCTCCAGCATCCGCCCGCCGAAGGGTTGCAGGCGGTATGTCTTCTCCGGGTTGGCGTCGGACCAGCGCAGCGCCCAGACCTCGGTCAGGTTGCCCTCGGCATCGATGCTGATCTGCATGGGCTCAATGGCCTGTATATTGGCGAAGCGGATCTCGGCGCTGTCGGGGCCGGTCTGCTCCCAATCGGCGCCGAATTGCGGCAGCAGGCTTGCCGGCGCCCAGACCGCCTCCAACAGCACACGAGTTGCCGCGGCGCGCGCATGATCCTCGGTCCCACCGATCCGGGCCAATGGGACAAGCCCATGCAGCCAGAACTTGGTCCAGCTTTCTTCCTGACCGTCCGCGCGGTGATACCCGTCGGAGCCGCCAAATCGTATCAGTCCGGTACCGATATCGGCCTGCCAGACAAAACCCCGCGCGGGCGGGGCGAGGATTTGGCGTGCCCGCATCGGCATTTCATTGCCATTCATGATGAAACTGCCCACCATCTCCAGCCGCACGACGCGGTGCAGGGGCGTGCCCGGCTCGATGGTGCGGGCGAAGTAACGTTGTGCGACCTCGGGCAGGCCTTCGACCATCGACGGGTCATAGCGCGGAGGCTCGGCCTCGCGCGCGGCCTCCAGCGCCGCCCAGACACGCTCGGCTTGCGATCGGTCGCGGGAGTGGGTCCATAGGCCAAGGGCTGTAGCGGCGATCAGGCCGCTGGCGAGTACAAACAGGATCAGTTTGAACAGGGTCACGGGGGCTTCCCTTGCGAATCGTTTCAACCACTTTGCGCATCGCAGTGAGGGGTTTGTCCAATGATCTATCACCTGCGGCGCCGAAGCGCGCGTTGATGAAGGTCAATACCACAGGAAGAGCGAGAGCATCAGGATCGCACCTGTAAAGAACGCATAGGCGAGCACCGGGGCAAGCGTATGGCGGAGCACTTCACCATCGCGCCCGGTGAGGCCGACAGTGGCCGTGCCTGCGATGATGTTATGCGGCGCGATGGCATTCCCGATCGCAGCGCCCACGCCCTGCGCGGCTGCCATCAAAATCAGCGGCAAGTCCAGACTGCGCGCGGTGGCGGCCTGAAACTCGGTGAAGAGGATATTCGAGGCTGTGGCAGACCCGCTGACAAAGGTGCCCAGAGCACCGATGAGCGGCGCGAGCAGCGGCCAGAAGGCGCCCGCCTGCGCGGCCGCCTCGGCAGCTTCGGCGATCAGACCGCCATGGACCATCAGCCGCGCAAGGGTCAGCATCACGAAGAGCGCCAGCGCGACCGGCGCAAGCCTGCGCAGGGCCGCGCCCAGCGCGGGGCCGAGCGCGGCGCTGCGCCCGGTCAGCGATGCCGACAGCACCAAGCCCAGCACCAGCAGCGTGCCGGGGTGGTAGAGCGGCGCCAGCCCGCCGGAGAAACCGCCCCAGCTCCAGCCCAGCCAAAGGCCCGAGAGCGCCTGCTGCAGCGGTGCGACAAGGCGCGTGACGAGAACCAGCACGAGGATGAGCAGATAGGGCATGAGATCGGCCAGCCGCCAGCCCGCCTGTGCCTGCCCACCGCTCTGGCGGACAAGCGCCGCAAAGACAGCACCGCCCATAAGCGCGCCGCCGAGCGTCACCAATTCCGGCCCGGCGAGCCATGCCAGCGCCGTTGCGGGCACAAGGAAGCAGAGCGCCGCGAGCATGGCCAGTCGCATCTGCGCCCATGTGAGCCGCTCACCCTGCGCGAGCCGCATCACGGCCAATGCCAGCGGGATCATCGGCAGCAGATGCAGCGCCATGGTCCAGCCCGCAAGCGCGGTGGCAGACAGGCCCAGCAGTTCGACCTGCGTTAATGCCGGGGTGCCGACTGCCCCGAAGGACACGCCCCCGGCATGACCCAGAAGCGCCAGCGCCACGGCCCGGACCGGCGTGAAACCAAGTCCAACCAGCAGGGGGGCGGCAAGCGCAACGGGTGTGCCGAACCCTGCCGCCCCCTCCATGAACAAACCGAAGAACCAGGCGATCAACAGCGCCTGCACGGAGCGGTCATCGCTTATCCGTGCCAGCGCCTGGCGCAGACGTTGCAGCGCGCCGACACGCGATTGCAGCTCATAGATCGCCAATGCAGGCAGGATGATCCACAGGATTGTGGCCGTGCTGCTGGCCGCCTCCAGCGTGACCCCGACCAGCAACGGGGCCGCAAACCCGCCCATCCCCAAGACTACCGCCAAAGCCACGGCCAGCCCGGCAGCCCCCGCCAGCGCCGCGCGCCAATGCAGAAGCGCCATCGCCGCAAGCACGACCAGAAGCGGCAAACCGGCGAGCAGCGCCTGCATGTCAGTCGGGCAGCTTCACAGGGTGGAGCGGCGCCCCGCTGCTTTGAAACTCGGTGATATTCGCGATCGTGGTCTCTGCAATCGCGCGCAGGGCCTCGCGGGTGAAAAAGCCCTGATGGCCGGTGATCAGCACATTCGGAAAGGTCAGCAAGCGGGCAAAGACATCATCAGGGATAAAGCTCTGCGACATATCCTCGAAGAAGAGATCCGCCTCTTCCTCATAGACATCCAGCCCCAGCGCCCCGATCTGGCCCGATTTCAGCCCGCGAATGACCGCGCGCGTATCGACCACGGCTCCGCGCGAGGTATTGATCAGCATGACCCCGGGTTTCAGCCGAGCGATGGCAGCATCGTCGATCAGATGATGCGTGTCGGGCGTGAGCGGGCATTGCAGCGTGATGATATCCGCGCGGCCAAGAAGCTCGTCCATCTCGACATAGTGCACGCCCAGCGCTTCGCATTCTGCACTGGGATAAGGGTCATAGGCGAGCAATTCGCAGCCGAATCCGGACAGGATGCGCGCCAGAACCGTGCCGATCAGCCCGGTGCCGACAATGCCCGCGACCTTGCCGTGCATGTCAAAGCCCATCAGCCCGTCCAGCGCGAAATTCCCCTCGCGCACTCGGTTGAAGGCACGATGCGTCTTGCGGTTCAGTGCCAGGATCAGCGCGACCGTGTGCTCGGCCACGGAATGCGGCGAATAGGCCGGCACGCGGGCCACCGCAATCCCGGCCGCTTGCGCAGCACGCAGGTCGACATGGTTGAACCCGGCCGAGCGCAGCGCGATCAGCTTGATCCCCAGATCCGAGAGCACCGAGATGGTCGCGCCGCCGAGGTCGTCATTGACAAAGGCACAGATCGCTTGCGCGCCCTGCGCCAGTCGCGCCGTGTCCGGGTTCAGCCGCGCCTCGTGAAACTGCATATCCAGCGCTGTGCCCTGCGTGGCATGCTGCATGAAGACAAGATCATGTGGCTTGGCGCTGAAAACGTCGATGCGCATGGCGCCCCTCTTGATGACGATCCGATATTGCCGCGACGATAAGGCCGCGCCGCGCGCGCTTCAAGGCAGGCAGCGCCCGTAGGCGTGCATGATCCGGCATTGCCTATCTGCGCGCCACATGGCGCGGCCAAAAAGCGGCACCGACTGCATGACCAGCGCATGGCTCAGCCAAAGCCGCCGAAGGCCAGCCCCCAATGCCGGAACAGTGCCGCCGTGACCGCGAGAACCATCACAAAGGCGAAATGATGCAAACGCCGCCCCAAGCTCCAGCCCCGCCCGCGCCAGAGAATGAGCAATACCAGCAAGATGAGCGCCAACACAGCCAGCACATCTGCCAGAATGAAAACAACGACCAATGTTGGTTGCGGTTGGTCGATCATGTATTCCATGCCCAGTTGCAGGGCCGTAGCGAGCGCAAATCCGGAAGCGGCGACCAGCATCCATACCACAACGGACGCCAAAACCCCAAGACTGGTCACCAGTGTGCCCATGCGGCTGCCACCCTTCAGCCCGTGCCGCCAGATCAACCCCATCAGCGTGGTCAGCGCCAGCAGCGCCGACAGACCGAAACCCGCAACCGCCAGCATCGGGTCATTGCCGAAACGTATTCGCTCGTATGTCATGCTTCCCGAGCCATCCATAAGCCGCACGACCCGACCCGCATCGTCCCGGATCGCCATGATCCGTTCGCCGTCGGGGCCTTGCCACAGATCAGGAGCAATGGGGTCATGCCTTACCATGGCGCCCACACGCATCGACGGCGCGAGGACCGCCCCCTCAGGCTGCGCCTGCACGCTGATCTGCGGCGCCATCGCCTGCAGCGGGCCGCTGAACTCGCGACGGTTGGCCAGGTAGCGCCCGGCAACTTCGGCTGCCCGATCGGCGGCGTCAGGGGCGGCCTCTGGCGCGTCATGGGACAGCCCGGCCTTCGCCGCCAAATGCGCGAGGATCAGGTCCGGCCCCATGAACGGCAGGCTGGCCCGGGTGCCGCCGTTCTGTGAGATGAACACGCCCGCGCCTAGCTCGGGGATGAAAACCAGATTCGACAGGAACTCGTTCAACCCGCCCGCATGACCAAAGGCCGTGGTACCGAACAGGGGCCGCGCCTGAAACCCGTGCACCATGTCCGATGCCCCGTCCAGATCATCGAACAGCCGCGTGCGCATCTGCACCATCGTCGCGGGAGAAAGCAGCGTTGTTCCGTCAAGCGCGCCATCGCTCAGCAGAAACCGCACAAAACGTCCCATATCGGCAGCCGTACTGGCGAAGCTTCCCGCCGGGCCGAAACTGCCGATATCGACGCGGAATGCCGGATGGTTGATGCCACCCTGTACACGATAGCTGCGCGAGAGCGGCGGCTGGTCAGGGCGGGCCGTCGCCTCGCTATAGGTGGTGTCCACCATGCCCAGCGGGTCGAGGATACGCGCCTGCAGGAACTCCTCGAAAGGCACACCCGCCACATCCTCGATGATCTGCCCCGCCAGCGCCACGCCCCAGTTGGAATAAGCGGTCACTACCCCGCGCGGGAACACCTGATCGGGCGCGCTGGCCGCCAAGGCCTGCGGGCGCGGCAGCGCACCGATGGCGGGGTCGAACAGGGCATAGCTGTCCTCGAAGCCGGGCCGATGGCTCATCAGTTGTGCCAGCGTCAGCGGCTCCTCGCCCGGCACGGTGGTCTCGACCAGATAGCCGGAGACATCCGCCTGCAGGTCCAGCGCGCCCTCTTCGACCAGAATCATCACGCCCAGCCAGGTAAAGAGCTTGCTGATCGAGCCGATCTCGAAACGCACATCATCCGGGCCAGCGCGTGTGCCTGCCTCGATGTCGGAATACCCCCAGCCGCGCAGGATTACCTCATCGTCCAGCACCAGCGCGCCAATCGCACCCGGCACCTGCTGCGTGGTCATGAAGGCTTCCGCCAGCGCATCGAACCGCGCGCCAAGCTCACGAACCGCAGACTCCTCGGCGTTCGCAGGCAGAACCTGCACGAGGACTGCGAACAGAACTGCGCCAGCAGCGGTCAGCCATTTTTCCAACTCGCACACGATACGGTCATAAATACGTCCCAGCCACCACCGCATCACGCCACCAACACCGCCATGCGCCGAAGCGCGAGCAGGTAACCCTGCCCGCCACAGCCCGCAATCACCGCATCCGCACGCGCGCTGATATAGGAATGGTGCCGGAAGGCCTCACGCTTGTAAATGTTCGACAGATGAACCTCGATCACCGGCCCCTCGAACGCGGCGAGTGCGTCAAGGATCGCAACGGATGTGTGTGTATAGGCCGCCGGATTGATGATGATCCCCTGCGCCACCCCGCGCGCCGCCTGGATCATGTCGACCAGCGCGCCTTCATGATTGCTCTGCAACAGATGTGTCTCGAGCCCCAACTCATGACCCAGCGCCGCACAGTCGCGCGCAATGTCTTCAAGCGTCTGATGGCCATAAATCTCAGGCTCGCGATGGCCCAGCAGATTCAGATTGGGGCCGTTCAGGATATGGATCACTGGCTGTGTCATGCGCTGCCCTCGTTGCCTTCGATCAGTTTTGCCATGAACACGCCTGCGAGAGAAGGCCTCGCGTGACGGGGCGCCGCCCCCTGTCACCACACAGTTGCGCGACCTGGGCGCTGCGTTGCAGCATTTTCTCTTGCAGGACCGAAAAAGCAATGCGAGGCTGATGCCGCACCGCAGCAACAAGAAGGCACCGCCCATGTTCGGCATCCTTGTCATCGCCTGTGCGCTCGGCGCGCTGATGTATCTCGCCTATCGCGGGGTCAGCCTGCTGCTTCTGGCCCCCGCGCTCGCTCTCTTCGCCGTGCTCGCGGCACAGGGTGGCCCTGTGCTGGCGAGCTATACGCAGATTTTCATGGACGCTACCGGCGGCTTCATCATCCAGTTCTTCCCGCTCTTCCTGCTCGGCGCCGTGTTCGGCAAGCTGATGGAAGTCTCGGGCTCGGCCCGCGTGCTGGCCGACGGAATCATCCGCGGTCTGGGTGCGCGGCGCGCGATCCTCGCCGTGATCCTCTCCTGCGCGGTGATGACCTATGGCGGCGTGTCGCTCTTTGTGGTGGCCTTTGCGGTCTGGCCGATAGCCTCAGCCCTGTTTCGTGAGGCGGATCTGCCCAAGGTGCTGATCCCGGCGACCATCGCGCTGGGGGCCTTCACCTTCACCATGACCGCCCTGCCCGGCACGCCTGCAATCCAGAACGCCATCCCGATGCCCTATTTCGGCACCACACCCTTCGCCGCGCCCGGTCTGGGGGTGCTGACCGCGCTCTTGATGCTCGGGCTGGGCTGGCTCTGGCTGGAGCGCCGCGCCGCTGCACTCGGGCCGGGCTATGGCGCGACCGAAGACGACGAGGACGTGCCCGAAGAGAGCCTGCCAAGCCTCGCGGCGGCAGCAGGCCCGCTGGTGCTGGTGCTGCTTCTCAATCTGGTCTTCACCTTTGTCATCATCCCGCGCATGGACACTGCCTTTCTTGCCGAGGAACTCTATGGCGAGACCGATATCGGCGCGCTGCGCGGGGTCTGGTCGATCATCGCCGCGCTGACATTCGCGTCGCTGTTTCTGGTCGCGCTGAACTGGAACCGCCTGCGCAAGCGCCTCGGCACTGCGCTGGACGAGGGTGCGAAAGATTCGCTGCTCCCGATCTTCAACACGGCAAGCCTTGTCGGGTTTGGCGCGGTCATCGCGTCACTGGCGGGTTTCACACTGATCCGCGACTGGGTGGTCACAGTCGGCGGCGACAACCCTTTGATCTCGCTCGCCATCGGCACGAGCCTGCTTGCCGGCATGACCGGCTCGGCCTCGGGGGGCATGTCGATCGCGCTGTCCACGCTGGGTGAAACCTATCTGGAGATGGGACAGGCCGCGGGCATCTCGCCCGAACTGATGCACCGGGTCACGGCAGTCGCCACGGGCGGGCTGGACGCGCTACCGCATAACGGGGCGGTCATCACGCTCCTGACGATCTGCGGGCTGACCCACCGCGAAGCCTATCGCGATATCGCCGTGGTCGCCGTGATCATCCCGATCATCGCGCTTGTCGTGCTGGTGACACTGGGCACGCTCTTCGGCAGTTTCTGACGCAGTTCATTTTCTTGCCAAAAATACTCATTACCCGACCCGCATCCCGGCGCAGCGCCTGCGGGCCGGGCCTTCACCACATTGTCTTTTCCGCCCGCGCCGCCCATTGCGCGTCATAGCTGGCCCCGTCGAAGCCGCCTTGCGTGATTTCGCTCAGGATATCGCCCGCACTGGGCAGGCCCGCACTCTCATCCTCCGAGGACCAGAGCCGGGACCGGATCAACGCGCGGGCGCATTGGAAATAGACCTCGGAAATCGCGAAGATGATGACAGAGCGCGGGGCCACATCCTTGCGCGCGAAACTCGCGCAGAGATCAGGCGCGGCGTTCAGCCGCGCCTGCCCGTTCACCCGGACCACATTGGCCGAGCCCGGCACGAAGAACATCAGCGCCGCGCGCCCGTCGCTGACGATATTGCGCAGACAATCCAGACGGTTATTGCCGCGCCAGTCGGGCATCATCAGCGTCGCCGGGTCGGTCACGCGCACAACCGGCCCGTCATCGCCACGCGGGCTGGCCTGCACCCCCTTTGGCCCCACAGTCGACAGGATGCAGAAGCGCGAGTGCTCGATCCAGGCCTGATAGGCCGGGGTCAGGGCCGGGGTGACCTTTGTCAGCGACGCCTCAGAGGGCGCGTCATAAAGCGCCTCCAGCGCCTCTATCGAACTGATTTCACTCATGTTTCTTTACGTCAAACCCCGCCTCCTGCATCAGCCGGTTCGAGGCATCCTCGACCTGCTGCTCCAGCCTTTCCAGAAACACGCGCGGTTCCTCGCCTGCCTTGATCACCGGCAGAAACTCGACCACGGCCAGGCCCGGCTTGCGATAGAGACCGTGGCGCGGCCAGAACACGCCGACATTGGTCGCAACCGGCACGCAATCCTGCCCGAGTTGCTCATAGAGCACAGCCGTCCCCACCTTGTAGGGCAGATGCGCGCCAGGGGCGACGCGGGTGCCCTGCGGGTAGATGATCAACTGCCCCGGTTCGCCCACAGCATTCTTCACCCCGTCGACCATCTGCTTGATCGCCTGCCCGCGCTTGCCCCGGTCCACCGGCACGCAGCCGAGGCGCAGGGCGTACCAGCCGAGAATTGGCGCGTATTTGAGCTGCTTCTTCATGATGAAGCGCGGACGCGGCAGGGCACCGAAGATGATCAGAATGTCGAAAAAGGACTGATGCTTGGCCGCGACCAGCACCGCACCATTGGGCACTGCCCCTCGCACCTCAGAGCGCAGCCCCACCATCCAGGCCGCCGACCAGCGCACATAGCGGCAATAGGTATGGCAGGCGCGCAGCGCCATGTCGCGCCGGACGATTGCGAAGGGGGTGAAGACGATGGCCAGCACCACCATCGCCAGATACATCTGCACGATGAAGATCAGGGACCGGACCAACTGGACAGGATTGCGCGTCATGTCACCTCTCTGAGAACCTTGAAAGCCGTTGCCATACTGGCGGCCCAGGCCAACACCATGGCCAATGGTGGAATGGCAAGCGGCAGCAGCCAGCCCGCGCCCGAGAAACCCAGCCCCGAGAGCAGATGCACATTTCCGCCCGCCTCGGGCAGGGCGCGCAGGGCCAGCATTCCCAGTGCGGTGCCGGCCGCCGCGCCGATGAAGGCGCGGCTCGAGATTCGGCGCACGAAAGCCAGCGCAATGAAACGATCACGCGCGCCCACCAGCCGCAGCACGCGGATCACCTGCCCGTTCGAGGCCAGCGCGGCGCTGGAAGCCAGCACGATGATCGCCGCCGTCACCCCGCCGATCAACGCCAACGACACGAGCGCAAAGGCGCGCAGCCGTCCGGCCGCCTCGGCCAGCGGACGGCGCCAGCGGGTGTGATCGTCGAAGACAGCGCCGGGGGCCTCGGCAGCAAGCCGCAGGCGCAGGCCCTGACGGTCGGGACCCTCCTCGGTCTCGGTCACTTCGATCAGGCGCGGCAGGGGCAGCGCATCGAACGGCAGGTCAGGGCCAAGCCAGGCTTCAAGCAGTGCCGCCTGTTCCGCCGGGGCCATGACATTCGCTTCAGCTATGCCAGGCGTAGTGCGCAACACTTCAAGCACGATCGCGGTCTGCGCCTCGATCTCCTCCGGCGGGGCCGAGATACGCACGGTGGCAGTCTGCGCCAGCGCCGCGCTCCAATTCCGGGCAAGCTGGGCCGAGGTGACGGAAAGCGCCAGTGCGAAAACCGCCAGAAAGGCCATCGCACTGGCACTAAGCAAGACCAGCCAGACCGATTGCCCCCGGTTCGGCACCACCAGCCGGGAAATTTCGCGCGCGCTCACAGATCCGCCCCCGCGATTTGCAGACGCCGTCCTGCAATGCGCATCACACGCGCATTCACCTGCGCCTTGGCGAAGCGGATCAATTGCAGGTCATGGGTCGCAATCAATACAGCGGTCCCCATGCGGTTCAACTCGATCATCAGCATCATCAGGCGCTGCGACATCTCCCAGTCCAGATTGCCCGTTGGCTCATCGGCCAACAGAACATTGGGCGCTGCAATGATGGCGCGCGCCAGCGCTGCGCGCTGGCGTTCCCCGCCCGAGAGCGTCGGCGGCAGCGCCTCGGCTTGCTCACCCAGCCCCACCCAGCCCAGCAGATCGGAAAGATCGGCTTCGCGCAACGGACGCCCGGTTGCTGTAAGCGGCAAACCGACATTCTGCTCAACACTCAGATGGTCGAGAAACTGGCAATCCTGATGCACCACCCCGATACGCTCGCGCGTCTCGGCCAGCGCATCGCGCGAGAGCGTCCGCACATCGCGGTCCATCAGACGGACAATACCGAAGGACGGCAACAATTCGCCATAGCACAGCTTGAGGAAAGTGCTTTTGCCCGCGCCTGAAGGACCCGTCAGGAAATGAAAACTGCCGGGTTCCAAGCGGACCGAGACCTCGCGGAACAATGGTCCGCCACCATAATCATGCGCAACATCCTCGAATGCGATCATGACCACTCCAGTCTGGCACGGCAAAACAGCAACAGACTGCCCTGAAATTGGAACATGTAAGACATGATCTGCGGCCGCATTCGAGTGAGGGTTAATAGAATTTGCGTTTTTCAGAGTGCTTGCTACAACATAACAGCGTAAGCGCCAATGCCCTCAATGCCCCTCGTCCCAGTGCCCGGGTGTCTAGATGCGAATAACCTGCCCGAACTGTTCGGCTCAATATGAGATCGACGCCAGCCTCCTGCCGGAGGAAGGCCGTGAGGTGCAATGCTCGGCCTGTTCGCATGTCTGGTTCCAAGCCGGCCCACGCGCAGCCCCGCCCGCTCCACCTGCTCCCCCGATCGTTCCAGAGCCCGGTCCAACCACCACGGTCGAAATTGACACTGACGGGGCAGAGACGGATCAGTCTCCCGCAGTCTCGCAGGTCGCGCCGCAACCGGCACCGAAGCCCGTGGATGAAAAGGTGCTGGGAATTCTGCGCGAGGAAGCCGCTTTCGAGGCCGAGGCCCGCGCGCGCGATGCCGAGCGCCTGGAGTCGCAGCCCGAGCTTGGTCTGCAGGGCAGCGCGCCATGGCCGAGGACCCCTAGTACTGAACCCGAACCCGAAACCGTGCCTGTCGAGCCCCAGAAAGGCGGGCGGGACCCGGTCGCGCAAGCCGCTTTTCCCGATATCGAGGATATCAGCGCGACGCTGGAGCCGATTCAATCGAAGCGCAAGACCGATGAGGGCCAGATAGACCTGCCCGCCACGGCGCAGGAGCGCAATCGCAGCTTCCTGCGCGGGCTGGTGATCCCTATTGCGCTGGGGATAATCCTTATCACGCTTTACATCGCGGCCCCCCAGCTCAGCGCAAGCCTGCCTGCGCTTGAACCCGCGCTGACTTCCTATGTCGGCTTGGTGGACGGGCTGCGGATGAGCCTTGCCGAGATGATCGGGCGATAACTGCGCTGGTTGGCGGTCGGAATGGGCGGCCCTCAAAACCGACTTCGGTCTATTGAGCTGTTACCAGCAGGCCGGTCAGTTGCTCCCGAAGATCGAGCCCAGAACACCCCGGATCGCTTCGTCCAGCGATGAGCCACCCCGGTCCTGACGCGCGGGCGCCTGCGCTTGCGGCGCCATTGGCGCCGTTTCCGGTGCATCCAGCACCGGGCGTTGTGGTTCGAGCATCGGCAGGGGCCGTGGGCTTTGGCCACGGTGCACACGCTGCATGGTCTCGCGCCAGATCTCGGCGGGCAGGCCACCACCGGTCACACCACGCAGCGGTGAATTGTCATCATAGCCCATCCAGACCCCGGTGACATAATCCGCCGTATATCCGATAAACCACGCGTCACGCGCAGCCTGCGTGGTGCCAGTCTTCCCCGCCACCTGCCAGCCATCGAGCCGCGCGCGCCCACCCGTGCCCTCTGCCACTACACGGGTCATCATCCATGTCAGCACCTGTGCTGAACGTTCCGAGATCACGCGCTCGCCCATCCCGTCCGATGTGCTGAAAAGCGGCGTCGTCTCGCCCAGCAGCGTCAGTTGTTCAATGCCATAGGGCCGCACCGCCTGACCGCCATTGAGGATACCGGCATAGGCGGCGGTCATCTCGAGCAGGCTGGCTTCGGAGGCACCCAGCGCCAGTGCAGGCCCCTCGGCCAGATCGCTGTGCAGCCCGAACTTATTGGCCACCTCGCGCACCTGCGCCCGGCCCATCGCCTCGGAGATGCGCACCGCAGGCGTATTGAGCGAACGCGCCAATGCCTCGGTCAGGGTCACAAAGCCATGAAACTGATTGTCATAGTTGCGCGGCGACCATGGGCCGGAGCCGGGAATATTGATGGTCAGCGGCGCGTCCTCGACAATGTCGAAAGGCTCGAAGCCGTTTTCCAACGCCGCCGCATAGAGGAAGGGTTTGAAGGCCGACCCCGTCTGCCGCTGGGCCTGGCTGGCACGGTTGAACCCACCCACCGACGGGCTGCGCCCACCCACGATGCCGCGCACGGCACCATCGGCCGACATCACGACCACAGCGACCTCGGCTTCGGACCCCTCACGCACCCGCGTATCGAAGACATGGCGCACGGCCTCTTCTGCGGCGTTCTGAATATCCGGATCGAACGTGGTGCGCATCAGCACATCTTCGGTGGTGTTGCGCGTCAGGTAAGCGGGGCCGGACTGCATCAGCCAGTCTGCGAAATGGATACCGCGCTGCGACTCGGCCTGTTGCGAGAGTGTCGCCGGGAAAGCACGCGCCTCGACCACCTCGTATTCGGTCAGATAGCCCTGTTCGGCCATCAGACCGATCACGACATTGGCCCGAGCCTGGGCGCGCTCCAGATTCCGCGTCGGTGCGAAGGTCGAGGGCGCAACCAGAAGCCCCGCCAGCATCGCTGCTTCGGCCGGGCCGACCTCATTCGCCGAGCGGCCGAAATAGCGCTGCGCCGCGGCCTCAAAACCGCGTGCACCCGCACCGAGAAAGGCGCGGTTCATGTAGATGGTCAGGATCTCGTCCT
This sequence comes from Paracoccaceae bacterium, assembly GCA_007134865.1. GTDB lineage: Bacteria > Pseudomonadota > Alphaproteobacteria > Rhodobacterales > Rhodobacteraceae > Roseinatronobacter. Next base: position 4,683 of record SLJW01000037.1, on the reverse strand, counting down.
TGGAGAATTTGGCCTCCAGCGCGAAGGCGAAGGGCAGTTCCTGAATCTTGCGCCAGACGGTGCCCCTCCGGCAGTCGGCTTCATACGCGGCCTCGGAAGCCCATTGCTCGGGGTCAAATTCGACACCCAGGCAGAGCAGTTTCGCCACCTGCTGCGTAATGGTCGAGCCACCGGCGCCGGAAAAGGCTCCGCGCCCCGATTGCAGGTTGGAACGGATTGCGCCTGCGATGCCGCGCGGGCTGATCCCGAGATGACTGTAGAAACGGCGGTCTTCGGTGGCGATGATGGCATTCTTCAGATGCGGCGAGACAGTATCGGCGGTGATCACTCCGCCAAAGGTTTCGCCGCGCCATGCAAAGACAGAGCCATCGGCGTCCATCATCGTGACCGACCCGCGCGCGCGGGCGTCGAGCAGATCGCCGAGCGGTGGCATGCTGATGTAGAAATAGGCTGTCGCGAGAAACAGGAGCACGGCTACCGTCGCCCCAAGGCGCCATGTCACGCCCCAGACGATGCGCCACACAAAGCTGACAAAGCCAGTGACGAGCCGCACCACGATATTTCCGCTGCGTTTGCGGGGCGCCTTGCGTCGAGGGGCCGCCCGGCGCTGTGGTGCCGCTTTCGCCTTTCTGGAAGGTTTCAGATCGCGACGATCGGCGACCAATCGTCGACCACCCTTTGCAGAGTTTTTCATCTCTTGCCCTGTTCTCGTCGCGATGTCTGCCCGACCCGCCTGACTGGTTACTTCCTCTCTTTTGCCATTCCAGAGGCGAAAACACCACTGCCTTTGGGCCAGCTTACCCGGTTGTGACCTATTGGTGCGATCCCGCTAACGCATATTTTTTGTGCAGTGACTATTTTTTTTGCACATTTATTTCCATTTTGCCGCAACAGCCCCCGCCGCGACGCAGCAAGATGTTGAGACTCACCGCCGGCCCACCCCTGATTATGAGCGTGCGACCAGATGGACACTCGCTCGAGAGAAAGGGGATGACCTGTGAAATACATCATAGCGGCAATCAAACCGTTCAAACTTGAAGAGGTCCGCGAAGCGCTGACAGCGATCGGCGTGCGCGGGATGATGGTAACGGAAATAAAGGGCTTCGGGGCACAGTCGGGCCATACCGAGATCTATCGCGGTGCCGAATATGCCGTGAATTTCGTGCCCAAGCTGAAGCTGGAAATCGCGGTTTCGGACGCGATGACCGATCAGGTTGTCGAGACACTGCAGAAGACCGCGCGCACCGACAAGATCGGTGACGGCAAGGTGTTCGTGCTCGATCTGCAGGCCGCCACGCGCGTGCGGACAGGTGAAACCGGGGATGACGCGCTCTGAGAGCGTGGGCGAGATAATTCAGAGAGGACCAATGCAGATGCAACTGAAAAAGATACTCCCTCTTGCGGCGCTGAGCGTGGCTCTGCCGACATTGGGCTTCGCACAGGAGGCCGAAGAGGCCGTTGATGCGCTCGAAGCTGTCACCGCGCTGAATACCGAAATGGTGTTCATCATGAACTCGCTGCTGTTCCTGATCGGCGGGTTTCTGGTGTTCTTCATGGCGGCCGGGTTCTGCATGCTGGAAACCGGGCTGGTGCGCTCGAAGAACGCGGCCATGCAGGCGACCAAGAACGTGGCGTTGTTCTCGCTGGCCGGGATTGCCTATTTCGTCGTCGGCTTCAACCTGATGTATCCGCTCGGTGACTGGGTGATCGAGGGTTGGCTGGGTGGCATTTCGCCAACTGTGCTTGAACCTGTCGGCGTTGCGCTCGAAGATGTCGATGACATCGAATACGCCTCGATCGGCTCGGACTTCATCTTCCAGCTCATGTTCTGTGCCGCGACCGCCTCGATCGTGTCGGGTGCCGTGGCCGAGCGGGTCAAGCTCAGCTCCTTCCTCGTCTTCGTGGTGATCCTGACCGGTATCATCTACCCGATCCAGGCCTCCTGGAGCTGGGGCGAAGGCTTCCTCGATGAGCTGGGTTTCCTCGACTTCGCTGGTTCGTCCATCGTGCATGGTGCTGGCGCTTCGGCTGCTCTGGCGGGTGCTCTGGTCATCGGGTCTCGCTATGGCAAATACGGCAAGGACGGCAAGGTCAACGTGATGCCCGGCTCCAACCTGCCGCTGGCCACGCTGGGCATGTTCATCCTCTGGTTCGGCTGGTTCGGCTTCAATGGCGGCTCGCAGCTTGCCATGGGCACCATTGCCGATGTCGCCGATGTCAGCCGCATCTTCGCCAATACCAATCTTGCCGCCTCGGGTGGTGCAGTGGCCGCGCTGATCGTCTCGACGCTGCTCTACAAGAAGCCTGACCTGACCATGGTGCTCAACGGCGCGCTTGCCGGGCTGGTCTCGATCACAGCCGAGCCGCTGACCCCGGGTCTCGGCATGGCCACGCTGATCGGTGCCGTGGGTGGTGTGATTGTGGTGCTGACCATCCCGATGCTGGACAAGATGAAGATCGACGACGTTGTGGGTGCCATCCCGGTGCACGGCTTTGCCGGTATCTGGGGCACGCTGGCTGTGGTCCTGACAAACCCGGACGCGACAATCACGGCACAGCTCATCGGCATCGTGCTGATCTTCGGCTTCATGTTCGCGGCTTCGCTGGTGGCCTGGCTCATCCTCAAGGCCGTCATGGGTGTCCGTGTCAGCGACGAGGATCAGGTGACCGGCCTCGACAAGAGCGATCTGGGGATGGAAGCCTATCCCGAGTTCAGCAACACCTGATACCGACGAAAACCGACACTGCAAAGCCCCGCCTGTCCGGCGGGGCTTTCGTATGTCTTGGAGGCCTCCCCTGCCCGCCCGCGCCCCGTCGCGGCGAGAGGCAAGGATGGGTGGGGCAACCCGGCGCGGCGGGGCGCGGGCGGGTTCAGCGCAGGCTGCGCCCCTTCACAACCGAATCTGCCCCGAACCGCGCGCGCAGTCGGTCCATGGCGCGCTCTGCCTCGGCACGGCGTCCGGCTTCGGGATCGAGCAGATCGGCGCTGAAGCCCGGTCCACTATCCGCCGTCAGTTCAGATATCCCGACTCCGAGCAACCGAAACGGTGCGGCCTCCATTGCAGGGGTCAGGAGTGGCTGAGCAGTGCGGAAAATAACATCCGCCAGCGCTGTAGGCGCAGGCAGACTCTGCCTGCGTGTCAGTATGCGGTGATCCGAGCGCTTGAGCTTGAGCGTCACAACCCGCCCCGCCAACCCCTTTGCCTTGGCACGTGCCGAGACCTGGTCAGCCAGCCGCCACAGATGGCCCTCCAGCAAATCCGGGTCACGCAAGTCCTCGGAAAATGTCGTCTCCTTCGAGATCGACTTCACATTCGGATCGCGCGCCACGATGCGCGCATCCTGACCGCGCGCGAGATGCCAGAGCCTCACGCCCATCGACCCGAAGCGCGCCACCAGATCGGTCTGCTCCCAGCGCAACAGGTCGTCGATGGTGACAATCCCCGCGCGTTCCAGTTGCCCGCGCAGCGCAGTGCCCACGCCCCAGATGATCCCCACCGGCTTGCCGCGCAGAAACGCCTCGGTCTCGGCGCGGCTGATGATCGAGAACCCGCGCGGCTTGTCGATATCCGAGGCGATCTTGGCGAGAAACTTGTTATGCGACAGCCCCACCGAGCCGGTCAGATGCAACTCCCGCTCCATCCGCTGCAAGAGCCGCGCCAGCATCACGGCGGGCGGCGCGCCATGCAGGCGCGCCGTCCCGCTCAGGTCCAGAAAGGCCTCGTCGAGCGAGAGCGGCTCGATTGCCGGTGTCAGGTCTTCCATCATCGCTCGGATCTCGCGCGAGGCGGCCACATAGGCCTCGAAGCGCGGCTTGACGACCACTGCTTCGGGGCAAAGCTGCAGTGCCTTGAACATCGGCATCGCCGAGCGCACGCCGTGGATGCGAGCGATATAGCAGGCCGTTGTCACCACCCCGCGCCGCCCCCCGCCCACGATCACGGGCTTGTCGCGCAGTGCCGGGTTGTCGCGTTTCTCGACGCTGGCATAGAACGCATCGCAATCCATATGCGCGATCGACAGGTCGAACAGTTCTGCCCCCGCGACAAGACGGCGTGAGTGGCAGGCGGGACAGCGCTCGCCTTGGTCAAACCGGGTCAGGCAGTCACGACAGAGAACGGGCATGGGCGCAGTCTACTCAGCGTCCCCTTGGCTGACCATCGGAATTCAGGGGCGCGCGATGTCGCAATCCATGCTGCGCGCAACAAGGCGCAGACAGGCGCGCTCGGCTTCGGTCTGCGTTAGACCTGCAACACTTGCTTCGAACCGCCCCGAGACCTGCCGAATGCGGCTGACACCATTGCCCAAGGCCGCCGCCTCGGCCATCTTGACAGTGATCAGGCTGCGCTCGGCGGCGGCGCGCGAGTGGAATTCGCCTAACGAAACGCCCCAAAGCCGTCCGGTATCCGATGTAGAGAGACGCACCGTCTCGCCCCATTGCGCTGCCTGGGCCTCGGTCGCGGTGGTGATGCTGTGCGCATCTGGCTCAGCGCGGCTGACGCTTGGAGTACTGGTCAGGATGATATCGGGATTGGCCGCAGGCATCCGGCGCTCCGGCGTCAGATCAGGATCCGCGTTGAGAACTTCCAGAGACTCGGCTGCCATCGCAGGTGAAGCCGGAGGGTTCGCCACGGCCGGGTCAGGCAGGAAGGCGGTTTCGCCACCGATCCAGACAGTATCCTC
>SLJW01000203.1 GCA_007134865.1 Paracoccaceae bacterium | reverse complement strand
GGAGGGCGGGCCGTTTGCGGGCGCGGGCGGCGTGGGTGCGCACTCAGGTGAGGTCCAGCTCCAACCGCCCCTTGCGATAGCGCCCGCCGATCAGGAAACCGGGCTTGGCGACTTCGGGGTATTCACTCGCCCAGTCGCGGAAACGGTCATTGCTGATCACCCGCGCGCCATAGTCCCGCGCCGCCTGCAGGATCATCCCGTCGGCCACCTCGCCCTTGTTCACCACCATCACACGCGCGCGCGGCAGGCCGAGTTCGCGCGCGAGTGTCGGGTGATGCAGATAGCGCCCCTGCAGCTTGTAGCCCGCATTGGCGTCGAAGACGACACCGGGGGTGTAACCCTGTGTCGCGACCTGCCCGATCACATCACGCACGGTGGCCAGATCGGGCGAGCCACCACGCCAATGCAAGATATTGGAGCCATCAAGCAGCACGATTGGCGCCCGCTCAGCGCGCCGGGGCCGCGCTATCGCCCGCAACAGGACAAAAACAACCAGCAAGCCTGCCAGACCCGCCAGCAGCCAGATCGGCTCGGTCACTTGCCCGCCCTGCAATAAGGTGGCCAAATCGTCCATGGCGCCTTGCATCCCACCCTCCATGCGTGTCTCTGGAGCACTCTCATGGCGCAGGAAAACGGCGGGAATATGGCTGGGGCAGCCCCCACTGACCCAAGATCACTGGACAGGCGCGCCCTGCTTTGCTATGAGCCAGCTTCCTGCAAGATCATGCAACTCTAACTTGGAAAGGTGGTGACAACCACATGCAGGTATCGGTTCGCGACAATAACGTCGATCAGGCTCTTCGGGCGCTGAAGAAGAAACTCCAGCGTGAAGGTGTGTTTCGCGAGATGAAGCTCAAGCAGCATTTCGAGAAACCCTCCGAGAAGAAAGCCCGCGAGAAAGCCGAAGCCATCCGCCGCGCGCGCAAGCTCGCCCGGAAAAAGGCGCAACGCGAAGGCTTGCTCTGATCTGACAGAGCCGAAAGGCAGGGCACGCTCTGCCACGAACGACCCCCGAGGCCCGGCCTGCGGGGGTTTTTCATGCGTTGCGGGCGTTGACAGCGAGCCGCCAGCGCGCTTTCGGTCACACTCCGGCGTCCGTGCGCCCGCGACGGTCATGGCGCAGATTGGCGTAGAGCACATGGTTGCGCCAGCGCCCGTTGATCTGCAGATAGCTTTGCGCCACGCCCTCGTATTTGAACCCCGACCGCTCCAGCACCGCGCGCGAGGCCTCATTTTCGGGCAGGCAGGCGGCCTCGATCCGCGAGAGGTCCATGACCGCAAAAGCATGACCCACCACAGCGCCGATGGCTTCGCGCATATAGCCCTGCCGCACGAAAGGTGCCCCTACCCAATAGCCCAGCGTCCCCGCTTGCGCCGGGCCGCGTCGGATATTGTCCAGCGTCACTGCACCAACCAGCGCCCCATCCTCGTAACGGAAGATGAAAAGCGGTAGTGCCGTGTCCGACTTGTAGCAGCGCGCGGCCCAGTTAACGCGATTGGTGAAGGCCCGACGCGTCAGATGATCCTGCGACCATGTTGGCTCCCACGGGGTAAGAAAGCTGGCCGAGCGGCGGCGCAACTCGGACCAGGAGCGGTAATCGGAATGCGCGGGCAGGCGCAGCGCAAGGCGCTCGGTCTCGATCTGAAGCTTTGGCTTCAGCCCCAGCATCAGGCCGCAAGCCGCTCGCTCAGCGCCGCGAGATAGGGCGCGCGGTCGATCGGGCCGTAGAGCGCCAGCGCCATGCCGCTGCGCTCCAGCATCTGCTCCGCATGGGTACGCACGGCCACGCCGTCCACGGCCTCGATCCGGGCAATCGCCTCGCTGATATCGGGCACGCGGCCCCAGATCGAGAGCAACTTGGCCATCCGCTCGGCGCGCTGCGAGGGGCTCTCGAGCCCCATCAGCAGCCCCGCCTTCATCTGCGCGCGTGCCCGCGCGACCTCATCCTCGCGCATGTCCCCGGCGGCGCGTTTCAGCTCTTCGATGGTCAGAACAGCCAACTCGCCGATCTCGGCGGCGCCGGTTCCGGCATAGATGGTGATCAACCCGGTATCGGAATAGGCCCCGGATTGCGCAAAGACTGTGTAGCACAGGCCACGATCCTCGCGCAGCCGCTGGAACAGGCGCGAGGACATGCTGCCCCCCAACGCGCCTGAAAAGACCTGGCTCGCGTAGAAATCCTGTGCGCGGTAGTCGGGCGCCTCGAGCGCGAGGGCGAAATGCGCCTGCTCCAGACCGCGCATCTCGCGCCGTTCGCCGCTGACGAAACGCGCAGGCTCGGCAACCAGTCGCGGGCGTGCAGGCAGATGTGCGAAGAGCGGCTCGGCCAGCCGCACCAGCGCGTCATGATCAACCGCACCCGCCGCCGACAGGATCATCTGCCCCGGCCCGTAATGCTCGGCCACGAATCGCCGCAAATCGCCCGCGTCAAAGCTCGATACCTGCGCCGAGGGGCCGAGGATCGACCGCCCGATGGGCTGGGCGGGATAGGCGGTTTCCTGCAGCCAGTCGAAGATGATGTCATCGGGCGTGTCCAGCGCCTGCCCGATCTCCTGCAGGATCACCCCGCG
>SLJW01000032.1 GCA_007134865.1 Paracoccaceae bacterium | reverse complement strand
GCTTTCAGCACCTCATTGGCGGTCTTGGCCTGCAGGAAGGTCGTGCCGCCGCTGGTGACCGGGGCAGCGAGACCTTCCTCGCGCAGCGTTTTCCCGACAGAGGCGACGGCCGCCTCGGGAACGGGTTTCAGTTTCGACTTTGGCGCGGCTGTAGATTTCGGTGCCGCACGAGATTTGGCCGGATCGGTCATGGCCGCGCGGCGCTTGTCGGACGCCTCGGCGTCGATACTGCCATCGGCAAAGAGAACCAACCGCCCGGCCTCCTTGGCCTTCTGGATCGCCCCGCGCGAGAGACCCACGCGCGCGGCGTATTGGCGTTCGCTCAGGCCCTGCATGGCGCTCCCTTGCGTACGATAAAGCAATGATATTGCTTCGATTTCAGTTGATTACACTTCGCCCAAGAGATGCCGTAATGGGCGGGTCGCTCCTGACCCCGGCGTTTCGCTGTGGTGTCCGCAATGAGATGGCTATCGTCCTTTCACGGCCGACCGTCCCGGTCGGCGGCAACGATCTGATGAGGAGGGTGAGACCATGGATCATTTTGTCGGTATCGACGTGTCGCTCGAAAGCTGCGCCATTTGCATTCTGAACCAATCCGGCGTCGTGGTGCGCGAGGCGAATGTTATCTGCGAGCCGGAGCCGCTGATCGCATTCCTTCGCGCGTTGAACCATGACGTTGTCTGCGTCGGATTGGAGGCGGGGCCACTCTCTCAGTGGCTCTATCGGCATCTGCGCGAGGCCGGGTTCGAGACGGTTCTGATGGAGACCCGTCAGGTGAAGGGTGCGCTGAAGGCCATGCCGATCAAGACCGATCGGCGCGATGCACTCGGCATCGCACAGCTGATCCGCATGGGCTGGTTTCGGCCAGTGCACTGCAAGTCCGTTTCGGCGCAGGAGTTACGGGCGCTGCTCGGGGCGCGCCGGACCCTGCAGAAGTCGATGATCAGCATCGAATTGTCGATGCGCGGTATTCTTCGAGGGTTCGGCCTGAAGCTTGGAAAGGTCACGCGGCGCCAGTTGCCAGAGCGCGCAAGGGAACTGGCAGAGGGCAATGAGATGCTCATGGCGATGGTCGTCTCGATGCTGCGTGACCAGGCCGCACTGCGCAGTGAACTGGCCCGGCTCGAGAACCGGCTGCGCCGCATCGCGCGTGCTGACCGGATCGTCCGGCTCATGATGACCGTGCCGGGTGTTGGTCCCGTGGTTGCGCTACAGGTCAAGGCGGGTATTGACGATCCGACACGTTTCCGGTCCTCGAAGGATGTTGGACCACATTTCGGCTTGACGCCCCGCCGCGAGCAATCCGGCCAGCGCGACGTGGTGGGCGCGATCAGCGCTGCCGGCGATCGAGACGTCCGCACCGCCTTGTTCCGGGCGGCTACCGTCATGCTCTACCATTCGCAGGCAAAGAGCTGGCTCAAGGCATGGGGCATGCAAGTCGCAAAACGCCGCGGCATGAAGCGCGCCGTGGTCGCTGTCGCGCGACGCATTGGCGTTGTGCTGCATCGGATGTGGAGTGATGGCGCTCAGTTCCAGATGACACATCCGACACGACTGGCTGCCACATGACATCTCCGGTTTTCACCAGGCTTTTGCTCGAAAGCTGACCTGACCGTGAATTGGATCGGGATGATCCCGATCCTCCGTTGTCCCTTCGCCGGGACGCGGTCTCGACGATGCCGTAGAATCGCTTGTGCCGCCCGCAAGGACGAGCACGCCATTAGAGATAGGCACGCGAGATCCCACTGACCAGGCATGATGTGGCGGCCCTGCGCCGACCACGGACGGAAGCATGATACCGGCGAAGTGATCCTGAACGCGCATTCGATGAACAGCAAAAGCCAGCGAAGAACGCCGCGATGACCATCTGCGGCGGGGTGTTTTTGTGTGCCTGATTATATTTGAGAGAAAGTCAAGCGACTGAATTTGTATAGAAAAAAGATTATTGACCTCACAATGCCCATTACGGAAGTCGATTCTGATCTTGCAAGGAATGCCAACTCCACGATAAGAGACGGCAACTGGAGAGGTGGCCGAGTGGTCGAAGGCGCACGCCTGGAAAGCGTGTAGGCGGGAAACCGTCTCGCGGGTTCGAATCCCGCTCTCTCCGCCACTTGACCTTGCGAAAGCGTTCTCCCGATCCGGCTGCGGCCGGATTTTTCCGTTGTTTTCGAGGGTTATGCGGGAGAGGCTGAGCACTGGCCTCGGCGCCAAGAGGCCCAAGAGCGGTCTCTCATGGCCGATATTCTCTGAACCTAATGACTGCAGCAATTTGGTGAACAGCTCCCCAAGATACTGAAAACAAGGGGCTTTGGGCTGAGTTAGGCTGTTGCCTTGGACGAGTGTCGCGTTCGGGCAATCGAGACCGGGCTCCAGAAATCTCTCGAGTCGAACATCAAGGTCTCGCCACCGCTCCCGAACTCGACCTCACGCTCTGCCCTTCTGAAATCTCTTGGGAGCGAGCATGTGCAGGCGATCCTCGTCATGCGGCAAGAAGACCATGAACACGGCGTCTCCGTATTGCGGGGTCACGCAGCGCAACTCGACCGGTCGTCCCTTGATCAGTTCTATCCCGTTGGACTGAGCCTGATCG
>SLJW01000262.1 GCA_007134865.1 Paracoccaceae bacterium | reverse complement strand
GTTGCCCGCCACGATCTTAGCTGTCGGGAAGTCGTGCAGGATCATGTTCATGCGGGCGAGACCGGCGGTGGTCACGTCCTTTTCCTGGCCTTCGAGCGTGATCCGTTTGCCGGCCTCGGCCGCGACCTTGAGGAGCAGCGAGCCCGATCCGCATGTCGGGTCGTATGCGGTGGTTCCGGCAACGGTGTTCTTGGGTGAGATCCCGATCACCTTGGCGATGATCCGGCTGACCTCCGACGGGGTGTAGAACTGCCCCTTGCTCTTGCCGCTTTCGGTCGCGAAGTGGCGCATCAGGTATTCGTAGGCGTCGCCCAGAATATCGTCGTGGTCCGCGCGATTCTTCGCGAAATTCAGATCCGGGCTTGAGAAGATGGAAATAAGGCGACCAAGCCGGTCAACACGGTCATTGCCTTCACCAAGTTTGTTCGGATCGTTGAAGTCGGGAAAATCCGTTCGCGCCAGCATCTCGTTGGCATCAACGAGCGGCTGAATCACCTGCGTGTTGATCAGATCGCCAATATTCGGGTTTCCCGTTAGGGCCGCCATGTCATTGAAGCTCGCGCCCTTTGGAATAATGATTGGCGGCTCCAAGTCATCGCTATCGCCGTATTTGTCAGAAACATATTTGATAAACAGCATGAACAGGACGTAGTCTTTGTATTGACTCGCATCCATTCCGCCGCGGAGTTCATCGCACGATGCCCAAAGTGATGAATAGAGGTCTGATTTCTTGACTGCCATTTTGTCCGTTTCTTGTTGGCCCGCTGAATTAGGGACGGTTCCGGTGCCTGACTTAACCTTACTCTAGTCAAGAGCGCGGCATGCTGCCAGCCCGCTTGGGTGACTTGCCGAAGATTCGCGTTTGGCTTGCTGGGGATCGTACCTGTAGACCGGCCCCTGCCCAAAAGCCGCCAAAAGGGCGATGCTCGCGCTGCGCAGCCGCTCTCACCGGTCTTCGCGGAAGTCCTGTGACGTTTCGTTTCCTGTTTCTCCAGGAAGCTCATCCGCAAGCCACCGCCCCTTTTGCACCCGTTTGCCCAGCGTCTCGACGAACCCGTCGAACCGTTCGCGGCCCTTGGCCCGTGCGGAGGCCTGCGCCTCTGGCTCAATTGGCGGGGTGATGGTGAGCCAGAAGCGCACGAACAGCGCCAGGGTTTCGGTCGTGATCCGCTGATCACGTTCGAGACGGGCGACCTGGCGCGAGAGGCGGTCAAGGCGGCGCGTCAGGGCAGCCTCCTGCATGTCGGCATGGTCGGGCGAGAGGAAGGACTCGACGGCCGCTTCCACGATGGCGGAGCGGGTCACCCGTTTCCGGTCAGCGATGTCGTTGATCCGACCGATCAACTCGGCTGGCAGAGAAAGGTTGAGGCGGTCGCGCATGGGTCAGTCCTCAGAGATCGATACCGTCATTGCGGTCCATCGAGGCCTGACGGGCCACCTGCCCCATCTGCTTGCGCAGGGCCTGCCGTTGCCGTGCAGCCTCTTCCGGTTCGTCGTCGAGTATCATCTCGAACTCACGCGCCGGTTCAGCCGTCTTTTCCGCGGCGGCGGCCACATGCTCGGGCAAGTCTGGTTCCCGACGCAGGCCTGCGTTCGCTTCATCCGCATTGGTCAAAGGCGTCAAGGCCCCCACTGACGTATCGGCTTCAATGGCCGGGAGAGATGACCATGGATCATCCTGCCGTACCGGATCGCCTTGATTCGGTTCTGGCGGCGCAACCACGCGATCCACAAACCGCTTGTCCTCGAAATACCGCGCCTTCTTCGCGCGGATCGGCGGGGAGCCTGCGACCATGACGATTTCGTCGTCGGGTGGCAGCTGCATGATCTCGCCCGGCGTCAGCAACTGGCGCGCGGTCTCGGAGCGGGACACCATGAGGTGGCCCAGCCAAGGCGCCAGCCGGTGCCCGGCGTAGTTGCGCATCGCCTTCATCTCGGTTGCTGTGCCGAGCGCATCCGAGACACGCTTGGCGGTCCGTTCGTCATTGGTCGCGAAGCTCACCCGGACGTGGCAGTTGTCGAGGATGGCGTTGTTCTGGCCATAGGCCTTCTCGATCTGGTTGAGCGACTGGGCGATCAGGAAACTCTTGATCCCGTAGCCCGCCATGAAGGCCAGCGCGCTTTCGAAGAAATCGAGCCGCCCGAGTGCAGGGAATTCGTCGAGCATCATCAGAACGCGATGATGACAGCGCGTGTCCTTCAAATCCTCGGTCAGACGTCGGCCGATCTGGTTCAGCACGAGCCGGATCAGCGGTTTGGTGCGGGAGATGTCCGAGGGGGGCACGACGAGGTAGAGCGTCGTCGGTTGGTCCGCGCCTATGAGATCGTCGATCCGCCAGTCGCAGCGCCGGGTCACATGGGCGACGACCGGGTCGCGGTAGAGGCCGAGGAAGGACATCGCCGTCGAGAGCACGCCCGAGCGTTCGTTGTCGGACTTGTTCAGAAGCTCCCGCGCGGTCGAGGCAATGACCGGATGCGGGCCGGCCCCTCCCAGATGACGCGCCGCCATCATGGCTTCGAGCGTCTGCTCGATCGGGCGGCGTGGGTCGGAGAGGAAGGCGGCAACGCCGGCCAGTGTCTTGTCGGGTTCTGCATAGAGCACATGCAGGATCGCGCCGACCAGCAGTGAGTGCGAGGTCTTTTCCCAATGGTTGCGCTTCTCCAGAGAGCCTTCGGGATCGACAAGTACATCGGCCACGTTCTGGACGTCACGCACCTCCCATTCGCCGCGCCGCACCTCGAGCAAGGGGTTGTAGGCCGCCGAGGTCATGCTGGTCGGATCGAAGCGCAGCACCCTTCCATGGCGCGCGCGGAACCCGGCGGTCAGGTCCCAGTTCTCGCCCTTGATGTCGTGGACGATGGCGGAGCCCGGCCAGGTCAGAAGCGACGGGACGACGAGGCCCACGCCCTTGCCCGACCGGGTCGGCGCAAAGCAGAGCACATGCTCCGGCCCGTCGTGGCGCAGGTAGTCCTGATCCAGCTTGCCAAGCACGACACCATCGGAACCCAGGAGCCCGGCGGCCTCGACCTCGGCCCTGTTCGCCCAGCGGGCAGACCCATAGGTATCGACGTCGGCGGCCTCGCGCGCCCGGATGACGGACATGGTGATGGCCACGGCGATGGAGATGAATCCGCCCGAGGCCGCGATCGCGCCGCCTTCCCAGAACACCGTGCGCGCATAGGCGTCGTAGAAATACCACCACCAGAAGAAGGCGGGCGGCGGGTAGATCGGCATGCCGAAGGCTTCGAACCACGGGCTGCCCAGCTGCGCCTGAAACCCCAGCCGCCAGGCCACCCATTGCGTCGCACCCCAAGTCGTGGTGAGCACGATCAGGAGGACGGCGAGGATCTGGCCCCAGAGGATTTTCGTGGCGGTCATGACATACCATGATCCAAGTGATTGACCGAGGTTCAAGTATCGTCGGAGGGCAGTACGATGTTCGGCGGCCCCAGCGTGCAGATCGGAACGAAGAAAGGCCACTTGTGTCCTACGTGGCGGAGGCTTTCGTGAGGAGACAGTGGGCAGCTGTTCGAGCACTCTGTTCTGGTGGCGTACACTTCCACAGCCACGTTTCTTGCTGCAGATCAAGAGTTTGTCGTATTTAATGAAGTGAGTACAGTTGCGTTGGTGGTTAAAAGCATCATCAAAGAACGCTTGAACCCCTAGCGGCTCTGCCAAACTGACTGAACAAACAGAACGACAGGAACAATCATTGTCGACCCAGCCCACTAGAGTAAGAGAACTATCTTACTCCGCACCTCTGATAAGCAACATTCGGCAGATTTTGACCGGTCTGCAGGGTTTTGATTCGATGGCCCGCGAGATCATCCAGAACGCGGATGATGCGGGTGCGAAGAACATTTGCTTCGATATCACAGACTCTGCATTAGTCGTGTGGAACAATGCAAAGTTCCTCAGCTGTGGGCTCAATTCGGATGAGTGCCCTTGGTCGAGAGAAGAAAATCCGCACCTCGGCAAGAGAAAAGCCTGTGACTTTCACGCGATCAGCAAGGTCGGAAGCGGAAACAAATACAATCAGCCGGGATTGATCGGTAGATTCGGCATTGGGTTCGTCTCTGTTTATCAATTAACGGACCAGCCAATCATTCGTTCAGGGGACGTGGAGCTGACGCTGGATCCACTGTCGGAGAAAAACCATATCCGTACGATAGACGCGGTCGATGGGACCGAAATTCAGATGACTTGGGCGCTAGATGATCGCAGTCCGATACGAGAGGCCCTCAACGCGTCGGCATTTTCATCAGAAAGTCTCGGTGCCCTTCAGACCGACCTGGTGGCGACTGCCGAGGGTTGCCTCCTTTTTCTGAAGAACCTCGAGTCGATCGAGGTCCTTCGAAACGGTACGCGGGTGAGCTTCGTTACAAAGTCCGTCGAAGACGAAAACCACGTCGATCTTTTCTTCGAGCGAAAGGATCAGCAGGAAAAATGGTATGTCATCCATCTGGATGCCGAAGAAGCGGCGCGGCCGCTCAAAGAAAAATTCGTAGCAATAGAAAGATTGGATCGTCAAACGGCCGCGCAAGTTGCTTTTCGGATTGATGATCATGGTGAACGCATAGGGCGACTGTTTGCGTACCTTCCTACGGAACAGGACGCACCCGTGCCTTGCCACATCAACGCAGATTTTTTTCCAGAGCAGACACGAAAAGCACTCGTTCTATCGGGCGAACAGCACGAGCGACATTGGAACCAGATGCTCTTGGGATATGTGGCACAGGAGATCGCGGGACGTCTCGAAGAGCTAAGGGAAGTTCTCGGCCCTAAAGGACTGTGGAACGTCATAGATGAGGCGTACCAAAACAGAAACGATGTCCACTTTGGGGTGTTCTGGAAGGAAATTTCTGAGGCGGCTAGAGATACGGAAGTCTACTGGACGAGCGGCCAAAGCTGGGCCCATCGGTTGGGTTGCATGATTTTACCATCGGGCTATGGAAGCGAGCATGAGAAAGCCTTGGAAGAAATCGGCATTGTGACGGTTAATTCGTCGATGAGACCCTTTAAGTCTTCGATGATTGAAATCGGCGTATCGGTTTTGACGCTTGGTGACATAGTGGCCGCTCTGAAGTCCTGGGACGTTTCCTCGCTTGGTGAAGAAACCAAACGTGACTGGCCTAGCCTGCAAGAGACCCTAGCGCCCATTTTGCGGATCTTGGAAGATCTCCTGCAAACTGCTTCTAGTGAAGAAGCTGGGCAAAGAATCCGGGTCA
The DNA here is from genome assembly GCA_007134865.1 of Paracoccaceae bacterium. GTDB lineage: Bacteria > Pseudomonadota > Alphaproteobacteria > Rhodobacterales > Rhodobacteraceae > Roseinatronobacter. Next base: position 5,141 of record SLJW01000262.1, on the reverse strand, counting down.
TCGGTAGAAAGGAAAGAGAACTTCAGGGGCAGATTGCCGAATTGCTCAAGCTGAGAGTAGCGCCTCGTTCCGACGGCCGGTTGTTCAGCTTTAAGGATTTGAGAAGGTTGCCTGTTCAGGCGAAACCGGAGCAAGTATCCACCTACTTTCCAGATGTGCCTGTGGTTCATGAAGATTTATCTCGATATTCTCAGCTACTCTCACTCGTTCCCCTCTTTCTCTTCACGGATCTAATGAGCCAGCTGGCTGACCATGTAGTCGATGATGACACCGCGGTCTCGTTAGTATCCCACGACAAGAAGCGGGCGCGTGGATTCTACGATTTTCTTGCCGATTATCCTCGCGATGAGGAGGAGGACTACTCGCATAAAGTGGCCTCGACACCATTCCTGGCAGGCCATGGACGTTTCCTATCGCCAAGTGTCGCCGTCTTGCCCGGCGGGTTCGACGATCCAATCGGGCGGTTCGATACTCTAGATCTCGAATTCTTTGGGGACAGGGCGCGAAGGTTCCTCAAAGACGTCCTGAAAGTCGAAACTTTGACGCTCGAGGCCTACGTCAAAGATCACTTGGCCGACATTCTCAACGAAGAACTGTCAAATGAACAGTACGTTGCCTTGCTCGATGTGGTGGTTTCGAAGAAGGACTTGCTAGAGAAAGAAAGTATGAGGGAGACTTTGGCTGCTCTGCCTATGGTTAGAACCAAGGATGGTCTCCTAAGAGCTGCCATAGACTGCTACGCGAAGACTGACGCGCTCACCGAAATCCTTGGGAATGAAGATGGATTCTGGGTCGACGAAAGCATCTTCTCGACGTCTAGGACCGAGCTATATCTGGGCTTCTTTCGGTCCTTGGGAATGCGGGGCAAACCTTCACTTGAGCATGCCTTGGATAGGATAGAGGCGATCGTAGAAGACCCGCCGTCGGAAAAGACTCGGTCCGCCATATCAAAGATCTTTGGGTTTCTATTCGAAGTTTTTCAAGAAGAGGACTTGGCGAAAAAAGAGGAGGAATTCGAAGACGAAATCTCCCGAATGCGTCATATGGATTGGCTTCCCGGCGAGAAGGAAGGGAGACTCGATACCGAGCATTGGTACGCCCCACATGAACTTTATCAGCCATTCCGGGCGGGAGGATTCTCGTCACAGGTAGTGGTACTGAGTGTGACGGGCACCGGGCGAAGGTTGAATCGAGATTTCTTAGAATTTCTCGAAATGCCGGCCGAACCCGACACTTCGACTATTGTCGAACATCTCGAGGATTGCATTGAGCGCAGATTGGAGCCAAGCAAGCACACCTACCAGATCTTGAGCGAACGTTTGAAGAAGGAGGACGACACCTTCGTCATCGAGCGATTGAAGGATCAGGAATGCATCTATGCGCCAAACAAGGAGGCGTTCATCAGTACCGACCGCTTCTTCTGGAGTAAACCAAACCTGCCTCGGTATTGTTTCAAGGCGCCAGAATGGATGCATGAATGCAAAGAATTGTTTGACTTTCTCGGTGTCGCCGAGGAGCCATCGACCGAAACATATGTCGACGTATTGATTGATATCTCAAGCAAATTCGGTGGTATTGCTTCTGGTTTGCCTGGCGAGACTTCGTTGGTTCATGAGCTCTGTATCAAAACACTTTCTGAGTACCTCCGTGACGATCCGGAGGAGACATCTCGACATCTCGGATCGCTTCGAGAGCAGCCGTTTCTGTTGACACTGGCAGGGACACTCGCATTCGTCGACGAGGTTGCTGTGCAAGACAGTGAGTGGCTGGCAGAGCCGTTTGGCGGAGAGTTGGACGCACGCCTGGTGCGCTCATCGCCTGAAACCGCAGTCCTTATCGAATGGTTCAAGATACGACCGCTGTCTTCGGTGACCTGTCTGGAAACTGTCGCCTTGGGAGACGTGATCGACGATGAGGATGCGACGAAACTGGTCCGAGACCGGAGCGATCTCCTAGGATGGCTCTGCAGTGATCTGAGGACAGAGACGAGGCGCCGTCTCGAAACAACTCTGCGAAAAATCGAACTGCTTCGAACCGATGTTCTCACTGTTCGATCTGTCTTTCGGTTGGACGATGTGCCTTTCGCGTCTCCCCCACGTGACGAGGAAGTGGTCTTCGACGCCGACAAAGCCAAGGTCTATGTGCTCCTTGATTTGCAAGGCAGCTATTGGATTCCGGCATTTCGCTCGATCTTCTCCACCCTACTGGCTGGAGAGGGCAAGGCCGATATCGGGAAGTTCGCACTCAGTGCCGACACAGTTCTGAGCGCGTCCTCTCGCGAAGATGCGATCTTTAAACTTCGGCAAGCTGGCTACGACTCCATCGAGGTTGAAGACCAACGTATAGATGAGCTGCCGGAAGACGACGTGGGTGAACTAGATTTCGGAGGCGAGTCAGAAGGCGCAAGAACAGATTGGGACGTTGACGGCGATGAAGTCATTGATGACACCGAGGATCCAGCCGAAAAAACTGCTTCTGATGCGCACATCGCTGAAGAGGCGCGAAAGAAGGCTGGGGAGACGAGGCCTTCAAGTGTCGGCGAGGTCAGCTCAAAGGACGGCGATGGACGATCGGGTTCTCCATCGAACACAGGATTCGATTCAGAGACCGGTTCTGAGTCCAAAGATCAAGAATCGGAGAAACCAGCGCGGAAAGCGCGAACGGAATGGATGCGTTCATATGTGAAGCCCGAGCAAAGAGAATCACGAGAGGCTGGTGGAGCGTCAGGGCCGAGCTCCGAGCGAATTTCAGCGATCGACGAGGCCGCCATGAACGCTGTCATGGACTACGAGCGCAACAGAGAGTTCGTGCCCGAGCGCCAACCGCATTACAATCCAGGATATGACGTCCTGTCTCGGTCGAAGAAGGGTGACGAGAAGCGCCTCATCGAGGTGAAGGGGTTGGACGGCGAATGGACCGAACGAGGAGTAAAGCTCTCGAGAACGCAGATTTCGTTCGCCCAGGATCATCCAGAAGAAGCTTGGTTATACGTTGTCGAAAATGCGCTCGAGCCAAAGAAAAGAAAGATCAATGCAATCAAGAACCCGTTCTTCAAAGCGGATGAGTTTTGGTTCGATCGCGTTTGGCGTGAGTTGGCGGAAGAAAAGGGTGGAGATTACAGAGCGCAGTTCGTCGCTGGCCGCCGTATCCAGGTCGATGGGTTTGGTGTCGGAACGATCATCGACATCAAGAAAATCGGTGTCATGACTCAGCTGAAAATCGAGTTCAGAGATTGGGGGACACGTTCCATTGCCTTCAACGCGACCACCATGGAACTGCTAGAGGAATGAAGTCATGGTGAGGTTGTATCCAGACTATCATGGGGAATATGCAGAGGACACACCTTCGGCGGAGATCAAATTCTATGAGGCTTGTTCCGTATTGAAAGGCGACTACCACGTCTTCCACTCCGTCGGTTGGATCTCGAGAGCCGAAGGTGGGGCTCGCGATGGAGAGGCAGATTTTCTGATTTGTCATCCTGATCGCGGTTTCTTGGTCGTAGAGGTGAAAGGCGGGCGAATACGCGCAGACTACAGGACCGGAAAATGGTCATCGATTGATCGCAATGGACGAGAGCATGACATCAAGGATCCCTTCCGTCAGTCCATGAAAGGCAAGTTCAACGTACTGTCCAAGTTCAAGGAGCACCGGGATTGGGGGCGTCTGGGTTTGAGAAAGATCTCGGCAGGACACGCAGCCTTCTTTCCAGATGTCGATGATGGTAGGGCGCTACAGGGGCCGAACGCCCCCGTGGAAATCATCGGAGACCGCTCAGATCTCTCGAATCTTGATGATTGGTTAGATCAAGCCTTGAGTTATTGGTCGACCAGCGACACCAACCAGCAAGTCAATCCGCTAGGCGCTGCAGGTGTTCAACTGATGCAGCGCATCTTCGCCCGTGTCGTGGAAGCAAGACCGCTACTGTCTGCCCAAATCGTTCTGGAAGAGAATGAGCGTCTGCGTTTGACGAACCGACAAATTCAAACCTTGGATCTTCTTTCTAGACAGAGACGTGTCGCGATCAGCGGCGGAGCCGGCACCGGCAAGACCGTTCTAGCGGTTGAGAAAGCAAAGCGGCTTGCAGAAGAAGGGTTCAAGACCCTTTTGACCTGCTACAACGTTCCCTTGGCCGCACACTTGGAGGACGTCTGCAGGGGCCACGACAACCTCGAAGTCTTCGGTTACCATAAGCTGTGTAAGCGTATCGTAGATCGAGCAGATAGGGATAGTGGGAGAGACTTGATAGCGGAAGCAAAGGCGTCCTTCCCTGGTTTTGATCTCTGGGATCATTACTTTCCTATTGCGATGGCGTATGCCCTCGACGTTGTGGATGAGCGCTACGATGCGATCGTAGTCGATGAAGGCCAAGATTTCGGAGAGGAGTACTGGCTTCCGATTGAAATGCTGCTGCGCGACGGCAACACGTCGCCGCTCTACATATTTCACGACGAGAACCAGGACGTGTACACAAGGGCAAGCACGTTTCCAGCTGACGCGTCACCAATCACACTTTCCTTCAACTGCAGAAATACGCGCGCAATCCATGAAGCCGCCTACCATTACTATAAGGGACCTTCGATCGATGCGCCGGAGATCGATGGTGACGACATCCAGATCTTGGCAGCTTTAGATCTGCGTACACAGGCCAAGAAGATCCTAGAGTTCGTATCTCGGTTGATCACTGTCGAAAGAGTGCCGAGCTCTTCCATCGTCGTGTTGATTGCTGACAGGATGAAGCGCAAGGATTACGAAACTGCGTTGCAGCATTTGTCGCTCCCTTCCGGGCTTGGCTGGAAGGGGGTTGCGAACACGGGAAAGCCAGGTGTCACCGTCGAGACTGTCGCGAGATTCAAGGGCCTGGAGGGTGAAATTCTGATCTTGTGGGGTCTCGACGACTTGCCTGATGAAGAGAAGCGCGAGACCCTCTACGTTGGGATCTCGCGCGCCAAATCCGTCTTAGCGCTTTGTGGGCGGGACGAAGCTTGCTCGGATGTCTTAGCGTCGCTCTGACCCGCAACAACGTAAGCGTCCGGTGTCGGCGCGGTGTCAGGCCTTTTCGGCCTGCCAATTCCAGGGCATGAGTTCGTCGATGCGATTGATCTTGTGATCAGGCAAGCGCTGGAGGACCCATGTGAGCCAGG
>SLJW01000229.1 GCA_007134865.1 Paracoccaceae bacterium | reverse complement strand
CGCGGTTCGCGGTTCGCGGTTCGCGGAAACTTGCACTGCCCAGAGTGCAACGCCTCATCTCGCCTTGCAACACCACTCTGCCAACGCCGTGTACTAAACCCCATTGCGCGGGCTTGATGGGTCTGCATGTCAGACTCTCCCTCCTTCTCGCCCACGGCCTCTTTTTGCGACCCGTCGGCAAGCGCCACTTGCCTCGCACGCAGCAGCATGCGAGATATTGAACATGATAACAAGTTCGCCCGCGCCCAACCCCGTTCTCGGCATTTTCTGGATGATCGTGACTGGTCTGTGTTTCGTGGCCGTCACCGCGCTGGTGAAGTATCTCGGCGATGACATGCCGGCGGCCCAATCGGCCTTTCTGCGCTACCTGCTGGGCCTGGTGTTTCTGCTACCCATGATATCGTCGCTGCGCGCGATAAGCTTCACGCGCCGCAGCCTGGGGTTCTACAGCCTGCGCGGGTTGGTGCATGCGCTTGGCGTCATCCTGTGGTTCTATGCCATGACCCAGATCCCGCTCGCCGAAGTCACGGCGATGAACTACCTCTCGCCAATCTATGTCACACTCGGCGCGGCGCTGTTCCTCGGCGAACGCATCGCCCTGCGCCGCGTGCTCGCTGTGCTCGCGGCCTTCGTCGGTGCGCTGATCATCCTGCGCCCAGGCCTGCGCGAAATCTCGCCAGGGCATCTGGCGATGCTGGGCACGGCGATGCTCTTCGCCGCCTCTTATCTGATGGCCAAGCGGATGTCGGGCGAGGTCAATGCCGCAGTCGTGGTCGGCATGCTGTCGATCACCGTCACCATCTGCCTCGCGCCCGTGGCCTATGCCGTCTGGGTGCCCCCCACCGCGACGCAACTCTTCTGGCTGTTCTGGGTCGCGGCTTTTGCGACGGCGGGCCATTACAGCATGACACTGGCCTTCGCCGCCGCCCCGATCACCGTGACACAACCTGTCACCTTCCTGCAGCTTGTCTGGGCGGTTACACTCGGGGCGCTGGTCTTTGGCGAGGCAGTGGATGTCTTCGTCATCATCGGCGGGCTGGTCATCATGGGTTCGGTGCTGGTCATCACCTGGCGCGAAGCCGTGCTGCGCCGCGAAGCCCGCCGCGCCATCGCCACGCCCTGACCAGCACCAGTTCACTCGGTCAGCGTAGACCCTGCGCGCATCTTGCGCTGTGCTTCGGTCCGCGCGAAGCGCATCATGCCGGAGCCGGGGCCGTCCAGAAACGCGACAACCCGCGCGGGGTCGCGTTTTGAAAGTTCACGCAACCACCAGGCGATGGCCTTCTGGATGAACCAGTCATGATCGGGCACATATCCCTCTGCCCAACCCAGCACACGCTCGCGCACTGCGATGTCGCCCGGTTTCGGATGCGGCAGCCGCGCCCAGGGCAGGGTCATCACCAGTGCCGCGCGCCGGACCCAGAGATTGGCGTCACCTGTCCAGGTCTCGACCTCATCAAGCCGCGAGGGGTCGGCCTGCAGGCGCTTTGCACCTGCAATCGCGGCGTGATCGGCCAACGCCCAACTGTCGAAATCGGGCACCCAAGCGACGATCATCGTCCAGACCAGCGCATCATCGGGCCGGATGCGTGCCTGTGTCAGCAGTTTGGCGGCCAGAATCCGCGCCTCGTGGATGTCACTTTCCCAAAGCCTCTGCGCAACATTGAGCCGGTCAGAAAGGGAAAGCTCGCGGCGCATGTCGCGGGCCATTTCATCGAGCTTGAGCGCCGAAAGACCCAGAAACTCGCGGTCTGTCCTGTGATAGGCCGCCATCTCGGCGGCCTTGGTCGCATCCCCCTTCGCGCGCAGCTGCGCAATCAGGTCAGAAGCGCTCCTCACTCCACTGTCACCGATTTCGCCAGATTGCGCGGCTGGTCGACATCTGTGCCCCGGTGCAGTGCGGTGTGATAGGCGATAAGCTGTGCGGGAACCGCATAGACAATGGGCGCGATCAGATCGGGGACCGTGGGCATCTGCAAGGTGAAAGGCACGTCACCCGCCTCGACCAGCCCCCTGGCATCCGAGATCAGGAGCACTTTGCCCTGTCGTGCCATCACTTCCTGCATGTTCGACACGGTCTTCTCGAACAGCGCATCATGCGGCGCGAAGACGATCACCGGCAGATCTTCGTCAATGAGCGCGATGGGGCCGTGCTTGAGTTCGCCCGCTGCATGAGCTTCGGCATGTATATAGCTGATTTCCTTGAGCTTTAGTGCACCTTCCAGCGCCAGAGGATACATCACGCCACGCCCCAGAAACAGCACATCGCGCGCCTTGGCCAGCACTTCGGTCATGCGCCGGATCTCTTCCTCACGGTCAAGCGCCTGCGCCACGAAACCGGGGGCGGCGCGCAACTCGCTCAGCCTTGCACGATAGTCCTCTGCGCTCAGCCGCCCGCGCGCAAGCCCGGCCTGCAGCGCCAGAAGCGCCAGCACCTGCAATTGGGCCGTAAAAGCCTTGGTCGAGGCCACGCCGATTTCCGGCCCTGCATGGATCGGCAGCACGACCGACGCTTCGCGCGCAATCGAGGAGGTGGGCACATTGACCACGGCCACCACCTGCCCGACATGCGGCGCGACATGGCGCAGCGCGGCCAGTGTGTCGGCGGTCTCGCCAGACTGGCTGACGAAGAGCGCCATATTCGCAGCCCCCAGCACCGGGGCGCGGTACCGGTATTCCGATGCGATATCGATCTCGACCGGCAGGCCCGCGAATTGCTCGAACCAGTATTTTGCCACCTGGCAGGCGTAATAGGCCGTGCCGCAGGCGACCATGATCAGCCGGTCGGCGCTGGTGAAATCGAGCCCCTCGGGCAGGTCCAGCGCCTCTGATCCAGCCCCGGCATAGGCCTCCATCGCGGCTTTCAGGACAGCGGGCTGCTCGGCCATTTCCTTGGCCATGAAGTGGCGGTGGCCGGATTTGTCAACGCGCGCCTGCGCCGCATTGATCCGCGTCATGGGGCGCGAGGTCTGCTGGTCTTCGGCATCGAAGACCTGCAGGCCGCTGCGCGTCAAAATGGCCCAGTCGCCCTCTTCCAGATAGGTGATGCGGTCGGTCAACTCACCCAGCGCAATCGCGTCCGAGCCGAGATACATCTCGCCCTCGCCATGCCCGATGCAAAGCGGCGAGCCGCGACGCGCGCAGACGATCAGATCTTCCTCACCCTCGAACAGAAAGGCCAGCGCAAAGGCCCCTTCGAGCCGCTTGAGCGTCGCGCGGGCAGCCTGCACGGGCGTCAGGCCCTGATCGAGGTAGTGGCTGGCAAGCTGCACGATGGTTTCGGTATCGGTCTCGCTGCTGAAATGTGCCCCTGCCGCAGCAAGTTCCTCGCGCAGCGCGCGGAAGTTCTCGATGATCCCGTTATGCACGACGGCCACACGCCCGGCCTGATGCGGGTGCGCATTGGCGACCGAGGGGCCGCCATGAGTGGCCCAGCGCGTGTGACCGATGCCCGCCCGCCCCGGCAGCGGTTCATGCACCAGCGTGTCCGACAGGTTGATCAGCTTGCCGACCGCGCGGCGCCGGTCAAGTTGGCCACGGTTTACCGTGGCGATACCGGCAGAGTCGTACCCGCGATATTCTAGGCGTTTGAGCGCGTCGAGAATGATGGGAGAGACCTCGTGCTTGCCCAGAACGCCCACAATGCCACACATCGCGCTACCCTTTCACTCGCGCAGCCTTGGCCACGCGCAGCCGGTCCATCAGGCGCTTGCCCAGCCCCGGCTTGGTTTCCTGTCGCGCGCGGCCCAGCGCCAGCGCGTCGTCGTCGACATCCTGCGTGATGACCGAGCCCGAGCCGGTCACGGCGCCGGCCCCGACCCGCACGGGGGCCACCAGCATCGTGGAGGACCCGATAAAGGCCCCCTCGCCGATCTCGGTATGGTGCTTGAAGACGCCGTCATAGTTGCAGGTGACCGTCCCCGCACCCAGATTCGCGCGCGCCCCGACATGCGCGTCCCCGACGTAAGCGAGATGGTTGACCTTCGCACCTTCATCGATCTGGGCGGCTTTCACCTCGACGAAATTGCCGATACGCACATCCTCCGCCAGCTCCGCGCCCGGGCGCAGCCGGGCATAGGGGCCGACGATAGCGCCGCGACTGACATGGGCGCCCTCCAGATGGCTGAAGGCGCGAATGGTGGCGCCGCTCTCGACTGTCACACCGGGGCCGAAAACAACATATGGCTCGACCACGGCATCGCGGCCGATGACAGTATCCTGCGCGAAAAAGACCGTGTCCGGCGCGATGAGGGTGACGCCGTTGTCCAGCGCCTCTGCTCGGGCGCGTGTCTGAAAGGCAGCCTCGGCGCGGGCCAGCTCGGTGCGGGTGTTGATACCCAGCGTCTCGGCCTCGTCACAGCGCACGACGCCTGCCGAGAGGCCGCGCGCGCGCGCCAGCGCCGCGATATCGGTCAGGTAATACTCGCCCGAGGCATTATCGCTGCCGACCTTGGCGATCAGGTCGAACAGAAGCGCGCGGTCGGCGCAAAGCACACCACTGTTGCACAGGCGGATTGCGCGCTCTTCCTCGGTCGCGTCCTTGAACTCGACAATCCGCTCCAGCGTCTCGCCCTGAACCACCAGCCGTCCGTAGCGGCCCGGATCATCGGCCTCGAAGCCCAGCACCACCAGATCATGCGTCGCGCGCGCGGCCAGCATGGCCTCCAGCGTCGCAGGGCTGATGAACGGCGTGTCACCATAAAGCACGACCACATCGCCAGCCTGCCCCTCCAGCGCCGCGCGCGCCTGGGCCACAGCGTGGGCAGTGCCGAGTTGTTCTTCCTGAGTGACGATGAGCGCGGTCTCGTCCTCATCTGCGACGACCTGCGCCACCTGCGCGCCGCCATGGCCTGTCACAACCACCACGCGCGCAGGCTCCAGAATGCGCCCTGCGCGCATCGCGTGCAGGATCAAGGGCACGCCCGCCAGCCGGTGCAGCACCTTGGGCAGGTCCGAGCCCATGCGTGTGCCCTGACCGGCAGCCAGGATGACCAGCGAAACATTCATGCCATGCTCTCTTGCTCTTGCCTCTGGACGCTGGTTTTTCGCGCAGTTAGCGTGTCACTCGCAAGGGGCGCAAGAGTCACTTCTGGTTTCAACGCGTAACACAGGCAATTCTGCGCCCACTGCGTCCGATTTGATTGAAATCAACGTCAGATGCCGCGCGTCCTGCCACGATGCCCGCATCATGACAGGAGGAGGGACCCCATGTATGCCCGGATTATCGTTGCCGTAGACCTTGAACACCTCGATCAGGCCCGTGCGCTGTTCAGCCGCGCGGCCTCGCTTGTCGATGGCGGTGGCGAGATTCGGCTCTTGCATGTGCTGGAGGAATTGCCGGGCTTTGTCGCGGCAGAACTGCCCAGCGATGTCTCGGAGCGCCGACGTGCCGAGGCCGTGGTCGAACTCAAGGCGATGATCGAGCCTGTGCAAGACCTGCGCGTCGCGCATGAGGTCCGCCATGGCGCGGCCTCTGGGCAGATCCTGCAGGCCGCCGAAGACAGTGGCGCCGATCTGATCATGATCGCCAGCCACAAGCCCGGGCTGCGGGATTATTTCATTGGCTCGACCGCCGCGCGCGTGATACGCCACGCACAGTGCTCTGTGCTGGTAGAACGCTGAAATCAGATAACAACAGGAAACACGCCATGTATAAATCCGTCGTCATTGCCGCAGCCCTTTTCAATGAAGGGGCAACCACCCGCGCCGCGCTGGAAAAGGCGCGCACGCTTCTGGATGACGGTGGCAAGATTACACTGGTCCATGTGATCGACGAGATCCCGGGCTATGTCGCCGCCTCGATCCCGAAGGAACATATGTCCGCGCGCCGCCAAGACGTCGAGAGCCAGCTTGCCGCTATCGCGGGCGGGGCCGATAACGTGGATGTCGTGATCCGGGAAGGGCAGCCCGCTGCCTCGATCCTTGGCGCGGCCAAGGAGGCGGGCGCCGATCTTATCATGATCGCCAGCCACAAGCCCGGGCTGAGCGACTATTTCATCGGCTCGACAGCGGCGCGGATCGTGCGTCACGCGCCAGTTTCGGTTCTGGTCACACGCTGACCGTTGATGAGACACAGCAACAGGGACAGGCCACGCGGCCTGCCCCTTTCGCGTTACATTTGCCTTGGTCGCGCGGCTGTGCAATCTTCCGCCAAACCGGTTTGAAAATCCGGTGAGTCACAAGGGAGAGGCCAGATGTACAAATCCATCGTAATTGCAGTTGCATTGTTCAACAAGGGCGCAACCAGTCGCACGTTGATCGAGAAGGCGAACAAGCTGATTGACCCCGATGGCAGCATAACGCTGGTGCATGTGCTGGATGAAGTCCCGGCCTATCTGGCTGCGGCCATTGCCCGCGAGCAGTTGATGGAGCATCGCAAGGCGATCCGCGAACAGCTCGACTCGCTTGCATCGAGAGCCAAGGCCAAGAATGTGGATATCGACATTCGGGGCGGGAAGCCGTCCGAGAATGTCCTTGCCTGTGCGAAGGATTGCAATGCCGATCTGATCATGATCGCCAGCCACAAGCCCGGCATGAGCGATTACTTCATCGGCTCGACAGCGGCGCGGATCGTGCGGCATTCGCCAGTCTCGGTTCTGGTCGCACGCTGACGGATTTTTCCTGCGACATGCCGCGATCCGGCCTTCCCTCTGCCGCAAGGGCGGTTATCTGAGGGGAGGTTTCACAGGAGTCGTGGATGTCGGATGCACTGGTGATCTTCACGCCGTCGGGCAAGCGCGGGCGTTTTGCGCTTGGCACGCCCGTGCTGACAGCGGCCCGCCAACTCGGGGTCGATCTCGACTCGGTCTGTGGCGGGCGCGGCATCTGTTCGAAATGCCAGATTACGCCGGGCTATGGCGAATTCTCCAAGCATGGGGTGCATGTCGGCGATGGCGCGCTTTCCGAGTGGAACGCGGTCGAGCAGCGCTACAAGGAAAAGCGCGGCCTGATCGACGGGCGGCGGCTTGGCTGTCAGGCGAAGGTCATGGGCGATGTCGTCATCGACGTGCCTCCCGAAAGCCAGGTGCACCGTCAGGTCGTGCGCAAGGCCGCGTCCGTGCGCACAGTCAGTATGGACCCGGCGACGCGGCTCTATCTGGTCGAGGTGGAAGAGCCCGACATGCACGAGCCCTCGGGCGATCTGGAGCGGCTGGCCCGAGCGCTGCGCAAGCAATGGGAGATCCCCGGGATCAGCGCCGGGCTCGAGGTGCTGCGAAAACTGCAACCCGCATTGCGCGCGGGCAAATGGCAGGTCACGGTGGCGCTCCACAAGGACCACAGACCCGGCGCGCACCGGCTGCTCGACATCTGGCCGGGGCTATACGAGGGCGGGCTTTACGGCCTTGCCATCGACCTCGGCTCGACCACCATCGCCGCGCATCTGTGCGATCTGCGCACTGGCGAGGTGATCGGCTCTTCCGGTGTGATGAACCCCCAGATCCGCTTTGGCGAGGATCTGATGAGCCGCGTCAGTTATGCCATGATGAACCCCGGCGGCGATGCCGAGATGACGCGCGCTGTGCGCGACGGACTGGATGCGCTGATCCGCGCACTGGCAGACGAGGCCGCGATTCCCCCGCACGCCATTGTCGAGGCGGTGATCGTCTGTAACCCGGTGATGCATCATCTGCTCCTGGGCATCGACCCCGTGGAACTGGGTCAGGCCCCCTTTGCGCTGGCAACCTCTGATGCACTTTCGATAGATGCGCGCGACCTGAACCTCTCCAGCCTGAACCCCGCCGCCCGCGCCTATCTGCTGCCCTGTATCGCGGGACATGTCGGTGCGGATGCCGCCGCCGTCGCGCTGTCAGAGGCGCCCGAGACCTCCGACGATCTGGTCCTGATCGTCGATGTCGGCACCAATGCCGAAATTCTGCTGGGCGACAAGCGTCGCGTGCTCGCCTGTTCTTCGCCCACAGGCCCGGCCTTTGAGGGCGCGCAGATCTCCTCAGGCCAGCGCGCCGCCCCCGGCGCGATCGAACGGGTCGAGATTGACCCCGCAAGCAAGGAGCCGCGCTTTCGCGTGATCGGTTGCGATCTGTGGTCCGATGAGCCGGGCTTTGCCGAGGCCACCGAGGCGACGGGCATCACCGGTATCTGCGGCTCGGGCATCATCGAGGCCGTGGCCGAGATGCGCATGGCGGGCATTGTGGATCGTTCGGGGCTGATCGGCGGGCCCGAGCAGACCGGCACCTGGCGCAGCCAGCCCGAAGGGCGCACTTTCGCCTATCTGCTGCATGATGCCAGCGCCACGGGCGGGCCGCGCATCACGGTCACGCAAGGCGATATCCGCGCGATCCAACTCGCGAAATCGGCGCTCTATGCCGGCGCGCGGCTGTTGATGGACGAGATCGGCACCGACCACGTGGACAGGGTGGTGCTGGCGGGAGCCTTCGGCGCCCATATCAGCCCGAAACACGCGATGGTGCTGGGCATGATCCCCGATGCCGCGCTCGACAAGGTGACAAGTGCGGGGAATGCCGCCGGCACCGGCGCGCGGATCGCGCTATGCAGCATCTCGGCCCGGCAAAGCATCGAGGCCAATGTGCACCGCATCCACAAGGTCGAGACCGCCATCGAGCCGCGTTTTCAGGAGCATTTCGTCAACGCCAATGCGCTGCCCCATGCGGTAGATACCTTTCCCGAACTCGCCCGCCTGGTCACACTCCCCGATGTCAGCTTCAACACGGGTGGCGGTGAAAGCGATGGCGGTCGGCGCAGGCGACGACGCGCATAATGGAAAACGCCCGGATGCAGATGCATCCGGGCGCTCACAGTATTCTCGTTGTCGGGGCGAATGTCAGTTGCCCGTCATCTCGCGCAGACGCTCCATGACACCCTCAAGCAGTTCCGGGTTGTCGCCCGCGGCTTGCAGCAGACCCTCGATAACCGCCCGGTCCGCCATGCTCAGCCCGGCAGCCTCGATCCGTGCGCGGATTGCATCGACTGACACGTCAAGACCCAGATCCTGCACCTCGAGCTGTTCGTCGATGGCCTCGGCGGCTTCCTCGGCGGCCTCAGGCGAAAGCTCCTGTTCGGCAGCATCGACGGCTTCCTCAACCGCCTCTTCGCCCGGCGTCTCGGCAGCATCATCGCCAAGAATCTCCTGGGTCATTTCTTCGACGGTCTCGGTTGTCGCATCGACCGCGCCCTCGACGGCTTCCTCGACCGCTTCGGCGGCCTCGTCAGCGACCTCCTCCATCAGCTCCTCGACCGAGGCTTCTTCCTCGACGGCAGCTTCTTCCTCGATTGCAGGCTCGTCCTCAACCGCAGGCTCTTCCTCAATCGCGGGCTCTTCCTCAATCGCGGGCTCTTCCTCGACGATGGGCTCCTCTTCGACCAAAGGCTCTTCCTCGACTACCTCACCAATATCGGGCTCGACCGGCTCCGGCTCCGCCAGCAATTCCTCGACTTCGGGATCGATCTCAGGGGTTTCGGGAGTGTCCATGACCGGCTCGATCACTTCGGGAGCCTGACGCGACTGGATCCCGAGCCAGATGCCAACCGCGGCCACGGCCGCCGCAATCACGACAAGAAGGGACTTGTTCATCGTTCCATCCTTCCAAACAGAATTACTCTGCGCGTGGCTATGACAGAAAACACACGCGTTGCAAGCCAGACTCGGCCCAATCGCCGAAAACAAGCACGTTACAGCCGGAATCAGCTCTGCAGGGCTTGATCTTCTCGCTTGAATCGCACATGGCGCGCCTTTAGATTTGATCTGTCTCTCGGAACAACACAAGGAAGTTTCCCATAGCCCGCAGACCGCATAATGCCCCGCCGCAACGTGATACCGGACCGCGCGTCAATGACCGCATCCGGGCGACTGAAATCCGCCTGATCGGGGCTGAAGGAGAAAATTTGGGGGTGGTCAAGCCCTCACAGGCCCTGATGCTGGCCGCAGAGGCCGGGCTGGATCTTGTCGAGATTTCGCCTAATGCAACCCCGCCGGTCTGCAAGATCATGGATTTCGGGAAATACAAATACGAGATGCAGAAGCGCGAGGCCGAGGCGCGCAAGAAGCAGAAGATCATCGAGGTCAAGGAAGTCAAGTTCCGCCCGAACACCGACACGCATGACTACGAGGTCAAGATGCGCAACGTGCTGCGCTTTCTAGAGGCGGGCGACAAGGTCAAGGTCACGCTGCGCTTTCGTGGCCGCGAGATGGCGCATCAGAATATCGGTGCCGAACTTCTGCATCGGGTGGCCGCCGATATTGAGGAAGTCGGCAAGGTCGAGAACATGCCCAAGATGGAAGGGCGGCAGATGATCATGATGATCGCGCCGCGCTGATCCGCACCAGTTACTGATCAGAACGCTGCCCCCTGCCCTGCTCAGAACGCTGCCCCCTGCCCTGCGTGCCCGCACCCCCGCG
>SLJW01000079.1 GCA_007134865.1 Paracoccaceae bacterium | reverse complement strand
TTTTTTCGCGCCCGAGCTGACTGTGCTGCGCTTTCCGGCCTGGGATTGCCTGCCCTTTGACCGAGTGTCACCCGCGCCCGAGATCGCCTCGGCGCGCATGGCGACGCTGGCGGCGCTGGCGCATGGCGTGCCGGGGTCTTTCGTTTTGCTCACCACGCTGTCGGCGGCGCAACAGCGCGTGCCTGCGCGCGAGGTTGTGGCCGGGGCCTCGTTCCGGGCCGAGGTCGGTCGGCAGATCGACGAGGGGGCGCTGCGGGCCTGGCTGGTGCGGATGGGGTTCAGCCAGTCGCCCACCGTCTCCGAGCCCGGAGATTTCGCCATTCGTGGCGGCATCTTCGACATCTACCCGCCCGGTGAGACCGGCCCGGTGCGGCTCGATCTCTTCGGCGACGTGCTCGACGGCGCACGCCGGTTCGACCCCGTCAGCCAGCGTTCGCTGGAAAAACTGCAGCGGGTCGAATTTGCGCCGGTCTCCGAGATCATTCTGGACGAGGCCGCGATCACCCGGTTCCGCCAGAATTATCGCATCGAATTCGGCGCGGCAGGCAGTGACGACCCACTCTATGAGGCGGTCAGCGCCGGGCGCAAGCATCAGGGCATGGAGCATTGGCTGCCCTTCTTCCATGTCAGCTTGGAAACCCTCTTCGACTATCTGCCAGCAGCACCGGTGATGCTCGATGACCAGATCACCCCCGCCCGCATCGCGCGGTGGGAGAGCATCGCCGACCAATTTGATGCGCGGCGTGAGGCGATGAGTGCCAAGGGGCGGCTGGACACAGTCTACAAACCTTGCCCGCCGGAATTGCTCTACCTGCCCGATGGTGACTGGAGCGCGGCGCTGGATGCACGGCGCGTGATCCAACTCTCGCCGCTGAAAACCGCGCCGGGGCCGGGTGTGCTGGATGCAGGCGCGCGCGCTGGCCGCAGCTTCGCCCCCGAGCGGCAGGCCGAGGCCAATGTCTTTGATGCCTTGGCCGCCCATGTCAAAGAGCGGCGCAAACATGGCGATGTCGTGCTCACCAGCTATTCCGAGGGCGCGCGCGAACGGCTTGCGGGGTTGTTGGAGGACCATGGGGCAGCCGGTGCAAAGACCGTCACCTCAAGTCGCGATATGGAGGACGGGCAGGGCGGTCTCTATCTCACCGTCTGGCCACTCGATGCCGGGTTCGAGGCCCCCGGCCTGACGGTCATCTCGGAACAGGATGTGCTGGGCGAGCGCCTCGTAGGCCGCGCCAAGCGCCGCAAACGGGCCGAGAATTTTCTGACCGAGGCGCAAAGCCTCAGCCCCGGTGATCTGGTCGTCCATGTCGATCATGGGGTGGGCCGCTATACCGGGCTCGAGACCATCAGCGCTATGGGCGCACCGCATGAATGTATTGCGCTGGAATATGCAGGCGGCGACCGGCTGTTCCTGCCGGTCGAGAATATCGAGCTTCTGTCGCGCTATGGTCATGAAGAAGGGCTGCTCGACAAGCTGGGCGGAGGGGCATGGCAGGCGAAAAAGGCGCGGCTGAAGCAACGCATCCGCGAGATTGCCGACAAGCTGATCCGCATCGCCGCCGAACGGCAGTTGCGCAAGGCCCCCCAGTTCGACCCGCCGCAAGGCCTCTGGGACGAATTCCTCGCCCGCTTCCCCTATGCCGAGACCGATGACCAGCTTTCCGCCATCGCCGATGTGCTGGAGGATTTCGAGAGTGGCCGCCCCATGGACCGCCTCGTGGTGGGTGATGTGGGGTTCGGCAAGACCGAAGTTGCCATGCGCGCGGCCTTTATCGCCGCCATGTCAGGCGTGCAGGTGGCCGTCATCGCCCCCACCACGCTGCTCGCGCGCCAGCATTACAAGACCTTTGCCGAGCGGTTTCGCGGATTTCCAACCAATGTCAAACCCTTGTCGCGCTTTGTTAATGCAAAGGAGGCCAGTGCCACGCGCGAGGGGCTGGCCAAGGGCGCGGTCGATATCTGTATCGGCACCCACGCGCTTTTGGCCAAGGGCATCAAATTCGCCAATCTCGGACTGCTGGTGATCGACGAGGAACAGCATTTCGGCGTCACCCACAAGGAGCGGCTGAAGGAATTGCGCTCGGACATCCATGTGCTGACCCTGACCGCGACCCCTATCCCGCGCACGCTGCAACTCTCGCTGACAGGCGTGCGCGACCTCTCGATCATCCAGACCCCGCCGGTGGATCGCCTCGCCATCCGCACCTATGTCAGCGAATTCGACACGCTGACCATCCGCGAGGCGCTCTTGCGCGAGCATTATCGCGGTGGGCAGAGTTTCTTCGTCGTCCCGCGCATCGCGGACCTGCCCGAGATCGAAGCCTTCCTGCGCGAGCATGTCCCCGAGGTGAATTTCGTCGTCGCCAATGGGCAGATGGCGGCGGGCGAACTCGATGCGCGCATGAACGCCTTTTACGACGGCAAGCATGATGTGTTGCTGGCCACTTCGATTGTCGAATCCGGCCTCGACATCCCCCGCGCCAATACCATGATCGTGCACCGAGCCGATATGTTCGGCCTCGCGCAACTCTATCAGATCCGGGGGCGCGTGGGCCGCTCCAAGACCCGCGCCTATTGTTTCCTGACCACCAAACCCCGCGCGCC
>SLJW01000179.1 GCA_007134865.1 Paracoccaceae bacterium | reverse complement strand
GGCGTTGAATACCCGCCGAGGGGCCGCCGGGGTCAGAGGTCATCACATGCAGCGCGCGGAAGTGGCGTAGTGCGAAGATGGCGAGGGTGACGGCTGCCACGCCCTGCGACTGAAGCCGCGAGATGAGCGGGCCGATCTGCTCGGACTGACCTTCGGCCACGGCATGGAGCAGATCATCGACGGCTGCTTCGGTGCTGGTCGGCGCCACGGCGGCCAGGTCTGCGACCGAGACGGGCGACGAATCGCCGTGCTTGTAGAGCGCCAGTTTCTCAACCATTTGGCGGAAGTCGCCCGGATCTAGCGCGCGCGACAGGGCTGTCAGATCGCGCAGGGCTTCGGCGCCCATGTTCAACCCTACACGGGCAAGCATGGCCTCGATTTCGTCACGCGACGGTGGGTCATCATAGATGGCGATTGCGGCGGCACTCTTGCTGCTCTCGAACCCTTTGCGAAGTTTCGACGATGCCTTGAGTGCGCCTGCAGTGATGACAAGATTCGCATCGCCTTCACGCCAGTCCTGCAAGGCTGCAAGAAGGGGCTCGGCATGCGTGTCATTCGCCTCTTCGACCAGCACCACACGCGGGCCGGGGAAGAAGCCCTGCGCCTTGAGCAGATCGCCCAGCGGCGTGCCGCGGCGCAGGTCGGCGGCTTGCACGCGCTCCAGCCGCATCTCGGCCTCGCCCTGTGGGCCGACAATCGCCGCAACCAGTTCCTGCCGCTTGAGCGCAACCCGCATCGCGTCCTGACCATAAAGCAGGACGCCAGCCAGCGAAGGGTCCGGCTTGGCGACCAGTCGGGCCAGATCGCGCGGGCTGAGCTTCATTGCGCGAGCGCAGAGATCAGCCGCGCGGACACCTGATCGGCCAGAATCCGCATCAGCCGCGCCTCGGCATCTTCCTGCGCGCGGCGAGTGGCAAGCTGGGTATCCGTGGTCGAGTAGTTGGTGACATTGCGCAGGCTGCCCTCGGTTACAACTTGTTCGCTGGCCATATCGCGAAGGGCATAATCGACAGTGCCGAGAATCGAGATTCGCGTCTCTCCCAGCCCGGCCACACGCGCGGCGCCGCGCTCGGAGGTCGTGATCTGATAATCCAGCCGGTAGCGCGGCGCGCCCGGGCGACCGAGGCGCTGCTCAAAGGCCGCGACGAAATCAAAATCGTTAGAGGTCTGAGGGTCGGAGGCGCGGACCTGTCCGCGCAGCGCCTGCCCGGCACCACCCGGCGCATAGGCCGGGGTAAAACCGCAGGCCGCCAGAGGCAGAGCCAGAAGGCCCGCCAGCAGCGCTCTGCGATCAGATAACGACATTCACGATCCGCCCCGGCACGACGATCAGCTTCTTTGGCGCGGCCCCGGCCAACGCCTTGACCACAGCATCATCCGCCAGCGCCAGTTTTTCAACCTCTTCCTTGGCCGCGTCGGCGGCAACCTCGATCTCGCTGCGCCGTTTGCCATTGATCTGGATCGGCAGGGTAAGGGTTTCGCGCACCAGCATGGCGGGGTCGGCCCTTGGCCAGTCCGCTTCGGCCACCAGCCCCTCGCCGCCCTGCCGCGCCCAGACCTCCTCGGCCAGATGCGGCACCATCGGGGCCATGAGCTGCGCCATGGTGCGCATGGCGGTTTTCATGGCTGCACCCGAAGCCGTGCTACGGGTGAGTGTGTTGGTGAAGCTGTAAAGCTCGGCAATCGCCTTGTTGAAGGCGAAACCCTCGATGGCTTTGGTGATGTCGGCAATGGCGCGGTGCATGGCGCGCATCAACTCGGTATCGGCCTCTGACGGCGTGCCCTCATCCATCGCCGCGATCCGCTCGCTCAGCGCCCAGACGCGGCTAAGGTGCTTGAAGGTCGCCTCGGCCCCGGCACTGGTCCATTCCACATCGCGCTCGGGCGGGCTGTCCGAGAGCACGAACCAGCGCGCGGTATCAGCGCCAAAGGCTTCGACAATCGCGACCGGGTCCACGACATTCTTCTTGGATTTCGACATCTTGGCCGAGGGGATTACACCAACTTTTTCTTCGGGCAGGAGACCTGTCCATGTTGTGAACATGCTTGCGGCGTCTGTTCGGTCAACCAAACCTGCTTCTTCCCGAGTCTCGAGTCCGTCGAGCGTTTCATTTAACAGAGCAAACCGTTTTTCGCCCAGTGTGTAGACTGTAACTTCCTCAGGCAGATGATAAATCCGCCTTAGCCCCTCGCGTGTCTGATAAATCTCATGCGTTACCATACCCTGCGTGAACAGCGCGTCAAACGGCTCGGACGCGCTCTCCGCCAGATGCCCCGTCTTGACCATCGCCCGTGCAAAGAAGCGCGAATAGAGCAGGTGCAGAATCGCATGTTCGATCCCGCCGATATACTGGTCCACATTCATCCAGTAATCGGCCTCGGCCCGGTCGGTAGGGGTGGTGGCACGCGGGGCGGTGAAGCGGGCGTAATACCAGCTTGAGTCGACAAAGGTGTCCATTGTGTCCGTCTCGCGCTGCGCCGCCCCACCGCATTTCGGGCAAGTGCAGTTGCGCCAGCTCGGGTGACGGTCGAGCGGGTTGCCGGGAATGGAGAAGTCGATCGGCGCGCCATCCTCGTCATAGGGCAGCGCGATGGGGAGATTCTCTTTCTTCT
>SLJW01000169.1 GCA_007134865.1 Paracoccaceae bacterium | reverse complement strand
CGGGCATGCCCTCCATGCGGTATTCGCGCGGGATGCCGATCTTTTGCCCGCGAATGTCACCCGTCAGCATGGATTCGAAATCGGGCACCGGAAGGTCGGCGGAGGTCGAATCCTTCGGATCATGCCCGCACATGGCTTCCAGCATGATCGCCGCATCGCGCACGGTCTTGGTCATGGGCCCGGCCTGATCGAGCGAAGAGGCAAAGGCCACGATCCCCCAGCGCGAGCAGCGTCCATAGGTGGGCTTGATGCCGACCGTGCCGGTGAAGGCCGCAGGCTGGCGGATCGAGCCGCCCGTGTCGGTGCCTGTCGCGGCAAGGCAAAGGTCCGCCGCCACGGCGGAGGCCGAGCCACCCGAGGAGCCGCCGGGCGTCAGGTCGCGGTCGTCTACCTTCCATGGGTTGATAACATCGCCGTAACACGAGGTCTCGTTGCTGGACCCCATGGCGAATTCGTCCATGTTCAGCTTGCCGAGCATGACGGCACCCGCGTCGCGCAACTGCGCGCTGACGGTCGATTCATAGGGTGGGCGGAAATCGCCGAGGATGCGCGAGGCCGCCTGCGACGGCACGCCCTCGGTACAGAACAGGTCCTTGATGCCGACAGGAATGCCGCACATCGCGGGCGCCTCGCCGCTCGCGAGGCGTTTGTCCGCCGCGCGGGCGCGCTCCAGCGCCAGATCGGGGGTATGGTGGACAAAGGCATTGAGCCGCCCTGCCCCCTCGATCGCCGCAAGGCAGGCCTCGGTCAGCGCGACCGCGCTCACATCGCCCTTGCGCAGCAGGTCGCGCGCCTCCGCAATGGTCAGTGTGTTGAGTTCGCTCATTCCACCACCTTCGGCACCGCAAAGAACCCCTCGCGCGCATCCGGCGCATTGGCGAGAACCTTGTCCTGAATATTGCCATCCGTCACCCCATCGGCGCGCCGCTTCAGTCGCATCGGCGTGACCGAGGTCATCGGCTCCACCCCCTCGATATCGACCTCGTTGAGCTGCTCCATGAAATTCAGGATATGGCTGAGTTCTTTGGCCAACGCAGGCAGGTTTTCCTCGGGCACGGCAATGCGGGCCAGATGGGCCACCTTGCGCGCGGTCTCGATGTCGATCTCGGACATGGTCTCTCCGGTCTGACGGGATTTGCCCTGCGGCTTTAGCCCCATGGCGCGCCTTGTGCAAGCGGGGGCGGGCTCACGCGCGGCTCGCGCAAACGTCAGGGGCAGCTTGCCGCATTTCGCGGCAAGCTGAAGGCCCGACTCGGAGATTTTTCTCATGTTATTGCGCCGATTGCTCTTTGCCCTCTGCCTCGCCCCTCTTGCTGCAACCCCTGCACTGGCCTGCCCCATGCCACCGCTGGAGGAACTCGAAATCCACCTCGGCGCCGTGAATGCCGAACGTGCGCGCTCGGGGCGCGCGCCGCTGCTGCTGGACCCGGCGCTGAGCCAGGTCGCCCAGGCCCATGCCTGCGACATGGCGCGGCGCGGCTATTTCAGCCATACCAGCCCCGACGGGCGCTCGATGATGGGACGGGCGCGGCAGGCCGGGCTGAGCGGCTATTGTTCCATAGGCGAGAATATCGCGCAGGGACATTCGGACGTGCCAAGCGCGATGGCAAGCTGGCTGCGCTCGGACGGGCATCGGCGCAACATTCTGGACCGCGCTTTCACCCATGCCGGATTTGGCCGCGCGCCGGGGGCCTATTGGGTGCAGCTATACGCGGGCGCCTGCTGAGCGCGGCCCCGATTGATGCGACCGCGCGCGCGGGCTATGTCTGCACCCAAGCAGAGCAAAAGAGAGAGACCATGCGCGACACAACCCCGCAGCCGATCTATCTTGCCGATTACCAACCCCCACCCTTCCTGGTCGAGCATGTCGATCTGACCTTCCGTCTGAATCCTTCGGCCACGCGCGTCCTCGCCCGTATCCGGTTCAAACCCAACCCCGAAGCCGCCGCGGGGCAGAACCTGCGCCTTGATGGCGAGGGGCTGAAGCTGATCTCGGCCACCATCAACGGCACGCAGGTTTCCGCCACGCCCGATGCCACCGGGCTGACCATCCCCGCAAGCGACCTGCCCGAGGGCGGTTTTGACTGGGAATGCGATGTCGAGGTCGCCCCCGAAGGCAACACCGCGCTGGAGGGGCTCTATATGTCGCGCGGCATGTATTGCACCCAATGCGAGGCCGAGGGGTTTCGCAAGATCACCTTCTACCCCGACCGCCCCGATGTGATGGCCCCTTTTCGCGTGCGCATCGAATCGGACCTGCCGGTGCTTCTCTCGAACGGCAACCCGACCGGCACGGGCCCTGGCTGGGCTGAATGGGACGACCCGCACCCCAAACCCGCCTATCTCTTTGCCCTTGTCGCGGGCGATCTGGTCGCGACAAAGGACCGTTTCACCACGATGGACGGGCGCGAGGTGGCGCTGAATATCTGGGTGCGCGCGGGCGATGAGGGCAAGACAGGCTATGCGATGGAGGCGCTGAAGCGCTCGATGATCTGGGACGAGCAGGTCTATGGGCGCGCCTATGATCTCGATGTATTCAACATCGTGGCCGTCGATGATTTCAACATGGGCGCGATGGAGAACAAGGGGCTGAACATCTTCAACGCGCGCTATGT
>SLJW01000201.1 GCA_007134865.1 Paracoccaceae bacterium | reverse complement strand
GGCTCGAGCAGCGGGTTGATCGGGGACACGCGCCCGGCGGTCATTCCGCCCAGCAGCGTGATCGCGGTTTCGTTCAGGGTCGGCAGCACATAGGCGACGGTGTCATCCTCTTCGATGCCGAGGCTGCGGAACAGATTGGCGGCCTGAGTGACGCTTGCCAGAAGCTCGGACCAGTTCAGCGTCTGCGCCTTTGCCCCTGGGGTCGAGAACATCTGGAATGAAACTGCCGGGCGTTGGCCGTGGCGCTCCGCAGTCTGCTGCAGCGCGGCAAAGACGGTCGCGGGCAAGCTGCGGTCTTGCCAGCGCGCCTCCCCTTCGATGGCGCGCAGATCGTCGCGGTTGCGAAATTCTCTCATGATGAGCCTCCCTCTCCCTTGCCGAGGATCAGATCATCGAAACGGGACTCAGGCAAGGCTCCGCTGGCCGCGGTGCCGGGATGCTGGCGGGGAATTGAGTATTTTTGGCAAGAAAATGAGACCGATCAGGCTTCGCGGGGGCGCAGGGCGAGCCAGATCAGCGCGGCACCGGCCAGCACGAGGAAGGGCAGCATGGCGAGATTGACCATCTGCCAGCCGGTCTCGGTTGTGGAGCCTGCGCAGTTCATTAGCGTGCCCGAGCTGAGCGAGGCGAGAAACACGCCGCCGAAGACGATCATGTCATTCATGCCCTGCACCCGGCCGCGCTCTTCGGCGTTGTGAGAAGCAGTCAGCATGGCGGTGGCACCGATGAAGCCGAAATTCCAGCCGATACCGAGCAGGATGAGGGCAATATAAAACTGAGTGAGTTCCACCCCAGAGATCGCCACGGCGCCAGCCGCTGCGAGAATGACGAGCCCGGTGCCGACGATCATCCGCGCCCCGAACCGCGCGATCAGATGGCCGGTAAAGAAAGAGGGCGCATACATCGCCAGAACATGGGCCGAGACGATATTGGCGGCATCCGAGGTGGCGAAGCCGCAACCCACCACCGCGAGCGGGGTCGAGGTCATCACCAGGTTCATCAGCGCGTAAGAGACGGTGCCGCAGATGATCGCCACGGCAATGACCGGGCTTTTCAGAAGCTCCCACCGGGGGCGGCCTTGCGGGGCGTTGGTCTCGGGCTTGGCGGGGGTGGGGATGTCGAGCAGGCTCAGGAGCGCCATGCCGCCGATATTGAGCACGATCACACCAAGGTAGGTGGCAAGGAAGGGGATCGGCATCGCCTCGGCCGTGAACGACACCATCTGCGGGCCGAGAATGGCCGAGAGCAGACCGCCCGCCATGACATAGGAAATCGCCTTGGGGCGGAATTCGGGGCTGGCGGTGTCGGTTGCGGCGAAGCGGAAAAAGCCATTTGCAGACATGTAGATGCCGGTCAGGAGCGAGCCGGTGAGGAAGAGCGTGAAGGAGCCCAGCATCAGCGCATAGGCGCTGATCGCGGCCCCCACGGCACCCGCGCCGCAGGCAAACCAGAAACCCGCGCGCCGCCCATAGACCTGCATGAAGCCCGAGAGCGGGGTCGCGGCCAG
This sequence comes from Paracoccaceae bacterium, assembly GCA_007134865.1. Taxonomy (GTDB): domain Bacteria; phylum Pseudomonadota; class Alphaproteobacteria; order Rhodobacterales; family Rhodobacteraceae; genus Roseinatronobacter. The sequence goes on along the minus strand of SLJW01000201.1, from coordinate 28,835 downwards.
CATCGAGCCCAGCACGATCATCGAGATGGGCAATGTCGCCCAGCAGGGGTTGGGCGCAAGCATCTGCCCGGCCAGCCCGCCGATGATGAACATGACCGGCAGTTGCGCACCCACCACTGCCTGTGCAGCGACCAGCACCAGCACATTGCGCCACGCGCGGGAATTATCGGGGGTTGCAACCGTATCACTCATGCGCGCAGGGTTAGCGCGAGTGACGCGCGAAGGGAAGGGGCGTTTTACATGTGCAACATCTGGCCGCAGCCATGAGTGTCGGGCGGATCCTCGAGACCGAGGCCTGTATGGCCGAGGGCGCGGAATGGCTGGCGAAGGCCGAGCCGCGTTTTGCCCATGCGCTGGCGCTGACTGGCCCGCCGCCCTTGCGGCGCAGACCCGACGGGTTTGCGAATCTTCTGGCCGCGATTGTCAGCCAGCAGGTGAGCACCCATGCCGCCCGCGCAATATGGGGCCGGATGGAAGACGCCGGGCTGACCACGCCCGAGGCCGTGCTCGCCGCCGATGATGACGCGCTGCGCGCGCCGGGGCTGTCGATGCAGAAGATGCGTTATGCCCGCGCGCTGGCAAGCGCGGGCATCGATTTCGACGCCTTGCGCGCCATGCCCGATGACGAGGTCGTGCGGGTGCTTGTCGAAGTGCCGGGTATCGGGCGCTGGACGGCAGAGATCTACGCCATGTTCAGTCTGGGCCGCGCCGATGTCTTCGCGCCTGCCGATCTGGCGCTGCAGGAATCCGCACGGCGGCTCTTTGCGCTGGAGGATCGCCCACGCGAGGCGGCGCTGCGTCGGATGGCCGAAGCATGGTCGCCCTGGCGCAGCGTTGCAGCGGGATTGCTCTGGGCCTATTACCGCGTCGAAACCGACAGGGAAGGAATCGTATGACACGCAAGCTGAAATCCGAGCGCCGGGGGCCTGTCTCGGGCGGCGCGCCGCGCTCTGCGGTGGTCTTTGTGCATGGCTATGGCGCGGATGGCGCCGATTTGTTGGGACTGGCCGACCCGCTGGGGCCGCATCTGCCCGACACGGTGTTCTTCTCGCCCGACGCGCCCGAGCGCTGTCCGGGTAATCCGTTCGGCTTTCAGTGGTTTCCGATTCCCTGGCTCGACGGGTCGAGCGAAGAACAGGCATTGGCCGGGCTGGCGCAGGCCAGCATCGACCTGAATGCTTTTCTCGACGGCGTGCTGGCGGATGAAGGGCTTGCCCCCGAGGCACTGGCGCTGGTCGGCTTCTCGCAGGGCACCATGATCAGCCTGCATGTCACACCGCGCAGACCGGCGCCGCTGGCAGGGCTGGTGGGGTTCTCTGGGCGGCTGATGCAGCCCGAGCGGCTGGCGGCCGAGACCGTCTCGCGCCTGCCGGTGCTTCTGATCCATGGCGATCAGGACGAGGTGGTGCCGCCCGCATCGCTGCCAGAGGCCGCGGATGCGCTGGTCGCGGCCGGGTTCGAAACCTACAGCCATGTCTCCAAAGGCACTGGCCACGGCATTGCCCATGACGGGCTGTCGCTGGCGCTGTCCTTCCTGCGCGAGAAGCTGCCCGGCGGCGGCTGAGCCGCGCTTCAGGACGGCGAGGGCGCATAGCGGTTGAAAAGAGCGGCCAGCGCATAAAGCAGGCTGCCGCGACCCGCGACCCCACCATAGCGCAGCGGCCGATCGGCAAGGTAGTCAAGGCGGCTTGCGAGCGACCAGCGGGCGTAATTCTCGAGTCGATAGATCAGCCATCCCAGCGGGCGCATCCAGTCGAAGGCCTCATGCTCTTCGATGATGCAGCCACTGCCCTGCGGGATTACCTCGCGGCGCAGTTTCGATTCGACCCGCCCGGTGCCATCGGCGAAGGCGATGATTTGCTCAAGGGGGCTGTCTTCGATGACGATGGCCCAGAGTTGTCCGCGCGCTATCCCTTCTTGTGAGGTCTCGTCGCCCTCGTTTTCTTTATCCGGTATCAAGTCGTCCTTGGGCAGGTCTACCTGGAAATTGATATGGGGTGTCTTCATCTCGACGGGGAACCAGCCCTTCTCGGTCGCACTGCCACAGATCGCAAACGGAGTTTCAATGTCCGGGGCGATGCGGAAGGCAGTGGCGACGGTCTCGGCGTCAAGGTGACTGCGCAGCGAGACCCGGCTGACACGCGTCCGATGGGGTGTTTTCGCAGGCTGCGCGGCCATCGTGGTGATGAATCCCAAAACGTTGATCAGCACCAGCCACAGCACGAATTCGGCCAGCACCAGCACAGGCACCAAAAGCCAGAAGGTCACCCGCGGCAGACCCCCAAGCGACGGCAGCGTAACGGCTGCAAGCAGGATCACCACCGCAAGGGCCAGAAGATCATAGAGCGCCTGGGTGCTGCCGAACCACCCGAGAACCAGCAGTGCGATCATGGGCCAGAACATGGCGAGCGCGAAAAAGGACTGCCCGCCGAGCGAGGGCAGCATCAGTGTCAGGAGACCAAACGCGAGGATCGGAAAGAGCACGACAAGCGCTGTGAAGCGCCAGGTCAGGATCAACCAGCGTAGAGAAGCCATAATCGTTACCTCGAACAAACCTACTATCGTTAGAGTGACGGGGCAGTGCGGCGGGATTGGGGCCGTTCGGGACCGAAATGCGGGCAGGGCGCATGTCGCTTTCCGACGCTCAGGGGGCGTGATTTGCGCTGCATTGCAGCATGACGCATGCGATATGCTGCCAGGGGAGGCGCGCGGCAAGCCAAGGGGCGCGGGCTATCATGGGTAAAGTGTTTTCGGGTGTCTGGCCGCTGATGCTGGGCATCCTGTTGATCATGCTGGGCAACGGGATGCACTTCACCCTGATCGGGGTGCGCGGTGGGCTGGAAGGATTCTCCACCACAGCGCTGGCGATTGTTACCTCAGGCTATTTCATCGGCTTCCTGTCCGGCGCGCGGCTGACGCCGCTGCTGATTCGCAATGTCGGCCATGTGCGCGTCTTTGCCGCCTTGGGCAGTTTCATGTCGGCGGCGTTGATTGCCTTTCCGCTGCTGGTTGACCCGATTGCCTGGACCTTGCTGCGCATCCTGATCGGCTTCTGCATGTCGGGCATCTATGTTGCGGCCGAAAGCTGGCTGAACAACGCCTCCACGAACGAGACGCGCGGCAAGGTGCTTTCGGCCTATATGCTGATGCAGACTCTGGGGCTGATCGGGGCACAGGCGCTCCTGAGTATGGGTGATGAGACGACATCGGTGCTGTTCATCATCGCCTCGATTCTCGTGTCGCTTGCCTTTGCGCCAATCCTGCTGGCAGCGACCCCCGTGCCGGCGGTCGAGATCACGCGCGCGCTGTCGTTGCGCGATTTGTCCAAGCGCGCGCCACTTTCCACGGTCGGGATATTCCTGCTGGGTAGCATCTATGCCACGCAATCGGGCATGGGCGCGGTTTTCGGCAGCCAGATCGGGATGAGTGCGGCGCAGGTGGCGCTGCTGGTTGCGGCGTTCTTTACCGGCGCGCTGGTGTTGCAGGGGCCGATGGGATGGCTATCAGACCGAATGGACCGGCGCATGGTGATCTGTGGCGCAGCAACCGCCGGGGCGGTCTTCTCTTTCGGTGGCTGGGCCTTGCAGGGTGGCGAGGTGCCGCTTCTGGCCTCTGCCTTCCTTGCCGGGGGCATGACAACGCCGCTTTACGCGCTGTTTCTCGCCTATGCCAATGACTGGCTCGCGCAGGATGAAATGGCCGCGGCCTCGGGCGCGCTGGTCTTCACCTTTGGGCTGGGCGCAATTCTGGGGCCACTGGTGACGGGTGCGGCAATGGAGCGCTTCGGCGCCTATACGTTCTGGTTGATCATGAGCGCGACCTTCGCCCTGATCGCGGGCTATGCAATGTGGCGCATGACCCAACGCCCGCCGATGCCGACGGACGAGACCGAGAAATATGTCAGCGTGCTGCCTTCGGCCTCGGCTGTTGCCCTGCAGGCTGCAGCAGAATGGTCGGCCGAACAGGCCGAGAGCGAAAGCGAGGACTAGACCGCTCCGAAATGCACGACTGTCATGGTTGTGTCATGCATCACCCGTAGACCTCCTCCTGCGACATCTGGTGCGCGCGAAGGGCTTGCCAGATGATTTTCGCAAGATATAGTCCAATGCGAGAGATGCTGTGGCGCAGCATCGGACCGGCCCGCAGGGGCGCGTGAATTGATCGCCCCAATGGGCTGCCAGATCGGAGGCGGCACCAGATGGATGGTGAGTTCAGAACCGAATTCGTGCGCGACCCTGTCGGACTACGCCAGTATCCGGCACTCGTGCTGAACGCGGATTACCGCCCGCTTTCATACTATCCGCTGTCACTCTGGCCTTGGCAGGATGCGGTCAAGGCCGTGTTCCTCGACCGGGTGGATACTCTGGCGGAATATGACCATGTCGTGCGCAGCCAGCGAATGGAGATCAGGGTGCCTTCAGTCGTGGTGCTGCGCGAATATGTGCGCCCGCGCAAACGCGTGGCCTTCACGCGCTTCAACCTCTTCCTGCGCGATGAATTCTCCTGCCAGTATTGCGGCGCAAAGAACGACCTGACATTTGACCATGTGCTGCCCCGCAAGCTCGGAGGCGTGACAAGCTGGGAAAATGTCGTCGCGGCCTGTGCGCCCTGCAACCTAAAGAAAGGCGCCAAGACGTTACGCGAGGCGGGGTTGAAGCTGCGAAAGCAGCCAATACGCCCACATGCCGAGCAGTTGCGCAATCTCGGCCGCCGGTTTCCGCCCAACCATCTGCATGAAAGCTGGCTCGATTACCTCTATTGGGATAGCGAACTCGAGGCTTGAGTGTGATACGGTCGCACGCGCAGGGCTGGACAGGGCGCGCGGTCATGGATAAAGGCTGATAGCGCTAACGAACACCATTCTCGCCTTGGAGGCTCCATGGTCGCGCGCGTCATCCCGGTTGACTGCTTCGATCTCGTCATTTTCGGCGCAACGGGCGATCTGGCCCGACGCAAGATCCTGCCCGGTCTCTATCGGCGCTGGAAAGAGGGGCAGATCCCCGAAGGCGCGGTGATTATCGGCGCTGCGCGCAGCGAGATGGATACCGACGGCTACCGGGAGATGATCCGCGCGGCGCTGGATGAGTTTCTAGACCCCGGCGAGCAGGACCCGGAGGTGATGCAGAGTTTTCTCGCCATGCTGGACTATGTCGCCATCGACGCGCGCGGCGAGGGCGGATGGAAGGCACTGGCCGGAAAAATGCGCGCGGATATGGTGCGGGCCTTTTACCTCTCGGTGGCACCTTCGCTGTTTGGTGATATCGCGGCGCGGCTGCACGCACACGGCATCGCCAACCGCGCTTCGCGAATCGTGGTGGAAAAACCCTTCGGCAAGGACCTCGAGTCTGCGCGCGCGCTCAATGATGTGCTTGCCGGGCATTTCCACGAGGATCAGATTTACCGGATCGACCATTATCTGGGCAAGGAGACGGTCCAGAACCTGATGGCGGTGCGTTTCGCCAATATCCTGTTCGAGCCGCTCTGGAACGCGCAATTCGTCGATCACGTCCAGATCACGGTGGCGGAAACTGTCGGTGTCGGTGGGCGCGGCGACTATTATGACCATTCGGGCGCGATGCGCGACATGGTGCAGAATCACATGATGCAGCTTCTCTGCCTTATCGCGATGGAGCCGCCGCATCATTTCGAGCCCGACGCTATGCGCGACGAGAAACTGAAAGTCATCCGCGCACTGGACCCGCTGGCACCGGGCGATCTGGTGCGCGGCCAGTATCGCGGTGAAGGCGGGGATGATTACCTGCTGGAGTCGGGTAACCCGGACAGCCTGACCGAGAGCTTCATCGCGATGAAACTGCAGATTTCCAACTGGCGCTGGAAGGGCACGCCGTTTTATCTGCGCACCGGCAAGCGGCTGAAATCGCGTGTCTCCGAGATCGCCGTGACCTTCAAGGAGCCGCCGCATTCGATCTTCGGCGAATCGAATCTCTGGCGCGAGAATGTGCTCGTGATCCGGCTACAGCCCGATGAAGGCATGGACCTGCGTGTGATGATCAAGGAACCGGGGCCGGGGGGAATGCGGCTCAAGGACGTGGCGCTCGACATGAGTTTCGCCGAGGCGCTGGGAAATGATCTGGATGTGCCAGATGCCTATGAACGCCTGATCATGGATGTGATCCGCGGCAACCAGACGCTGTTCATGCGCGGCGACGAGGTCGAGGCCGCCTGGGCCTGGGTCGATCCGGTGATTGCGGCCTGGGAAGCGCGCGGCGACCGGCCCGAACCCTATGATCCGGGCTCGACCGGGCCGGAAGGGGCGCTTATGCTCATGCACCGGGATGGGCGTCGCTGGCGGGAGATACGCTGATGGATCTGCACGAATATCCGGACCGCGAGATGATGATGCTGCGCGTGGCGCAGCGCATCGCCTCGGAACTCGGTCAGGCCCTGCGCCGCGATGACCGCGCGACTCTCTCAGTGCCGGGCGGGACGACACCCGGGCCTGTCTTCGACACGCTCTCGGGCGCTGATCTGGACTGGTCGCGGGTCTCGGTGGTGCTCAATGACGAACGCTGGGTGCCCGAGGATAGCCCGCGGTCCAACACACGGCTTGTGCGCGAACGACTCCTGGTCGGGCGGGCTGCGGCGGCGGAACTGATCCCGATGCGGGCCGACACTGCCACCCCGGAAGAGGCGCTGGAGGCGCTGGCCGAGGGGTTGCGCCCGCATCTGCCGATCTCGGTGCTGCTGCTGGGTATGGGCGCGGATATGCACACGGCCTCGCTCTTTCCCGGTGCCGACCTGCTGGAAGAGGCGCTCGCCTCGAACGCCCCGCCGGTGATGGCCCTGCGCGCCGAGGCCGCAGGCGAGCCGCGGATCACGCTGACGGCACCGGTGCTGCGCGATGCGGTGAATGTGCATGTGCTGATCACGGGGGCAGAGAAACGCGCAGCCATCGAAAAAGGCGCGCGGCTGGCGCCGCGCGAGGCCCCCATCGCGCTGGTGCTGGATGACGCGATGGTGCACTGGGCCGAGTGACGCGCCATGTCGCAGGCAGTTTAATGAGTATTTTTTGCAAGAAAATGAGCAGGATGGGCGCATGAACATCTGGAATGATCTGGCGAAGCATCAGCGTGGCTGCGAGGGGCGTCCCGTTCTGGACCTCTTCGCCGATCCGGGCCGGCCCAAGGCGTTCTCGGTCACCTGTGGCGAGATGGTGCTGGATTATTCCAAGACCAATATCGACACTGATGGCCGCGCGTTGTTGCTGCGCTTGGCAGACGAGGCGGGAGTGGTCGAGAAGCGCGCCGCGATGTTTTCGGGCGCGAAGATCAACGAGACCGAGGGGCGCGCGGTGCTGCATGTGGCGCAGCGCGCGGATGGGGCAGCCCGGATCGAGGTTGATGGGGCCGATGTCATGCCCGAGCTGCGCGCAGTGCGCGCGCGGGCCTATGCCTTCGCCGAGGATGTGCGCGCCGGGCGGTTCCGGGGGCAGGGGCGCGCGATCACCGATGTGGTCAATATCGGCATTGGCGGGTCGGATCTGGGGCCGGCCATGGCGACACTGGCGCTGGCGCCCTATCACGACGGGCCGCGGCTGCATTATGTCTCGAATGTCGATGGGGCGCATGTGGCGGATCTGCTCAAGGGGCTCGATCCGACGACGACGCTGGTGATCGTGGCCTCGAAGACCTTTACCACCATCGAGACCATGACCAATGCCGGGACGGTGCGCGACTGGATGGCGACGAGTGTGGCCGATCCGGGGGCGCAATTCGCCGCTGTCTCGACCGCGATGGACAAGACCGCAGCCTTCGGCATCGCGCCCGAACGGGTCTTCGGGTTCGCCGACTGGGTCGGTGGGCGGTATTCGATATGGGGGCCGATCGGGCTGGGGCTGATGATCGCCGTGGGCCCCGAGCGGTTCGATGCGTTTCTGGCGGGTGGTCGGGGGATGGATGCGCATTTCTGCGAGGCGCCGCTTGCGGAGAACATGCCGGTCATCCTCGCGCTGGTCGGGATCTGGCACAATCAGCTTTGCGGTCATGTCACCCGCGCCGTGCTGCCTTATGACCAGCGCCTCAGCCGCCTGCCGGCCTATCTGCAGCAGTTGGAGATGGAGAGCAATGGCAAGCGCGTGGCGATGGACGGGCGCGACCTGGACCGCCATTCCGGGCCTGTGGTCTGGGGCGAACCGGGGACCAATGGCCAGCATGCCTTTTATCAGTTGATCCATCAGGGCACGCGGGTGGTGCCCTGCGAATTCCTGCTGGCCGCAAAGGGGCACGAGCCGCATCTGGCGCATCAGCACCGGTTACTGGCCGCGAATTGCCTCGCGCAGGCCGAGGCGCTGTTGCGCGGGCGCTCGCTGGAGGAGGCGCGGGCATTGATGGCAGCCAAGGGGCTGGAAGGCGCAGAGCTGGAGCGGCAGGCGCGGCACCGGGTGTTTCCGGGCAACCGACCCTCGACCATGCTGGTCTATCCGCAACTCACGCCCTTCACGCTGGGCCAGATCATCGCGCTTTATGAACACCGGGTCTTTGTCGAAGGGGTGATCCTGGGGATCAATTCCTTCGATCAATGGGGGGTGGAACTGGGCAAGGAGCTGGCTACTGCGCTGGGGCCGCTGCTGGAGGGCGCGGATGCCAGTGCCAAGGACCCCTCGACACAGGCGCTGATCAGCTATCTGCGCGCCCATCAGGGATGAGCGCGCAAGCGGGTCAGTAGCGCAGGATCGTTTCGAAATCGACCGGACGCTCATCGGCCGGGGCGAGCAGATCATCGACACCGAAAGACACCGTGGCGCTGGTGCCGTCTTCTGAAATCGTGCCGGTCGAGCTTTCGATGTCGCTGCCTTTGACAGTGAAGGTGACCGACATGCCGCTCATCATCTGGCGCATCATGGCCATCATCGCCGGGTCATCCATCATTTCGTCCATGTCATCGGTCATGCCGGTCAGTGGCATGAAGGCGCGCACCCGTCCGTCTCCGAGGCTCTCCAACTGGCCTTGAAGGTCGACGGGGACCTCCTCATCCGAATCGGCGGACATGATCTCGTCGAAGCTGCCGGTCTGGTCGAAATCGCAGCGGGCATGCATGTCGGTCAATGTCAGTGTGCCGCCCTCCTCCTCTTCGCAGAAGGATGCATCGGCACCCGCCATTTCGAACATGGCGCGTTCCATCTGCATGTAACCGGTGACACGCGCCTCATCTTCGCCAAGGACCTCGATCGCGACATCGACCTCGATACAGGCCGAGAGGGCGAGGGCGGCAGGCAGGGTGAAGACGACGGCGCGCATGGCATGGCTCCAGTTCTTGAGAATTCTGGCACCATGAAATCAGAATTACCTGCGCCATGCCAGCGCTAATCCCATCAGCTCAGATACAAGCTTACTGACCGGAGCAATGCGCCCCCTCGGGTGCGGCGCCCGACCCGAGCGCAATTGCGGCCGGGGCCGAGAAGAGGTCGGGCGCGCCACTGCGGGCGAGATCGAGCAGGAGAATGGCGGCGAGGAGCGCAATGGCCAGCGTGCCGACCATGGGGCGGGAGAGGCTGCTCATGCGTAAACTCCCCGTGCCGGCGCCGGACGCAGCAGAAGCGGGCGCAGCCGGATGCCGAGGGTCGAGCCCGCAAAGGCCGCGACCAGCCAGACCCAGCCATGCACCGAGCCAGTGGAAATGCCACTGAAGAAGGCCCCGACATTGCAACCGAAGGCCAGTCGCGCGGAATAGCCCAGCACCAGTGCGGCCAGCAGCACGGCCCCGTAGGAGGCCCAGGTCAGCGCCTGTGCCGGGGCACCGGGCTCCGCACGCCAGCGCATCACGGCAAAGGCCCCGATCAGCAGCCCGATATTGGTGAGCGAGGTGACATCGGTCAGGATCGAGGCACTCAGCCGCGTGGCATTCCCCTCCGCCGCCCAGAACGCCGTCTGCGCGAGATCGGCGCCGCCGGCCTCAGCGAGCTTCGCGCCCCAGAGCCCCAGACCATAGACAATGCCCCAGGGCTGGCCAGCGATCACCAGATTGGCGAGCGCAAGGGCTGCGATCAGCGCGGCGGCGATCCAGAGGCGCTTGGGGGGCAGGCGTTTTCCGGGGGCGGAGCGGCTCAGCGCGATGCCGCCAACCGCGGCGAGGCCCAGAAGCGTCAGCACCAGCCCGCCCTGCGCCCCGGCGATCCCTTGCAGCGAGAACACCGGCAGCGCGCCAAGGCCAGTCCACCAGCCAAGATGCAGCGTGCCCGCAAAACTGCCCCCGATGAAGCCCGCCAGCGCGATCAGCCCGACCAGATTGCCACTGCCGGCATTGACCAGTGTCCCCGAGCCGCAGCCCATGACCAGCTGCATCGCCATGCCGAAGACAAAGGCACCGAGGATCATGGCGATCCCGACCGGCGCATGGGCCGGGGCCAGTTCGCCGGGACTGGCGGCAAGCAGCGGAAAGGCGACCACCGCCACCAGCGCGATCGCGATCAGCTGGGCGATGAGCCCGCGCCCGTCGCGCTCGGTCACGATCATGCGCCATGGCCCGGCAAAGCCGAAGCGCAGCCCTTCGAGTACCAGCCCGAAGCCGATACCGACGAGCACCAGAAGACCCGCGCGCGGGCCCGCCATGAGGAAGGTAAAGCCGGTCATGCCCAGAGCGATCAGGAGAACCGAGGCGCGGCGTAGAAACATGGTCTGGGGCCTTTCGTCAGACGCAGACCGCGCGCGAAATCCGCGCGCGGTGCATTTCCAGTATTTTTGGCAAGATGAAGTCTAGTTCAGAACAGGTCCTCGATCCAGCGGCGGGTCGAGCGCCACAGGAAGGCGATGCGGCTGGGCTCATTGTCGAGCGCGTGGCCATTGGCTGCATATTCGGCCATGCTTTCGGCATGCAGGCGGGTATTCTCGACCTCGGCCAGTTCGCTCAGCGCGAACCAGTTCAGTGCCGCCCAATGGCCGGTATTGCAGAAGGAGACCGTGATCGGCGAATCGATCAGCCCCTGATCCACGGCGACTTGGCGGGCACGCTCGGGGCTGACCATGCGGTTGCCCTCGAAGAAATCGGCGAATTCGAGGTTTTCCGCACCGCGAATGGTGCCGGGGCGGGCGATAGACCATGTGATGCCTTGAAAGAAGCCCTCGGGGCGGCTGTCAAGCAGGCGCGCCTCACCACGCTCGACCAGTTCGGCCACCTCATCGGTGGAGATATACCAGTCATCGCTCCATTCGGCCGTGAAATCCGTCTCTGAAGGCGGGACGGGTGTGGTCGAGACCGGGAGTCCGGCCTCTTCCCATGCGGCAAAGCCACCATTGAGCAAGGCGAGGTCCTGTACGCCAAGCGATTTCAGCGTCCAGTAGACGCGCGCTGCCGCGCCCATGTCGGATTGGTTGGCACCGGAATGGACCACCACGACCGGGACATCGGCGTCAACGCCGATCCGCGCGGCCTCTTGCGCATACTCCTCTCTCGGCAGCAGACCACCGGGGTTGGACGGACCGCCGCGCCAGTTGGCATAGGGCGAGAAGGCCGCGCCGGGGATATGCCCGGCCTCGAAATCGCCAGTGACATGGATCACATGGACTGGCTCGCCCGCATCGAGAAACGCGGCAAGCTCAGCGGGCTCGAGCAATGGGTTCCAGCCTTGAGGGGTGGCGAGGGCGAGCGTGGGGATTGCGATAAAACTCAGGCTCAGGGCAGTGGTGCGCAGCATGACGGTCTCCTGCAGGTTTTCTGGTGTTGCGGGGCAGGTAGGGAGTGCTGTCCGGGCTGACAAGCTTGAGGGGCTGGCTGGGCAGGGTGGCGCCGCGACAGATGTTTGCTGCGCTCCGAGCAGAGGCGACTGGTGTTCTGGCCTGACAAAAGAAGCGGAATGTTTTCCCGGTCCTTCGCGCCAGTATTGGAAGAGTTGCCTTATTTCTTCCCGGCGTGGCCGCCACAGCGAAACTCTGTTCTCAGCTCAGCGGTTCACGCGGGGCAGGTGGTTTACCCAGTTGCGATTCGCGCCACAGGATCAGCAGGCCCGAGGCGATGACCAGCAGCGCCCCGGCCAGCATCGGCCCGGTCGGCACCTCGCCGAAGAAGACATAGCCGATGAAACTGGCGAAGAAGAGTTGCACATACCAGAAGGGTGCCAGCGCCGAGGCATCGGCGAACCGGTAGCTCGCGGTCATCATCAACTGCCCGACCCCACCCAGCGCACCCGTCAGCACCAGCAGCACCATCACCTCGCCCGAGGGCCAGACCCAGCCGAAGGGAAACGTCATCAACGAAAGGCAGGAGGCCGTGACCGCGAACCAGAATACGATCGAGGGCGTCGTTTCCGTCACCACCATGCGCCGCACGATGATCTTGACGAAAGCCGCGCAACAGGCCGAGCCCAGCGCCATCAGCGCGCCGAAACGCAAGAGTGCGTCAGCCTCGCCCGTCAGGGTGAGGCGCGGCCAGACAACGACCAGGACCCCTATGAGACCCAGCGCGACGGCTGTCCAGCGAAACAGCCGCACTTTCTCGCCCAAGAAGAGCACCGCAAAGACCAAGGTCAGGACCGGAGCCGCAAAGCCGATCGTCGTCACCTCGGGCAAGGGCAGCAGCGAGAGCGCGATGAAATTCATCCCCAGCGTGGCCGAGCCGAGCAGCCCACGCAACAGGTGCAGCTTCGGGCGGCGCATCCGCAGCCCGTCGATCAATGGCCCCTGCATGGCGATCCAGGCGAGGATGAAGGGCAGCGAGAAGAAGGCCCGCGCGAATACGGCCTGCCCGGTGGGGACATGGGCGCTGACCGACTTCACAATTGCGGCCATGCTGACGAGCACCAGAAGCGCGCTGAGATTGAGCGCAATGCCCATGAAAGGGCGGGCCGAGGTGCCGCTGGACAGCATGAGGTCTCCAAGGTGCTTCACATGTGTAGTATGCCGGACGGGCCGGGGATGCAAGGGCAGGGCGTCTGCAGACTTGCCAGCGCGCGACAGGCGCTTTAGCTGACATGGCCCAAGTTGCAGGAGGCCAAGTATGGCGCAGAGTTTGATCGATCAGGCCTGGCAGGCAAGCGAAGACGCGCCCGAGGATGACAGCCTGCGGCTGGCTTATTTCGCGCGTCTGGTCGAGGCGGAACTGTTTTTGCTGCTGGAGCGCGAGGCCGAGGGCGAGCAGATCGCACCCAAGGTCTTCGATCTGGAGGATGGCCCGATCGTGCTGGCCTTTGACAGTGAGGAGCGCTTGACCGAGTTCACCGGCTTGCCCGCGCCCTATGCTGCCCTGCCTGGCCGCGCACTGGCCGAGATGCTGACCGGCACGGGCATGGGGCTGGGGCTCAATCTGGGTGTGGCGCCGTCATCGCGGCTGCTGCCGCCCGAGGTGCTGGACTGGCTGGCCGAGATGGCCGCGCAGCGCCCCGAAGAACTGGACGCGCGAATTGCCCGTCTGTCCCCGCCCCGAGGGCTGCCCGAAGCGGTGTTGCTGGCACTCGACCAGCGGCTGGCGCGGATGGAGGGGCTGGCGGCGATGGCCTATCTGGTCGCGACCGAGAGCGAGGCCGGCGCGCGCGGACATCTGCTGGCCTTTGTCGATGCGGCCGAGGGGGCCGAGAGCGCGCTTGCGCGCGCGGTGCAATCGGCACTGAGCTTTTCGGGGCTGGAGGCAGGGGCTCTGGATGTGACCTTTCTGGTTTCATCCGAAGCGCGCGCGGCGGAATTCGCCCGTGTCGGGCTGCGTTTCGATCTGCCGCAACCTGCCGAGCCAGCGCCGCGCCAACCACCGGGCTCTGACCCCGAGACGCCACCACGGTTGCGTTGAGTAGCGGGTCTGCGCGGGTAGAGCGACGCAGGCGCAATCTCGTCATGTCCAACTGGCTTAGCCCCCGCCACGAGGAGCGGCTCGGCGCCAAACCCTGAAAAAAGATGACATATGATGCAAATTGGTGGGGTATAATAATACCATAATTGCAAGTTGTTGTTAATTATAAATAATCTGGGACGCACTCGACTTGACCCGCGCGTGTAAATCGGTAGAAGGCAGCGATGTCGCGCCTTGTGGCGCCCAACCGATCACGCAATCACGGATCTCGTCATGAAAACCTATTCTCTCAAAGCCGGAGAGATCGACAAGAAATGGATCCTGATCGATGCCGAGGGCATCGTTCTGGGCCGTCTTGCCTCGATCATCGCCACGCGCCTGCGCGGCAAGCACAAACCCAGCTTCACGCCGCATATGGACATGGGTGACAATGTCATCGTCATCAATGCCGACAAGGTGCAACTGACCGGCAACAAGCGCAACAAGCCCAACTACTGGCACACCGGCTATCCCGGCGGCATCAAGTCGCGCACCACGGGCCAGATCCTCGAGGGCAAGTTCCCCGAGCGTGTGGTGATGCAGGCCGTCAAGCGCATGCTGCCCGGCGGGCCGCTCTCGCGCCAGCAGATGACCCATCTGCGCGTCTACGCAGGCGCAGAGCACCCGCATGAGGCCCAGCAGCCCGAAGTGCTGGATGTGCGGGCGATGAACAAGAAAAACACGCGGAGTGCATGAGCATGGCTGAAGATCTCAAAACCCTCGACGATCTGAAATCGGCTGTCACCCCGGTTGCAGAAGAAGCCCCTGTCCGCGAGCCCATGCGCGACGATCTGGGCCGCGCCTATGCCACCGGCAAGCGCAAGGACGCTGTTGCCCGTGTCTGGATCAAGCCGGGCTCCGGCAAGGTCACAGTGAACGGCAAGGAAATGAACGTCTACTTCGCGCGCCCCGTGCTGCAGATGATCCTGCGCCAACCGTTTCAGGTGGCCGGTGTCGTCGATCAGTTCGACGTGCAGGCGACCGTAAAGGGCGGCGGCCTGTCCGGTCAGGCCGGTGCAGTCAAGCATGGCATTTCCAAGGCGCTGCAACTCTATGATCCCGCATTGCGTGGCGCGCTGAAAGCGGCAGGTTTCCTGACCCGCGACAGCCGCGTGGTCGAGCGCAAGAAATACGGCAAGCCCAAGGCCCGCCGCAGCTTCCAGTTCTCGAAGCGTTAAGGTTTTTTCGACCGAGTTACAGGCGCCCGCACCTTCGGTGCGGGCGTTTTTCATTGCGCAACCATGGCTCGGTGCGTCTTTCGGGGTGACGCAGCAGTTCCGAGCCGGATTTCGAGGGGGCGCGCGCTGCGCGCGCGTATGGCATGGCCGCAGCGGAGGGGCCTTGCCCATCGCCGTCATTCCTGATCAGATCGGACCCGGATCGCAGACCATCGAGGAGCCCGCATGTATTCCCATCTTCTTGTCACCGTGGCCTATGACAAGGGCCATGATGCCAGCCCGTCGCTGGAAATCGCCAAGGCGTTGGCCGCGCCCGGCGCCCGGATCACGCTTTTGCATGTCATGGAACCGGCGCCGGTTTTCGCGCTCGATTACCTGCCCGAGGGCTGGCATGACGAGATGCGTGCGGCCATTGTCTCTGATCTCGAGGCGCTGGCGGAGGGGATCGGGAACGCGACCGGGCTGGTGGTGGAGGGCGATGCCGCGCATGAAATCCTCGAGACCGCGCGCGATCAGAGGGTCGATTGCATCGTGATCGCCTCGCACCGGCCTGGCTCACAAGGGCTGTTTCTGGGCTCGACCGCGTCCAAGGTGGTGGCGCGCGCGCAATGCGCGATCCATGTCGCAAGGCGGAAATGAGCGCCTGCGCGGAGTGGGGCGGGCGGCGCGTGCTGTTCCTGATGGCGGCGGAGCCGGAATACGGCCCCGCCTTGCGTGACCGGATCACGCCGGTGATGACCGGGGTCGGGCCGGTCGAGGGCGGGGTTGCGGCAGCGGCCACGCTGGCGGGGCTGGCAGCGGGGGCGGGCCGGCCCGATCTGGTGGTTTCGCTGGGCTCGGCGGGGTCAGCGCGGCTGGAACAGGCGCGGGTCTATCAGGCGACGCATCTGGCCTATCGCGACATGGATGCCTCGGCGCTGGGTTTCGAGAAGGGTGTGACCCCGTTTCTGGACCTGCCCGCCGTGCTGCCCTTGCCCTTGCGGCTGGAGGGTGTGCCGGGCGCAAGCCTCTCGACCGGGGCGAATATCGTCTCGGGGGCGGATTATGCGGCGATTGCCGAGGATATGGTCGATATGGAGAGTTTCGCGGTCTGGCGGGCCTGCCAGCGCTTCGAGGTGCCGCTGATCGTGCTGCGCGGCATTTCGGACGGGGCCGCGCCGCTGGAGGGGCTGCATAGCTGGACCGAATATCTGCATGTGATCGACCGGCGGCTGGCCGAGGTGCTGGACCACTTGCGGGGGGCGCTGGAGGTGGGCGGGGTGTTGTCCAGGGGGTAAGCTCGGATGAGGGGCGATGGTCGGCTTTGCGGGACGGAGCGGTCATTTGGATTTTCGCCGATCACTCACGCCAGTGAAATGGCCTTCGTTTCGATCAAGATGATTTTTGCTTCCGGGAAAACCCCTTCGCCGGGTGTGATGTAGCTAGCACGAAAGGGGCGATCAGATACACCGTCCAAATCTTCGGATGGAGAATGTAGTTTCGTTACTCCAAGCGACGTGTTCATCGCCTTCAAGAGTGTTTCTGAGAGCTGGTCCCGAATATCCGGACCAGCCTGCATGATCGTAGACGCCACTCGGGGCGTGAAAAGCTTGTTTGAACGGGAAAGTCAGGGGGCAATGTATTAAACGCAGATCACCCCAAAATGGGGGTCAACTTTGGATACTGTTTCACATTTCGTCATAGTATCGCCACAATGGGTTGCATTTATATCATTAGCACTCGTTTAGAGGGAGTTGTGAGATGATGCAACAAGTACCTAATTCGATGATGGTCGATGCGATCGCCGCGCCGGGTGAAGAAGAGTGGCAGTCGCTGCCGCTGCAGCTCCCCGCGATCCGCGACCCCTTCCGCAATGCCGTGCCGGTCGCGCAGATGGACGTGACCTTCCTGTTCCAAACCGCGCCCCGAACCGACGCCACCGAACGGCTGCAGACATTGCTGCGCGCTTTCGCGTCGATGGAACAGTCGGTCAGACACGCCACGTTGCACGAGACGCGGATCGAGATGCAGGTCGACTCTGCCCATCTGGTGATCGGCGATACCATCGTCGCAGGTGGCGTCGACGCCGTCTACAGTCGCCCGGCGGAATGCGACTGCGCCAAGAATGTCGCACGGCTCGCCTTTATCGTGCAGCGTCATGCGCTTGCGCTGCGGCTGCGCATCGACAGTCTAGCGCCAAGAGCGTTGATCACTGAGTTGTGTCAGTTGCTTGTCGCGCTCGACAGACCGCAGGCAGTAATCGTGAACGACTCGCGGGTGGTTCTGACGCTGCCCGAATACGAGCGGATGGACTGTGCGGCACTGGCCGCCTTGCAGCCGGGCGAGGCGCTGCCAGCCATTCCGCGCCGCTATGCGCGGCCGCCGAGCGCCGTCTCTATATCGAGGCCGTCGCCCTTCGCGGCCCAGTCATCGCGCTCGCGATCCGAATGGCTGAAGCGCCGTGAAAGCTTGGTCATGTCGCTGAGCAGCCGTCGCCACAACCGGGCGCTCAACGACGCCTTCCGCATCGAACATGCCAATGAGCCCGACGAGCCGTATCGGTCTCCATTGCGGCGGGCGGCAATGCTGGTGCTTATCGCGACCATTGTCATCCCCGTCGTGTCGGACCCGTCGATCATCGGCGACATCGCGCTGCATATCTAACAGGTCGTTGGAATAGTCCCCAAGCTGGAACCTTTTCCCTTCATCAGGGCTGTGTCACGCGCCACCCAGTCAGAAATACTGCCGCGCATAGCGCGGGCCCAGCCCGGTCAGGATTTCATAGCCGATCGTGTCCAGCAGCGCCGCAATGTCATCCACCCCCTGATGCGGGCCGAGCAGGTCGAGGAAATCGGGCGGCTCGGGGGCGTCGGTGACGTCGATGGTCAAGAGATCCATCGACACACGCCCGACCAGCGGGCAGGGGGTGTCCCCGGCCCAGAGCGTGACGCGGTTCGACAACGCACGGTGGATGCCATCGGCATAGCCTGCGGAAATCGTCGCCACCTGCATGTCGCGCGGGGCGATATAGGTGTTGCCATAGCCCACGCTCTCGCCCGCCAGAACCTCGCGGATCTGGATCACGGGGATGGCCAGCCGCACCACCGGCAGCGCCTCAAGAAAGGGCGCGCCGCCATAAAGCCCGATGCCGGGGCGGGTGATGTCGAAGTGATACTCTGGCCCCAGCAGGATACCGCCTGTGGCTGACAGTGAGCGCGGCACATCCGTGCCGTCGGTCATGTAGCGGAAATTATCCAGTTGCTGCGCATTCATCGGATGCTCGGCCTCATCCGAGCAGGCCAGATGTGACATCAGCAGCACCGGGTCGCGTGCGAGCACGATCTCGGCCACAGCCTCCCATTCGGCAAGCTCCATCCCCAGCCGGTTCATGCCGCTGTCAAGCTGAATGCCGAACGGATGGCCGGGCAGGGCCTCGAGATGGCGGCTAAGCTGGTCGACCGAATTCAGCATCGGGATGAGGTCGGCATCGCGCAGGATGCGCGCATCGCCTTCCATATGGCCGCCATAGACATGGATCGGTAGCTCCGGCCCGATGGCCGCGCGCACGGCGAGCCCTTCCTCGGCCACGGCGACGAAAAAGCGCCGCGCCCCGGCATGGGCCAGCGCATGGGCGACATGGCCGGCGCCCAGCCCATAGCCATTGGCCTTGACCGTGGCGGCCGTCTCGACATCCGAGCGCGCATCAAGGGCGCGCCAGTTGTTCTGGAGCGCGGTAAGGTCGATCTGCAGGACTGCCTGTGCCATGATCGGGGCATGGGGCAGCGCGGGGGCAAGGTCAAGCGCGAAAATCGCCCGCTGCTTGACACTTGGCCAGTGATCGGGTCGGCTGGCGGAAAATGGCTGCAGAAAGGCCCCTTGCATGAGCTCACTCGCCCCGGTTCTCGCCCATATCGAGGCGCAGCGCGCCGACCATCTGGCGCGTCTGATGGACTATCTGCGCCACCCCAGCATTTCGGCGCAGAATATCGGCATCGGCAAGGTGGCAGGGCTGCTGGTGGAGATGCTGGAGCGGCTGGGGATGGAGGCCGAGGCGGTGCCGACTGCGGGCCACCCGATGGTGCTGGGGCGGCGCGCTGAGGTTCCGGGCGCGCCGACCGTGCTGCTCTATGGGCATTACGACGTGCAACCGCCCGAGCCGCTGGAAGAGTGGATCAGCCCGCCTTTCGAACCGACCTTGCGCGACGGGCGTATCTATGCGCGCGGTGCGGGTGACAACAAGGGCCAGCACTTCGCGCAGCTTCTGGCGATTGAATCCTGGCTTGCGGTGCATGGAAGCCTGCCCTGCAATGTAATTGTGCTGCTGGAAGGCGAAGAGGAAATCGGCAGCCCGCGGATCGCCGATTTCGTGCGCGCCCATGCCGAGCGGCTCAAGGCCGATCTGGTGATCACGGCGGATGGCCCGCTGCACCCATCGGGGCGACCCGTGGTCACGTTCGGGGTGCGCGGCGTGGTGAATTTCGAGTTGCGGGTGCGCACAGGGCGCACGGATGCGCATTCGGGCAATCATGGCGGGACCATGCCCAATGCAATATGGACGCTGGTTCATCTGCTCTCGACGATGAAGGACCCGGAGGGGCGCATCACGATTGACGGGCTGCATGATCCGATCCTGCCGCCCGGCAATGCCGAGCGCGCGGCGGCAGAGGCGCTGCCGGTCGATGTGGCGGGGTATCTGGCCGAGATGGGGCTGACAAAGCTCGATGCGCCCGAGGATCGCGGCTTTCATGACCGGCTCATGTTTCACCCGACGCTGACCATCAATGGGCTGCATGGCGGTTATGGCGGGGCGGGGTCGAAAACCGTGCTACCCTGTGCGGCAGTGGCGAAATGCGATATCCGCCTGGTGCCCGACATGACGCCCGAGCAGGCGCTCGACTGCGTGCGCGCCCATGTCGCCCTGCACGCGCCCGAGGTCGAGATGGTCGCGCAGGGCGGCATGCTGCCCTCGCGCACCCCCATCGACTCGCCCTTTACGGTGCCGATTGTTGCGGCGGTCAGGGAAGCCCGGGGCGAGGCGCCCTATCTCATCCCCTCGGCCGGGGGCAGCCTGCCGGATTATGTATTCACGAAAATTCTGGGTATCCCGGCCTTTGTGGTCCCCTATGCCAATGCCGATGAGGCCAATCACGCGCCCAATGAAAATATTGAGGTGGAGCTGTTCCATGCTGGTATCCGCACGGGCGCTGCACTGCTCGAGCAGTTGGGGCAGATGCAGGTGTGAGGCTGAGATGGTGCTGCTGGAGAGATTTGAACTCTCGACCTCTCCCTTACCAAGGGAGTGCTCTGCCCCTGAGCTACAGCAGCTTGTGCGCGGCTGAGTAGTCCGAAACTCGGGGCCGCGCAACCCCAATCTGGACGGTTTTTCGAACTTGCGCTAGGAGGGGACATGGGCAAGGAAACACCACCCTCACCGGATCGTGCGAAATCTGCCGAGGCCGCACGCGCCGCGCGGTTGAAAGCTGCGCTGAAAGCGAATATCGCCAAACGCAAGGCACAGGCCCGCGCGCGCGAGGCGGGTGCGGATGACAGCAGCAAAGAGAAACCATAAGGGACAGGGCAGATGGATTCGATTGTGGTGACGGGGAATGGCCCGCTCAATGGCGTGATCCCGATTGCCGGGGCCAAGAACGCCTGCCTGACTCTGATGCCCGCCACCCTGCTGAGTGATGCGCCGCTGACGCTGACCAATGCGCCGCGCCTGTCGGATATCCGCACCATGTCGGAACTGCTGGGCTCGCTGGGGGCCGAGGTGGCCAGTCTGCAGGGCGGGCAGGTGCTGGCACTCTCGAGCCATGACCTGACCTCGCACCGCGCCGATTACGACATCGTGCGCAAGATGCGCGCCTCGATCCTCGTGCTGGGGCCGATGCTGGCGCGTGACGGGCATGCGGTGGTGTCGCTGCCGGGGGGCTGTGCGATTGGTGCGCGCCCTGTGGATCTCCACCTGCGCGCGTTGGAGGCAATGGGGGCGGAACTGACGTTGCGCGATGGCTATGTTCATGCCAAGGCCCCCGGCGGGCTGAAAGGCGCGCGGTTCGCCTTTCCGCTGGTCTCGGTAGGCGCCACGGAGAACGCGCTGATGGCGGCGACGCTCGCCAAGGGCACCACGGTGCTGGAAAACGCCGCGCGTGAGCCCGAGATCGTGGACCTTGCCCGATGCCTGCGGGCAATGGGAGCCGAGATCGAGGGCGAAGGGACATCAACCCTCACCATTCAGGGTGTGGACAGCCTGCACGGCGCGACACACCGCGTCGTCACCGACCGGATCGAGCTGGGCACCTATATGCTGGCCCCGGCGATTGCAGGGGGCTCAGTCGAATGTCTGGGTGGGCGGCTTGATCTGGTGCAGGCCTTTGCCGACAAGCTTCAGGAAGCGGGCGTCGAGATTGAGGAAACAGGCACCGGGCTGCGCGTGACGCGCAAGAGCGACCGGCTGCGCCCGGTCAATGTGGCGACCGAGCCCTTTCCCGGCTTCCCGACCGACCTGCAGGCGCAGCTCATGGCGGCCATGTGCACGGCGGATGGTGTCTCGGTGCTGGAAGAGCATATTTTCGAGAACCGCTTCATGCACGCCCCGGAACTGATGCGCATGGGCGCGCGGATCGATGTGCAAGGCGGCACGGCAACCGTAACCGGGGTCGAGCAGCTGCGCGGCGCGCCGGTGATGGCGACGGATCTGCGCGCTTCGGTCTCGCTCATTCTGGCAGCGCTGGCGGCCGAAGGCGAGACAGTCGTCAGCCGCGTCTATCATCTCGACCGTGGCTATGAGCATGTCGAGGACAAGCTGGGCGCCTGTGGTGCGCGCATCGAACGGGTGCAGGCATGAGCGGTGATGCGACATTCGAGGAAGGGGCCGAAGCGCCGCTGCGGCTGCAGGCGCTGGATGCCGAGGATCTGAAAGTCATCTCGGCCCTGGTTCAGGATGCGATCCTGCCCGCCTCGGAGATGCGCTACGAGCGCAAGCGGCGGCGCTTGGCCATGTTGATCAACCGTTTCCGCTGGGAAGAGCAGCGCGACGCCACTGCCGAACGCGTGCGCACATTGCTGCTGATCGACGATGTGCTGGCGGTCGCCTCGCAGGGCGTGCCGCGCGGCGATCCCGATCTCGTGCTCTCGGTGCTGGCGCTGGAATTCGATCCCGGGGAGGATGGCACCGGCGCTGTGTCGATCATCCTCGCTGGCGATGGCGAGATCAGGCTGCAGGTGGAGTGCCTCTCGGTCATGCTGCGCGACGTGACGCGCCCCTATCGCGCCATCTCGGGCCAGAGGCCAAGCCATACGGCCTGAGCCTCGGAGAGGCGCGCGCACCCGCTGCGTGTTAACCAAGAAGTCCAACAATTATTGAATGCGAAACCTTAACCGGCCATTAACGCCTCGAGACAAGATTTTCCGAGGGTTGGGTTGTGAGTTCGGTTTTTCGTATTGGATATGCGCTGAGTCTTGTCGCAATGCTGATGATTGCGCCGGCTGCCGCGCAGGTGGTGGGCACCCCCGGCGCCCCTTCGGCCTTTGGACTGCCGCAGGGGGTGGTCGCGGGCTCTCTTTCGGGCAGTTATCAGAACCGCAGCCGCGGTGGCGAGCAACCGACACGGTACGATGCCTCGACCTCACTCATGGTCGGGCTTGGGAACCCGGTGGACGGGA
Source organism: Paracoccaceae bacterium (assembly GCA_007134865.1). GTDB lineage: Bacteria > Pseudomonadota > Alphaproteobacteria > Rhodobacterales > Rhodobacteraceae > Roseinatronobacter. Next base: position 6,243 of record SLJW01000201.1, on the reverse strand, counting down.
TCGGCTTTCAGCTTGGCACGAATATCACCTCATTCCGAAACTTCGGCGCCTCGGGGTATTTCACAGTAGGTGTGCACAAGGTGTTTCAGACCAGCGAGCAAGGCGTCTATTCCGTGGCCGCCAATCTCGACTATCTCGCGCCCTGGGGTGATTCTCGGGAAAACAAGCCAAGCGGCAATCTGCTCTTGTCCTACATGACCGGCTTCGGGCCGCGGCTTGGGCTGGTCACGCTGGGCGTGGCGAATAATACACGTTTCGACCGGCGCCCAGTGGGCGTGTTCGGACTGGGCGTCGGGATCTCTGACGAGAGCTCGATCAGCTTCGCGCAACTGGGTCGTCGCAGCACAATCGGCCTCACCACGGCCCCGGCTGCGCTGCGCGGAGCCTCTCTTTCGGTTGGCCTGAGCCGGGACTGGAGCAGCAGGACAAACCTGCTGACAGTCGATATCGGGCATAGCTTCAACATAAGGAGACAATGACATGACGATTCACAGAACCCTTCTCGCCGCTGGAGTTGCGGCAGGTCTTTCGGCAGGCGCGGCGCTGGCTGGGCCGCAACCCGTGACGCCGGGCATCAGCGCTCCGAGCACCTCGGTGGTGAGCGGTGGCGCGGTGAGCACGACAACTCAGCCCACGGGGCGCATCCTGTTCATTCTCAACACGGCGCGCTGACAGCCATCGCTGGCGGCGGGGAGTAAGGGCCCTTTCAGGGAGGCAAGCGCGCCAAAGGCGCGCTTGTCAGGTTTCGCCGCGGTATCGCGTCGCAATGCGGTGTCGGAGGGGTTGAGCCTGCTGACATGGCAGGCTAGGGCAACGCAGTCCCAAAGGATTGAAACGCGATGCCCAGCTTCCTTGACAGCAGCGCCCCCGATTTCGACCGCGACTTTGCAGCCATCCTCTCCGCCAAGCGCGAAGAGTCGGTTGATGTTGACGACACTGTGGCGGCGATCATCGCCGATATCCGCGCGCGCGGCGACGCCGCGCTAATCGAGCTGACCGCGCGCTTTGACCGGCTGGAGTTGACGCCCGAAACGCTCGCCTTCTCGCCCGAAGAGATTGCCGAGCAAGTGGCGCTTGTGCCTGCGGCAGAGGCCGAGGCGCTCGGCCTCTCGGCCGAGCGTATCCGCGCCTATCACGCGCGCCAGCGCCCCGAAGATGCGCGCTGGCACGACGCGACCGGGGCTGAACTTGGCTGGCGCTGGGGGCCTGTCACGGCAGCGGGGCTCTATGTGCCGGGGGGGCTGGCGAGTTACCCGTCATCGGTACTGATGAACGCCATCCCGGCGCAGGTGGCAGGGGTCGAGAGGCTGGTGATCTGCGCGCCCACGCCCGATGGCAAGGTCAACCCGCTGGTGCTGATGGCCGCGCAGCTTTCCGGGGTGGACACGGTCTATCGCATCGGCGGTGCACAGGCGATTGCCGCGCTCGCTTACGGCACCGAAACCATCGCACCCGTGGACAAGATCACCGGCCCCGGCAATGCCTATGTGGCAGCGGCCAAGCGGCGCGTCTTTGGCCGCGTGGGGATCGACATGATTGCGGGTCCGTCCGAGATACTGGTCATCGCCGATGGCGAGAATGACCCCGACTGGATCGCGCTCGACCTGCTGAGCCAGGCCGAGCATGACGAGAGCGCGCAATCGATCCTGATCACGACCGATGCGGAGTTCGGGCAGGCGGTCATGCAGGCTGTGGAGGCGCGGCTTGAGACACTCGAGCGCCGCGCCATCGCGGGCGCAAGCTGGCGCGATTACGGCGCGGTGATCGTGGTGCGGGACCTGGCCGAGGCGGCGGCGCTGTCGGACCGGATCGCGCCCGAACATCTGGAACTCTGCGTCGCCGATCCCGAGGCCTTGCTGGCCCAAATCCGCCATGCCGGCGCGGTCTTCCTCGGTCATTGGACGCCCGAGGCGATTGGCGATTATGTCGGGGGGCCGAACCATGTCCTGCCCACGGCGCGCTCGGCCCGGTTTTCCTCGGGGCTCTCGGTGCTCGATTTCATGAAACGCACGACGCTTGCGCGGATGACGCCCGAGGCGCTGGCAGCGATCGGGCCTGCGGCAGAGCAGCTCGCGATATCAGAGAGCCTCGAGGCGCATGGGCTCTCGGTGCGGGCGCGGCTGGACCGGCTCAACCGCTGAGGCAGGGCTGCGGTTCGCGGCGTGGAAGTGAGTATTTTTGGCAAGAAAATGCAACAGGGGTTTTCCTTTGTCAGGCGGCGTGTCACATCTCGGGCCTGACAAGTGGGGAGGCCGGGATGCCCTATTTTACAGCACCCGATGGGGCGGAGCTGTTCTACACAGATGAGGGGCATGGGCGTGCGCTCCTGTGCCTGCCGGGGCTGACGCGCAATGGGCGCGATTTCGACTATCTCGCCCCGCATCTGCCGCCCCTGCGTCTGATCCGGCCCGATTATCGCGGGCGTGGGCGCTCGCAATGGACCGGGGTCGAGACCTATTCGGTGCCGCAGGAAGGGACTGATGTGCTGGCTTTGCTCGATCATCTCGGGATCGAGCAGGTGGCAGTGCTGGGCACCTCGCGCGGGGGGATCATCGGCATGTATCTGGCCGCGGTCGCCAGGGATCGGTTGCGCGGGCTGTGCCTCAATGATGTCGGCCCGGTGATCGAGGCCGAGGGGCTGGCGCGGATTTCCGACTATATCGGGCGCACACCCAATGCGCGCAGCCATGCGCAGGCCGCCGCTGCGCTCGAGCGCGCCTTTCCCGAGTTCAGCGACATGCCCGAAGGGCGCTGGCTGGACGAGGCGCAGCGCCAGTTCATCGAGACCGATCAGGGGCTGGATCTGACCTATGATCCAGCGCTGCGCACGGCCTTCCTGCAGGCGATGGAGGGCGGCGGTGGCGACCTCTGGCCGATGTTCGAGGCGCTGGAGGGCGTGCCGCTGGCGCTGATCCGGGGCGCGACCTCGACGCTGCTGAGCGCCGCGACGGCTGCCGAGATGCAGCGGCTGCGCCCGGATATGGTGTTTGGCGAGGTCCCGGGGCGCGGGCATATCCCGTTTCTGGACGAGCCGGAATCACTGCGGGTGATCCATGAATGGCTGGGCATGTGCCTGTGAGCGAGGCCGTTGATCTGGCGCGAATTCTGGCTGCCGAGACCCGGCTGAGGGGCGAGGTGCGGCGCACGCCGCTCCTATCCGCGCCCGCGTTGGATGCGATGGCCGGGCGACGGGTGCTGGTCAAGGCGGAATGCCTGCAGCACACAGGCAGCTTCAAGTTTCGCGGTGGTTGGGCGGCGCTCTCGGCCTTGCCTGAAGAGGTCGAATGCGTGGTCGCGGCCTCCTCGGGCAATCATGCGCAGGGCGTGGCGCTGGCCGCAGCGCGGCATGGCAAGGCGGCGGTGATCGTGATGCCATCGGACGCACCAAGCGCCAAGATTGCAGGCACGCGGGCGCTCGGGGCGGAGCTGGTGCTTTATGATCGTTCGCGCGAGGACCGCGATACGCTCTGTCACGAGATCGCCAGCGCGCGTGGTTTCGCACTGATCCCGCCTTTCGATCATCCGGAGGTCATCTCCGGTCAGGCCAGTGTCGGGCTGGAATTGGCCGAACAGGCCGAAGGGCTGGCTGCAGAGGTGCTGGTCTGCTGTGGTGGCGGCGGGCTGAGCGCGGGCATCGCACTTGCGCTTGAGGCCCGCGCCCCGCAGATGCAGATCCGCACAGTCGAGCCCGAAGGCTTCGATGACATGGCGCGCGCGCTCGCCACCGGCATCGTCACCCCGAACGTGGCGCGCACCGGGTTGTGTGATGCCATCCTGACCCCGGCACCAGGGCGGCTGACGCTGCCCATCCTGCGCCGTCTGGCCGGTCCGGGGCTGGTGGTCACGGATGCGGAAGTATTGCACGCCATGGCGCTGGCCTTTGCCCATCTGAAACTCGTGATCGAGCCGGGTGGGGCCGTGGCGCTGGCCGCCGCGCTGTTTCACCCCGAGGAGATTGCGGGCGAGACTGTGATCGTGATCGCATCGGGCGGCAATGTGGACGCGGGCGTGTTCATCCGCGCGCTTCAGGAAGGAGCCTGCCATGCACATCGCTGATCTGGGTCATATCCGCCTGCATTATCGTATCGATGGCCCCAGGGATGGGCTGCCGGTGGTCTTTTCCAATGCTCTTGGCACTGACCTTCGGCTGTGGGAGCCGCTGCTGCCGCATCTGCCCGTCGCGCTGCGCATCCTGCGCTATGATCGGCGCGGGCATGGGCTCTCGGATGTGCCGGAGGCACCCTACAGCATGGGTCAGCTTGTGCGCGACACCGAAGGCTTGCTCGACCAGCTGGGCTGGCGGGGCTGCGTGTTTGTCGGCCTCTCCATCGGCGGCATGGTGGGGCAGGGGCTGGCCGTCAAACGCCCCGACCTGATCCGCGCGCTGGTGCTGTCGAACACGGCCGCACGGATCGGGACCGCCGAGATGTGGCAGGACCGCATCAAGACAGCCCGCGCCGGGGGGCTTGCGGCGCTGACCGCGCCCACGATGGAACGCTGGTTCTCGCCAGATTTCCGCAAGCGGCCAGAGCTTGCGCTCTGGCAGAACATGTTTCAGGCGACCCCGCTGGAGGGCTGGACCGGCTGCGCTGCCGCCATTGCCGGGAGCGATTTCTACACCAGCACCTCGGGCCTGCGCCTGTCCGTGCTGGGCATCGGGGGCGACCGCGACGGCTCCACCCCGCCCGACCTCGTCCGCGAGACCACCGAGCTTGTCCAAGGCGCACGCTTCGCGCTGATCCGCCGCGCTGGCCATCTGCCCCATGTCGAACAGCCCGAGATCTATGCCGAGGCGCTCACAGGATTTCTGCGCGACACAGGAATACTGCCAGCATGACCTGTTTCATTTTCTTGCCAAAAATACTCAACTCCACCTCTGCCCCCATCGAGAATCGCAGGCAGGGCAGAAACCGGTTTCCCATCACCGGCCCGGCGCGCTAGATTAGGCGCATGAGTGACACCCAGATCCCCTATCAGGTGCTGGCGCGGAAATACCGCCCCGAGAGCTTTGCCGATCTGATCGGGCAGGATGCGATGGTGCGCACGCTGCGCAATGCCTTTGCCACAGACCGCATCCACCATGCCTTTGTCATGACCGGCATACGCGGCACAGGCAAGACCACCACGGCGCGCATCATCGCCAAGGGGCTGAACTGCATCGGGGCGGACGGGCAGGGCGGGCCGACGACCGAGCCCTGCGGGGTCTGCGCGCATTGCGTCGCGATCTCCGAAGGCCGCCATGTCGATGTGCTGGAGATGGACGCAGCCTCGCGCACAGGCGTCGATGATATCCGCGAGATCATTGCCTCGGTCGCTTATCGGGCAGCCTCGGCGCGCTACAAGATCTATATCATCGACGAAGTGCACATGCTGTCGACCAATGCGTTCAATGCGCTCTTGAAGACGCTGGAAGAACCGCCCGCGCATGTGAAATTCATCTTCGCCACGACCGAGATCCGCAAGGTTCCGGTCACGGTGCTCTCGCGCTGCCAGCGCTTCGACCTGCGCCGGGTCGAGCCCGAAGTGATGATGGCGCATCTGGATAAGGTCGCCAAGGCCGAGGGCGGGCAGGTGGCGCAGGATGCGCTGGCGCTGATCACGCGCGCGGCGGAAGGCTCGGTGCGCGATGCCATGTCGCTCCTGGATCAGGCGATCAGCCATGGCGCGGGCGAGACCACGGCCGAGCAGGTGCGCGCCATGCTGGGGCTCGCGGACCGGGCGCGGGTGCTGGATCTTTTCGACAATATCATGAAGGGCGATGCGGCGGCAGCGCTCCAGGAACTGGCCGCGCAATATGCCGATGGCGCCGATCCGATGGCCGTGCTGCGGGATCTTGCCGAGATCACGCATTGGCTGAGCGTGACCAAGGTCACACCCGAGGCCGGGAACGACCCGACGCTCAGCCCCGAGGAACGCGATCGCGGCGCGGCAATGGCGCAGGCGCTGCCGATGCGCGTGCTGACGCGGAGTTGGCAGATGCTGCTCAAGGCACTGGAAGAGGACGCCAATGCCCCCAATACGATGATGGCCGCTGAAATGGCGATCATCCGGCTGACCCATGTCGCCGATCTGCCCGGCCCCGAGGAGATCCTGCGCAAATGGCAGGATCACAGCCCGGAAGCCGGGCCCGGCGGAGGTGGCAGGGGGGCGGCTGCGCCGCAAGCGCCGGGGGCGGCGCGCCCTGGCGGGCGCGCCGGTGGGAACGCGTCACAGGGTGGTGCAGCGACCGCACTGGCGGGTGCC
>SLJW01000042.1 GCA_007134865.1 Paracoccaceae bacterium | reverse complement strand
TCGCCCGCCTTCCCGACCGGGGCTTTCGCCTATAGTCACGGATTGGAGCAGTTGGTCGCGGACGACGTGATCCACGATGACGCAACACTGGAGCTTTGGTTGGCAGACCTCTTGCGCTTTGGCACAGGCTGGCAGGACAGCGTGCTGATTGCGCAGGGGCTGGCCCTAGGGGCGGATTTTGAGGCGCTGGACGCAATCGCGAAGGCGCTGCAGCCCTGCGCCGAACGCTTGCAGGAGAGCCACGAGCAGGGCGCGGCTTTCGCCCGAACGGTCGCCGCAATCACGGGCCGGAACCTGCCTGAGCGCAGCCTGCCAGTAGCGGTCGCCGAAGCGGCAGCCCCTCTGGGGCTGCCGTCCGACAACGTCATCACACTGTATCTTCAGGCATTTGCAACCAACCTCGTCACAATTGCCATCCGTCATATGCCCTTGGGCCAGAGTGACGGGCACGGGGTGCTGACGCGGCTTCTGCCGATTTTGCCCGACCTCGGGGCGCGCGCTTCGCGCGCTACTCTCGAGGATCTGGGGAATTCCTGTTTCGCTGCCGATATGGCAGCATTCCTGCATGAAACCAAAGATGTGAGGCTCTTTCGGACATGAACAGACATGGACCCCTACGGGTAGGTATCGGAGGCCCGGTTGGTGCGGGCAAGACCACGCTGACCGAGAAACTGGCGCGCGCACTCGCGCCGCGCTGCTCGATGGCCGTCATCACCAATGACATCTACACGCGCGAGGATGCCGAAGCCCTGATGCGCGCGCAGGTCTTGCCTGCCCAACGCATCCGGGGAGTTGAGACCGGAGGCTGCCCACATACCGCCATTCGCGAGGATGCCAGCATCAACCTCGCGGCCGTAGCCGACCTGAACCGGCAGATCCCGGGGCTGGACTTGATCCTGATTGAATCGGGCGGTGACAATCTCGCCGCGACCTTCTCGCCCGAACTGGCCGATCTGACGATCTATGTGATCGACACGGCCGCCGGACAGGACATTCCGCGCAAGCGCGGGCCGGGGCTGACGAAATCTGACCTTCTGGTAGTGAACAAGATCGACCTTGCGCCATATGTTGGCGTCGATCTCAGCCAGCTTGAGAAGGATACGCGCAACGCACGCGAAACCCGCCCCTATGTCCTCGCGCGTCTGCGCGAGAGTTCAGGCGTTACCGAGATCGTCGCCTTTCTGGAACGCGAGGGAGGACTTGAGCTGAAACCCGCCGCGTAAATCAGTTCCTACGTCCCCGCGCAGAGCGTGGGGGGCGGGCACGCTCTGCGTGGGGGCAATTCACGTCTGTGGCTCAGGCCAGCAACTGTGCCCCGTCATGCCCGGATATGCGTCTGCGCAGGATCGCCCCAACGGGTTGCGGATCAGCAAAGCGCACCTCTGTGAACTGTTCTGTCCGGCCCATATCGGGCGACTCGGTCAGCACCTCGTGGATGACGCCTTTCTGCGCGTCCAGGTGCCTTGCAAGCGACTGTTTTCCAAGCGCGCGCAGCTTCGCTGCGCGCGCCTTGATCACATCTCCCGGCAGTTGCGGCATGCGCGCTGCTGGTGTGCCCTTGCGCGGGCTGAACGGGAAGACATGCAGGAAGGTCAGCCCGCATTCCTCCACCAGCCGCAGGGAATTGTCGAACATCTCCTGACTCTCGGTCGGGAACCCCGCGATGATATCCGCGCCGAGAACCATCTCCGGCCGCAACCGTCGCGCCTCATCGCAAAAGCGGATCGCATCCCCGCGCAGATGCCGCCGCTTCATCCGCTTCAGGATCAGATCATCCCCTGCCTGCAGCGACAGATGCAGATGCGGCATCAGCCGCCGCTCGGTTGCAATCGCCTCCATCAAGGCCTCATCCACCTCGATCGAATCGATCGAGGAGATTCGCAAGCGCTGAACATCCGTCAGCCGCAGGATACGGCGCACCAGATCGCCGAGCTTCGGCTGCCCCGGCAGATCGGCGCCCCAGGAAGTCAGATCAACCCCGGTCAGCACCACCTCGCGATAGCCCTGCTCAACGAGCCGGTTGATCTGCTCGACCACCACACCAGCCGGCACCGAGCGCGAATTACCCCGGCCATAGGGGATGATGCAGAAGGTGCAGCGATGATCGCAGCCATTCTGCACCTGGACATAGGCCCGCGCGCGAGTGCCGAAGCCGTCGATCAGATGGCTCGCCGTCTCGCGCACCGACATGATGTCATCGACCTGTACCCGCTCGGTCTGACCGATCATGTCCGGAACCAGAGCCTCCCATGTCTCGGGCCGCATCTTCTCGGAATTGCCGATCACGCGGGTGACCTCCGGCATGGCGGCGAAGGTCGCGGGCTCGGTCTGGGCGGCGCAGCCGGTCACAATGATCGGCGCCTCTGGGTTCTCGCGGCGCAATCGGCGGATTTCCTGCCGGGCCTTGCGCACAGCTTCCGCAGTCACGGCGCAGGTATTGACCACCAGCGCATCGCGCACACCCGCCGCGTCGGCGAGGGCTTTCATCGCCTCGGTTTCATAGGCGTTCAACCGGCAGCCGAGCGTGGTGAACCGTGGCGCGGTCATCGGGCACCTGCCAGAAACGCAGCCGAGATCACCCCATCGAAGACATGGGCGACCGGGCCACTCAGCCAGACCCCGTCCTC
>SLJW01000176.1 GCA_007134865.1 Paracoccaceae bacterium | reverse complement strand
TTCCGTCATCTCGGCACCCGGTTGGCGGAGTTCGTCTCGCCCGCGTCTGAAGCCTCCTCCGATGATGCAGCCTATCACATCAAACTCGAGCTGCCCGGAGTCGAGGAGGACGACATTCATGTCACTGTCGATGACGGTGTGATGACGATCCGCGGCGAGAAGAAAACCGCGCGCGAGGACAAGGGCGAGACCTGGTATTTCTCCGAGCGTCAGTATGGCAGCTTCTCGCGCAGCTTCCGTCTGCCGGCCGATGCTGATGCAGACAAGGTGAGCGCGGCGCTGAAAGATGGCGTGCTGGAGGTCAGCGTGCCGCGCAAGGCCATCGAGGCGCCGAGTGAAAAGCGAATCCCGATTTCACGCGGGTAGACAACGAACAGCAGGGCCGCGCGAAGCGCGGCCCTGTTTCACCATCAGCGGCCGTCGCGGCATACGGTTTTTTCCGGTTTGTCGTGTGTCACGGGTCAAGCTGTGATAACGTGACGAAAAACCGGGTCTCCGGGTCAGTAGCTGCCTTGCAGCGAACAAGCCTTCGAGATGAACCCGACCAACAGAGGGGGGACTGACATGACTGCTTCCAAGACCCGAGAGGCTACTGCGCGTCCGGCTGTACCGTCCCGCGCGACTGAAAAGCACGAAAACAATATCCATGCGCTGGCGCTCCATTCCTTGGGAATTGTGAATACCACGCTGCAGCAGCGCTGGCGGCAGCGGGTGATGCCCGTAACGCAATCGCGCGCACATATGACGTGGCCATCGTAAGCCGAGCGTTCCCGCCACAGGTCTGGCAGAGTTGATCCGCAGGCGCGTGTGCCTCTCCGACCTTTCTGCTATTTGTCAAGCCGCCTGCAAGCTGCCATTCTTGTCATATTGCATGCAGGGAGGCAGCGATGAGCGACCCGTCATTTGACCAGATTCCCGAAACTGCGCTGGCCTGGCACCGGGCCGGGCAGGGTGCCGTGCTGGCGACTGTAATCGAGACCTGGGGTTCGGCGCCGCGTCAGGCAGGCAGCCAGTTGGTGATCTCGGGCGCGGGCGAGATGATGGGCTCGGTCTCGGGTGGCTGCGTTGAAGGCGCCGTGGTGGTCGAGGCGCTGGATGCGTTGGCTGAGGGCCGCCCGCGTGTGCTGAGCTTTGGTGTCGCCGACGAGACTGCCTTCGAGGTCGGACTGGCTTGTGGTGGGACGATTCGGATTCTGGTTGAGCCTGTTGGAGCCGCGGCACCAGCCTTGCCCGAGACTGTTCTCGAGGAGATTACGGTGGCGCGCGCTGCGCGCGCGCCCGTCGCCTGCGTCACTGATCTCGAGAGCTGGGAGCGCAGGCTTGCAGGCCCCGAGGACGCGGCGCTTGCGCCGCGCTTCCGCACTGACCAGTCGGGGCTGGATGAGGCGGGGCGGATGGTCACGCTGCACAACCCGCCGCTGCGGCTCGTCGTCGTGGGGGCCGTACATATCGCGCAGGCGCTTCTGCCGATGGCGCGATTGGTCGGCTATGACCCCCATCTTGTCGACCCGCGCGCGGCTTTCGCCTCGCAGGGGCGCTTTCCGGGTGAGGTGATCTCGCTGGACTGGCCCGACGAAGCACTGGCTGCGATCGGCATTGATGCCCGCACTGCCGTCGTGACTTTGACCCATGACAGCAAGCTTGATGACCCTGCACTGATCACCGCGCTGCGCTCGGATGCCTTTTATATTGGCGCGCTGGGCTCGACCCGCACCCATGCCAAGCGGCTGGAGCGGTTGCGCGCGTCGGGACTGACCGAGGAGGATTTCGAACGGATTCACGCGCCTGTTGGCCTCAATCTGGGGGCGCGCAGCCCGGCGGAAATCGCTGTCGCCACTCTGGCGCAGATCACGCTGGCACTGCGGGGGGCGAAATGAAGTTCGGACCGGTGCCACTCGCCGAAGCTGAAGGCGCAATCCTCGCGCATTCCGTGGCGCTGACCAAGGGGCGGCTGCGCAAGGGGCGAGACCTGACGCAGGCAGACCTGAGTGCCTTGGCAGAGGCGGGGGTCAGTGAGGTGACTGTCGCACGGCTGGAGCCCGGCGACCTGCATGAGGATTCCGCCGCGCTGGCGCTCGCCGAGGCGCTTGTCCCCGACCCAGAGGCCGCGGGGCTCTCGCTGCGCCCGGTGGGCACCGGGCGGGTGAATATCGTCGCCGACGGGCCGGGGTTGGTGAAGGTGGGACTAGAGCAGATTCATGCCGCCAATCTTGTTGAACCGGCGATCACCGTGGCGACCCTGCCCCACCTGCACCGGGTCGAGGTCGGAACCATGGTCGCGACGGTGAAGATCATCGCTTATGCGGTGCCCGCCGCCGCGCTGGAGGCTGCCTGCACGAAAGCGCGCAGCGCATTGCGCCTGCTGCCCCCGGTGCTGCAACGGGCTGTGCTGATCCAGACCCGTGTTTCGCCCGAGGAAAGCGGTGCGAAAGGCCATGCGGTCACAGAAGCGCGGCTGGAGCGGCTGGGCGTGCGCCTCGCACCACCTTGCCTTGTCGCGCACGACATCAAGCCACTGGCAGCAGCGCTGCGAGGCGCCGAGGGCGATCTGTTGCTGATCCTGACGGGCTCGGCCACGTCGGATCTCCATGACACGGCGCCAGAGGCGTTGCGCCGCGCCGGGGGTGACGTCGCGCATTTCGGCATGCCGGTCGATCCGGGTAATCTGCTTTTTCTGGGCAGCCTCCATGGGCGCCCGGTGGTCGGCCTGCCGGGCTGCGCCAAAAGCCCGAAACTCAACGGCGCCGACTGGGTCATGGAGCGGCTGATTTGCGGGCTTGACGTGACCCCTGCAGATATCATGTCATGGGGTGTCGGCGGTCTGCTGGGCGAAATCGGTTCGCGCCCGCGTCCGCGTCGTCTGGGGGAAGAGGGCGTATCCGAAAAGGCTTCCAGGGAGTAAGCCTAAAGTCGGATATGTGGTTGCACAGAACAGTGTTTTACTGCTGGCGATGACAGGCATGGGAGGATTTGATGCCAAAGGTAATGATGAAGGTGAACGGGGCCGAGGCTGCCGCTGACGTCGAGGGGCGCACGCTGCTCTCGACCTATCTGCGCGACCTCATCGGTCTGACCGGCACGCATGTCGGCTGTGATACCAGCCAATGCGGGGCCTGTGTGGTGCTGGTCGATGGCCAGCCAGTCAAATCCTGCACGGCCTTTGCCGCTGATCTGGAGGGGGCCGAGGTGACGACGGTCGAAGGGATGACCAACCCTGACGGCAGCCTGGGCGTGATCCAGAAGGCGTTTCAGGATTATCACGGGCTGCAATGCGGCTTCTGCACACCAGGCATGGTGATGTCGACAGCCGCCCTTCTGGCCGAGAACCCCAAGCCCAGCGAGGAAGAGATTCGGCATTACCTCGAAGGGAATATCTGCCGCTGCACAGGCTATCAGAACATTGTGCGCGCGGTCATGGCTGCTTCGGGGCAGGATGCGGGCGCACTCGCCGCAGAATGAGATTTGTAGGGTGGGTGACTTGTGCCCGCCATGACATCATGAATTCAGGAGGATACCATGCCAAAGGATGACGGCATCGGCGCCAGCGTGAAGCGGCGCGAAGACACGCGCTTTCTGACCGGCAACGGTCGCTATACAGATGACATCAATCTGCGTGGACAGACCTATGTGCATTTCCTGCGCTCGGATGTGGCGCATGGCAAGATCAACGGCATCGACACCAGCGCGGCGGAAGCCATGCCCGGTGTGCTCAAGATCTTCACCTCCGCCGATTTCGAGAGCGCGGGCGGCATTCCCTGCGGCTGGCAGGTCACCGACAAGCACGGACAGCCCATGCAGGAGCCCAAGCACCCGATCCTCGCCGAGGGCAAGGTGCGTCATGTCGGCGACCCTATCGCCGCTGTCGTGGCCGAGACCTATGAGCAGGCGCGCGACGCGGCCGAGGCGATTGACCTCGATATCGAGGAACTCGAGCCCGTGGTCGACATGGTCAAGGCGCTGGAAGACGGCGCGCCCAAGGTACATGACGATCTGACGTCGAACCTCTGCTACGACTGGGGTTTTGTCGAGGAGAACAAGGACGCGGTGAATGAGGCGTTCGGCAAGGCCGCGCATGTGGTCAGCCTCGAACTGACCAACAACCGCCTTGTTGCCAACCCGATGGAACCGCGCGTCGCCGTTGGCGATTACGACCCTTGGGGCGACACGCATACACTTTACACCACCAGCCAGAACCCGCATGTGATCCGACTTCTGATGGGGGCATTCGTTCTGAGCATCCCCGAGCACAAGCTGCGCGTGGTGGCGCCCGATGTGGGCGGGGGGTTCGGCTCGAAAATCTACCACTATGCCGAGGAAGCCTTTTGCACCTATGCCGCCAAGGTCATCAAGCGCCCGGTGAAATGGACCTCGACGCGGTCGGAGGCCTTCATTTCCGACGCGCATGGCCGCGACCACAAGACCAAGATCGAACTGGCGCTCGATGCTGATCATAATTTCATGGCCATCCGCACCGAGACCTATGCCAATATGGGCGCGTATCTCTCGACCTTCGCGCCCTCGATCCCGACCTGGCTGCATGGCACGCTGATGGCGGGGAATTACAAGACCCCGCTGATCTATGTGAACGTCAAGGCGGTGTTCACCAATACCGTGCCAGTGGACGCCTATCGCGGGGCAGGTCGGCCCGAAGCCACGTTCCAGATCGAGCGGCTGGTCGACAAGGCCGCGCGCGAGCTGGGCGTGGACCCGGTAGAGCTGCGGCGCAAGAACTTCATCAAGCCCGAAGAGTTTCCGTATCAGACCCCGGTCGCGGTGGTCTATGACACCGGTAACTATCACGCCACGATGGACAAGATGCTGGAGCTTGCCGATTACGCGAATTTCGAGGCGCGTCGTGCGGAAAGCGCCAAGAACGGCAAGCTGCGCGGCTTCGGGATCGCCCATTACATCGAGGCCTGCGGCATCGCGCCGTCGAACCTTGTCGGCCAGTTGGGCGCGCGGGCTGGGCTCTATGAGAGTGCTTCTGTGCGGGTCAACGCCACCGGTTCGATCAGTGTCTATACCGGCAGCCACAGCCACGGGCAGGGGCATGAGACGACCTTTGCGCAGGTAGTGGCCGACATGATCGGGGTTGATGCGAACAGCATCGAAATCCACCATGGCGACACCTCCAACACGCCGATGGGCATGGGCACCTATGGCTCGCGCTCGTTGGCCGTTGGCGGCTCGGCCATCGTGCGCGCGACCAACAAGGTGATCGACAAGGCCAAGAAGATCGCGGCCCACCTGCTCGAGGCCGCGCCTGAGGATATCGAGCTGAAGGACGGCAAGTTCTCGGTCGCCGGCACGGATAAATCCGTGGACTGGTCCGGGGTGACGCTGGCGGCCTATGTGCCGCATAACTACCCGCTCGAAGATCTCGAACCCGGGCTGGAGGAAACGGCCTTCTATGACCCGTCGAACTTCACATATCCCTCGGGCGCCTATGGCTGCGAGATCGAGCTGGACCCCGAAACCGGCAAGATCGACATCCTGCGCTTCATCGCGGCGGATGATTTCGGTAATATCGTCAACCCGATGATCGTCGAAGGGCAGGTCCATGGCGGGCTTGCGCAGGGGATCGGGCAGGCCCTGCTCGAGAATTGCGTCTATGACGAGAACGGCCAGCTTCTGTCGGGCAGCTACATGGATTACGCCATGCCGCGCGCGGATGATGTCCGTGGCTTCACGGTGGATCATAGCTGCGTCACACCCTGCACGCATAACCCGCTCGGTGTGAAGGGCTGCGGCGAAGCCGGGGCCATCGGCTCGCCGCCGGCGGTGGTGAATGCCGCCATCGACGCGTTGCACCGGGCAGGGCACACCCATGTCAAACATATCGACATGCCCCTGACGCCCTCGCGCGTCTGGGCGGCGATGAACGGCTGAGGGAGGAAAGAAAGATGCATAATTTCGAGTTCGTGAAACCCTCAAGCGTGGCCGATGCGGTCGCAGCGTTGGCCAATGGCGAGGCGCAGCCGCTTTCGGGCGGGCAGACGCTGATCCCCTCGATGAAGGCGCGGCTCAATGCGCCCGAGGTTCTGGTCAGCCTGACCGGCATCGCCGAGATGCAGGGCGTCAGCCGCGATGGTGGCGCGCTGGAGGTCGGCGCAGCAACGACCCACGCCACTGTCGCGCTCGAGGCGGCCAGCCATTTCCCCGGCTTGGCCGGACTGGCGGGCCAGATCGGCGACCCGGCGGTGCGGGCACGGGGCACGATTGGCGGAAGTATCGCCAATAACGACCCTTCGGCCTGCTATCCGGCTGCCGTGCTGGGCACCGTGGCGACCATCGTCACCGACCGGCGCGAAATTGCGGCGGATGACTTCTTTCAGGGCATGTTCACCACGGCGCTGGACGAGGGCGAGTTCATCACCAAGGTGCGCTTTCCAATCCCCGAAGCCTCATCCTATGCCAAGTTCCTGCAACCGGCCTCGCGCTTCGCGCTGACCGGCGTGTTCGTGGCGAAATATGCCTCGGGTGTGCGGGTTGCGGTGACGGGTGCTTCCGAGGATGGTGTTTTCCGTTGGGCCGAAGCCGAGGCAGCGCTGTCGTCGAATTTTGACGCCGAGGCCGTCGCAGGGCTGTCAGTGCCAGCCGATGGGATGATCTCGGACCTGCACGGAACATCCGAGTATCGCGCTCACCTGGTCCGCGTGATGACCCAGCGGGCGGTGCGCGCGGCAAGCTGAGCAGCGCCGCCTGTGCGAAAACAAAGAGGGCCTGCGCGGCCCTCTTTTTCGTTGGGCCTTGGAATCGCGCGACGGATCGTTAGCTTGTGCAGCAACTCAATAGACAGGAGCTGACATGAGCATCGACCTTCACTACTGGCCCACCCCGAATGGCTGGAAAATCTCCATAGCGCTCGAGGAAATGGGCCTGCCCTATCAGGTGCATTACGTCAATATCGGCGCAGGCGACCAGTTCGCGCCCGAGTTTCTGAAAATCGCGCCGAATAACCGTATGCCGGCGATCGTGGACCCCGACGGACCGGATGGCGCGCCGATCTCGATCTTTGAATCGGGCGCGATCCTGCAATATCTGGCGCGCAAGACGGGGCAGTTCTATGGCGCCTCAGAGCGCGACCGGGTGGCGGTCGAGCAATGGCTCATGTGGCAGATGGGCGGGGTCGGACCGATGGCGGGGCAGGCGCATCACTTCCTGAAATATGCCCCGTCGCTGGAGCCGCCGCAGGACCTGCCCTATGCCAAGGACCGCTACCGCAATGAGGTCGCGCGGCTCTATGGGGTTCTGGACCGGCAATTGGCGAAAAATCAATATGTTGCAGGCAGTTTCTATTCCATCGCCGATATGGCGATCTGGCCATGGGCCTCGCTCTGGGAGGGGCAGGCACAGACGCTTGAGGACAAACCGAACCTCGCGCGCTGGCTGGACGAACTGGGTGCGCGCCCGGCGGTGCAGAAAGGGCGCGCGCTGGGGGAGGAAATGCGCTCGAATGTGCAGACTGACCGCAAGGCGCAGCAGGTGCTGTTCGGCAAGCGCTGAGCGATGATGTGACCGGGCCGCGCCTTTCAGGCGCGGCTTGCGCTCTCAGAGCGGGTCAATATCGGCCGCGACCAATGCGCCGATCTTTTCCAGCGGATGATGTGTCAGATCCTTGTCGATCTCGGCCATGATTGATTTGCGCGCCGCATCGGAAATCTCGCTACGGAGCACCGAGAGCGTATGCGGGGGCGCGACGACAATCAGCCGCCCGATGCCCTTCTTCGTCACCAGTTTGTTGATCTTCGCGGCTACCTGCGCCGCGAAACGGTCACGGGCAAGTTGATCGTGGTCGGTCATTTCCATGGCAGAGAGTTGCTGCTTGCCGGTATCCTGCATGCGCCCGGGCCGGTCTGCGAGTTCCATATCGGTGCCGTCGCTTTCTGCCCGCTCGTGCAGGCTCAGTTTCGGCTTGTCCGGGGTGCCGATATTCTCGAGAAACAGGGCGCGTTCTCCGCCCGCAGCGATGATCCAGATTCCCTTGGCCAGCAATGCCATGTAACTCTCCTTCTTTCCGGCGCCCAATGTAGCGCATAACCGTGAATTGGGTGCTGTGGCGCGGCGGCGCAACCCTTGAGCACCCGGAAATCGGCGTCGGCCGCTCAGAGCACGCGCCACGAAAAAGGCGGTTGCGCGAGCGGCAACCGCCTTTTCCGATTTATGGCAATAGAGCCACGATCACATCCGCGAGGCCACGTTTTCCCAGTTCACCAGCTTTTCAAGGAAGTTGGACAGGTAAGCAGGACGCTTGTTGCGGAAGTCGATGTAGTAGCTGTGCTCCCATACATCGCAGCCCAGCAGCGCAGTCTGGCCAAAGCAGAGCGGGTTCACACCGTTTTCGGTCTTGGTCACTTTCAGTGACCCGTCCTGATCCTTGACCAGCCAGCACCAGCCCGAACCGAACTGACCCGCACCGGCAGCGGCAAACTCTTCCTTGAACTTGTCGACCGAACCGAAGCTCTCAACCAGTGCCTTTTCCAGCTCGCCCGGCATATTCTTCTCGCCCGGTCCCATCATTTCCCAGAACTGGTTGTGGTTCCAGTGTTGCGAGGCATTGTTGAAGATACCCGATTGCGCCACGGCGCCCGACTGATAGGTGCCGGTTATGATATCCTCGAGCGATTTGCCTTCCCACTCGGTGCCCGCGATCAGCTTGTTGCCGTTGTCGACATAGGCCTTGTGGTGAATGTCGTGGTGAAACTCCAGCGTCTCGGCGCTCATGCCCAGATCAGCCAGCGCATCATGGGCATAGGGAAGGTCGGGAAGGGTGAAAGACATGTGTTTTCCTCGTCTGTTGTTATGGTTTGACTGCCCTGAATAAGAGACTTCCACCGCCCGAGGTCAAGGGGCAGCGCCAAAACTCCCGGGTTTTCCGCTCAGGAATAAAGGCAGGGTTCCGAACCGGGCAGGGCAGCGGTGGTCAGCAGATCGAACATGTATTGCGCGACCGAGCGGAAGCAGACAAGGCGCATCTCGTCCTCGCCCGTGACCCAGATCGCGGCGGCCACCTGACCGGCGCGGGTGCGCCGGATCTCGCCCGGTTTGAGTGCTGCGAAATCGACCGGACAGAGCTTGGCCAGAACATCAGGCGCGCCCTTGCCCTTGAGCGCGAAGACCGCGCGCGCGTCCGAGACATTGGCCACAGTGGCGAACTCGCCGCGCAATTCCTCCTGCAGCGTGCGGGTTGTCTCTGCGGCCTCGGCATAGGGGAGCATCAGCAGCAATTCATCGGGCGACATCCAGGCCAGGCTGCGCTCGTCTGCCTGCGTGATGGCGCGTTGCGCGGGAATATCGAGCCCGAGCGGTGCGAGGGCGAAAGCAAGGCGCCCGAGATCGCCACGCAGCGTGATCATGCCGCATAGCCCGGCTTCCGCCACCGTTACGAAACCCTCGGATGTCGCCCCGGGCAAAGCGCTTAAGAGTTGGTCAGACATTCTGTCGCTCCCCGTCCTTGTCGATCAGCACCGGGTCCACGATCCGCACCTTGATGACCTTGTCCTTCGGGCCTGCGAAGCGCAGCACTTCGCCCATACGTTCCGGCCCGCGTGCGACCAGCCCCATGGCAATGCCGCGCCCCAGATTGGCCGAGTAATAGGTCGAGGTCACGCGCCCCTCAGTGCGGGCCTGCTTGTTGGCATTGCGCCCCGAGAGCACCGCAAGCGCCCCGTGTGGCAGTACCGAGCCATCGAGCGTTTCCAGCCCGACGAGCTTCCAGCGTTCGGGGTCCTGCATGGCTACGCGCTCCATCCCGCGTTTGCCAAGGAAATCGGTCTTCTTCTTGCTGATTGCCCAGTTGAGACCAAGGTCTTGCGGGATGACGGTGCCGTCGGTCTCATCCCCGATCATGATGAAGCCTTTTTCGGCGCGCAGGATATGCAGTGCCTCGGTGCCATAGGGCATGACGCCAAGGCTCTCACCGGCCTGCAACAGCGCGTCCCAAAGCGCGCGGCCCTGACCGGCGGGCACCGCAATCTCGAAGCTCAACTCACCCGAGAAGCTGATGCGGAAGACGCGGGCGTCAAAATCGCCAAGCTTGCCCTCGGTCCAGCCCATGAAGGGCAGCGCCTCGCGGCTGAGATCCATCCCGCCCAATCCTTCGAGAAGGCGCCGGGCCTGCGGCCCGGCGACCGCCACTTGCGCATATTGTTCGGTGAGATTGACCGTGTGCACCTTCCAGTCCCACCACTCGCATTGCAGCCAGTCCTCCATCCAGCCATGGATGTGGTCGGCCCCACCGGAGGTGGTGTGGACAAGGAAGGAATTCTCGTCGAGCCGCGCCACGACCCCGTCATCCATCAGGAAGCCGTTCTCATTGCACATCAGCCCGTATCGGCATTTGCCGGGGCGCAGGCTGCTCATCATGTTGGTGTAGAGCATGTCCATGAAACGCGGCGCGTCGGGGCCTGCGACAAGGATCTTGCCCAGTGTTGAAGCATCGAGCAGGCCTACGGCTTCGCGGACATTGCGGGTCTCGCGATTGACGGCCTGCGTGCGGCTTTCGCCCGCGCGGCGATATGTATA
>SLJW01000075.1 GCA_007134865.1 Paracoccaceae bacterium | reverse complement strand
GTCCGCGACATGAATTTGCGGTCGAGATAGCCCTTGTCATTGCATTCGGCCTCGATCCCGTCGACGAAATCATCTTCGAGGAAAACCCCAACTTCGCCCTGATCAGAGAAATCCGTGAGCGTGGTGAAGAAGGTCGCCGAACGCACCGACTTGTCCTTGCGTTTGTTCATCAGCGCCAGTGTCAGGGACAGCGTGGTGCCCGCGATGCAATAGCCGACCACATTGACCTGCTTCTCGCCGGTGATCTCTCGCGCGACGCGGATCGCCTCCAGATAGCCTTCCTCGACATAGGTATCTAGACCGACATCGGAATAGCTCTCATCCGGGTTCACCCATGAGACCACGAACAGCGTGTAGCCCTGATCGACGATCCATTTGATCAGACTGTTCTGCGGCTTCAGGTCCATGATGTAGAACTTGTTGATCCAGGGCGGGAAGATGATCAACGGTGTGCGATGCACCTGTTCAGTCGTGGGCGCATACTGGATCAACTCGAACATCCGGTTGCGGAAGACGACCTTGCCGGGCGTCGTCGCAAGATTTTCGCCGACGGTGAAGGCTTCCTTGTCGGCCAGCGAAACCAGCAACTCGCCATCATTGGCCTCGACATCACGCACCAGGTTCTCGAGCCCGCGCACAAGGCTCTCGCCCTCAGTCTCGACCGCTTTCATCAGCGCATCAGGGTTGGTCACGAGAAAATTGGTCGGTGCCATCATGTCGACAAGCTGCTGCGTGAAATACTGCAATCGCCGTTTTTCGCGCGGTTCGATCGTTTCGAGGTTTTGCACGGCATCATGCATGGCTTCGGCAGCGATCAGATATTGTTGCTTGAGATAGTTGAAATAGGGGTGCGTCTTCCACAGTGGATTCGAGAATCGGCGGTCATCTGGAGTGTTGTCCTCGGGGGCTGCGATCTTTCCGCGGCGCAGTACTTCCTGCGCCTCGATATGGTGTTTCAGCGCCTTGCCCCAGTAATCAAGCTGCTGCTCGAGTGCCTTGGAGGGGTTCTTAACCATTTCAGTCCAGTATGCGGTCGCAGCGTGCAAAAACAGGTCCGAATCGGGCGCCTGGAGGCTCGGACGAGGCATTTCCCGCCTTCCCATGGCTTCGGTCAGGCGGTGAGTCAGTTCCTCGATGCGTGCCATATTTGCCTTGAGGCGCTCGACTTTTTGGTCTTCATCATATTCGGAAGTTGTCATGCGACTATTTCCCCCCTATCTTTCGCACGTGCAGCAAAGATCCCTTGTGGCGATCTTACCGGTGCACGCCCGGAATTTGAAGCGACGATTGTTTCAGAACAATGTCGCGCGGCAAAAGTGGGGAAATACATGAAGGGAATGGCGACTTACGACCTGATGGAGTCGATCCGCAACACCAATGAGTGGATGGGCGCCTCGGCGCGGGCCTTCGCCTCTTATCCCGTCTGGGGGATGGTCCCCAACCCGATGTTCAAGGTCATGTCCGCATGGGGCCGTGTCACCGAACGCAGCTTTGCGCGCATGGTGATCAAGCCGGACTGGGGCATCACCTCGATCGTGGCCGAGGACGGGCGTGATCACATGGTCGAGGAAGTGGTCGAGATCGATAACGCCTTCGGCAACCTCTTGCGCTTCAAGGTACATGGTCGCCCCGAAAAAGAGCGCCGCGTGCTGCTCTGTGCGCCGATGTCGGGCCATTACGCGACACTGCTGCGCTCGACTGTGGCGAGCCTCTTGCCCGATTGCGAGGTCTGGGTGACCGACTGGCACAATGCCCGCGATATCCCTGTCTCCGAAGGCAAGTTCGATATCGAGGATTACACGCTCTATCTGGTCGATTTCATGCGTCATCTTGGCCCTGACACGCATGTCATTGCTGTCTGCCAGCCCGTGCCGCTGGCGCTGGCCGCGACTGCCTATCTGGCCGAGCAGGACCCGGAGGCGCAGCCGCGCACGCTCACGCTGATCGGCGGGCCGGTCGATCCGGACGCCGCGCCGACCGAGGTCACGGATTTCGGTCGCCGTGTGACCATGGGCCAGCTCGAACACCTCGCCATCCAGCGCGTGGGGTTCAAGTACAAGGGCGTCGGGCGCCTGGTCTATCCGGGGCTGCTGCAGCTTGGCGGCTTCATCTCGATGAACCTCGAACGCCACGCGCAAGCCTTTTCCGACAAGATCAGCGCCGAGGCGCGCGGCGAGGCGGGCGAGCGCGACAAGCACAACCGTTTCTATGACGAATATCTGTCGGTCATGGACATGACTGCCGAGTTCTACCTTTCCACTGTCGAGCGTATCTTCAAGGCGCGTGAGATCGCGCGGAACGAATTCGTGGTCGACGGCCACAAGGTCGATTTCGGGTCGCTGACGAATGTTGCCGTCAAGATCGTCGAGGGCGAGAAGGATGATATCAGCGCGCCAGGTCAGTGCCTCGCCGCGCTTGACCTGTTGACCGGGCTGGATGCGTCGCAGAAAGCGAGCCATGTCGAGCCCGGTGCCGGGCATTACGGCATCTTTGCCGGCAAATCCTGGCGCAACAACATCCGCCCGCTGGTGATGGAGTTCATGGATACCCATTCCGGTGGCGGCGGGACCGGTCAGCGCAAGTTGCGGGTGGCGGCCTCTAACGGCTGAACCCTTGTTTCCGAGAGTTTTCCGGGCAGTGGCGCGAAAG
>SLJW01000009.1 GCA_007134865.1 Paracoccaceae bacterium | reverse complement strand
GCGCGGGCGTAGACCCGGCAGTCCAGCGCCTCGTTGCGCTCGCGCAGCTTCTGCCATTCGAGCTTGGTGAAGCCGCGCTTGCTCTTGACCGTGATCAGCTGCTCGGCGGTGAGCTGTTTCAGCCACTCGCCATCCGCCCAGAGGGGCAGATGCACGCTTCCGGGCGGAAATGATGCACATGCGGTGATCTCTTCCGGCGTGGGTCGGTCCTGCCGCAGGAAGCGGTAGGTCTCAGCCTTGAAGGTGGATGTGGCCACCGACCAGAGCCGCGCACCGCGACGCAGCCGTTTGCCACCGATGGTGGCATCGACATAGGTCGGGCCTGTCACCGGGCTGGAGCGGTTGAAGCCCTCCAGCCCTTTCACTGGGGCCACTTGCGCAAACCCAACCTGCCGCGCCCATGCGTAAACGGCGCTGGTCTCATAGCCCGTGTCGATGGCCAGCCGCGCAATCGTCAGATGCTGGCCGCTCTCATGCGTCCAGACCCGGCCCAGCAGGTCGGTCAGCTTCTGCCAGCAATCCGGATCGCCCGGACCGCCCTCGATGACGATATGGTCGATGAGCCAGCTTTCCAGACCTCGGCCCCAGGCCCAGACATCGACCTCGATCCGGTCCTTCTGCACATCCGCGCCCGCCGTCAGGAACAGACCACCAGCCGGGACCGTGCCCGGTTTCCAGTCTTCCCGCCGCTCTGCCAGCCGCTGCCAGTCCGGGGCCTCGCCGGTCTCGAACCAGGTCTCGCCCAGAATGGTGTTGCGAAACGCCCGCATGGCCTCGTCATTGCCCTGTGCCGCCTCCCAGGCGCGTGCGATCCGCGCCCAACTGAGCCAGCCGATGGGCGAATACAGCGCCGAGAGGTGATAGCCGACCGTCTGCGGATCCGCCGAAGTTGCTGCCGCCCGCCACTCGCCCGCTGCCAGCATCGCCGTCTTGTGATGCTCGGCGATGGGTTTCTCACAGCCCTCGCAGTGATACTCTGCCGTCTCTGGCTGGCTCTTCTCCCAGCGCAGCCGCTCGAACCGCAGCCATTGGCGATGGCCGCAATGCGGACAGGGCACATGATAGCGGCGCTGATCGCTGGCCTCGAATTCTCGCTCGATCCGGCTCAGGCCCCGGATGGTGGGGGTGGAGATCAGCAACGCCTTGCGGCGATGCGCAAAGGTCAGCGAGCGCGCCTCGGCCAGAGAAACCGGATCGCCTTCCTCATCGGCTGAGGCCGGATAGGCGTCGACCTCGTCGAGAAACAGATACCGTGCCGGCGTCGAACGCAGCCCCACCGCCGAATTGGCCCCGGTCATGATCAGGATGCCACCCGCGAATTCCTTGGACAGCATGGTATTGCCTGCATCCCGCGAGCGCGCCGGTTTGACCCGCTCACGCAACTCGGGGCTCTCCTCGATCAGCGGATCGATCCGCTGGCGTGAGTTGCGCTTGGCCAGCTCGACTGTCGGCTGGACCGCCAGCATCGGCCCCGGCGCATGGTGCATGACAAAGCCGATGAAGCAGTTGCCCGCTTCTGTCGCACCCACCTGCGCGGCCTTCATGAACACCACCCGCTGCACCGGGCTGACCGGCGAGAGCGCATCCATGATCTCGCGCATGTAGGGCGTGCGCGCGGTGCGGTACCGCCCGGGCTCGGCCGAGGCGCGGGATGAGAGCCAGCGATGGCGATCCGCCCATTCCGACACCGTCAGGTCTGGATCAGGCCGGATCCCGCGCGACCAGGCGCGCAAGAGGTCTTTCGCGCCGTCGAACCCCGCGACATCATCATCCAAGGCCGCTGCGAATGTCGGCAAGGCTGTCGAGTTGGGCGCGGACATGGGCTTCGAGGACTTTCTGCATCAGCGCCGCCTCCACTGTGATCTCCGCGCCCAAGGCCGCTGCCAGTTCCGAGGCCATCAGCGCGGCCACCCGCGCGGGCCATGTCACCCAGGCATCGCGTTCCTCGCGTGCCAGCCGGAACATCAGGGTTTCGGCCCGCGCCCGGTCGACCAGCTCGCCTTTCAGCTTTTGCAGCCGGATGCGGCGTTCCTGCGCTTTCAGCACCTCATTCGCGGTCTTGGCCTGCAGATAGGTGGTGCCGCCGCTGGTGACAGGGGCGGCGAGTCCTTCCTCGCGCAGGGTCTCGCCCACGGAAGCAACTGCGGCCTCGGGAACGGGTTTCAGCTTCGCCTTTGGCGCAGCTGTTGCTTTCGGTGCCGCACGGGATTTCGCCGGATCGGTCATCGCTGCACGGCGCTTGTCGGACGCCTCTGCGTCAATGCTGCCGTCCCCATGTAGGACCAGCCGCCCGGCGTCCTTGGCCTTCTGGATCGCCCCGCGCGACAGGCCCACGCGGGCCGCATACTGGCGTTCGCTCAGACCCTGCATGGCATGTTCCGACACCCACTATAGCAATGATATTGCTGCGATTTCAGTTGATTACACCCTGCACCGGAGCGATTCTGTGGATGAAGCAAAACGGGTGCATCGCACCGCCGCAAAACACCGCAAGGAGCACTGACCATGACCATCGCAATCCCCTCCGACACGACCCGCATCTTCATCGACCGCAGCCGTTTCATCACCGCCATGACCACTGCCGCGCTGCAGGGTCACCTCAACGACGTGAACCTGAATGCCGAGGTCTTCGAGATGGCAGGCCGGGTCGGCATCG
>SLJW01000266.1 GCA_007134865.1 Paracoccaceae bacterium | reverse complement strand
GTGCGAAGCACGCGCGCCTTGAAAAAAGCCATATGAACTGACCGAGTTTCAGAGGAGACGGCGGGCGATGACCTGGGCCTGGATTTCGCCGGCCCCCTCGAAAATATTGAGGATGCGTGCGTCGCACAGAATGCGGCTGATCGGGTATTCCAGTGCGAAGCCATTGCCGCCATGGATCTGCAACCCGTTATCGGCTGCGGCCCAGGCGACGCGCGCGCCGAGCAGCTTGGCCATGCCCGCTTCGAGGTCACAGCGGCGCTCGGCATCCTTCTCGCGGGCGCTGAAATAGGTCAGTTGCCGCGCGACCATGATCTCGACTGCCATCATCGCGAGTTTGGCCGCGACGCGGGGGAAATCGATGAGGGATTTGCCGAACTGCTTGCGGTCCTCGGCATATTGCATCGCGACTTCGAGCGCGTTCTGCGCCACGCCGATGGCGCGGGCGGCCGTCTGGATGCGGGCGGATTCAAACGTCTGCATGAGTTGCTTGAAGCCCTGACCCTCTTCACCACCCAAGAGGTTCTCGCCCTTGACGCGGAAATCGTCGAAATTGACGGTGTATTCCTTCATGCCGCGATAGCCGAGCACTTCGATCTCGCCGCCCGAGATACCGGGATCGACAAAGGGTTTTTCGTCAGTGCCGGGGGTTTTCTCGGCGAGGAACATCGAGAGCCCGCGATAATCGGTCGTGTCGGGGATGGTGCGGGCGAGCACGGTCATGACATGGGTGCGCGCGGCATGGGTGATCCAGGTCTTGTTACCGTTGACGACCCAATCATCGCCCTCTTTCACCGCCTTGGTGCGTAGCGCGCCGAGGTCGGAGCCGGTATTGGGCTCGGTAAAGACGGCGGTGGGCAGGATCTCGCCCGACGACAGTTTGGGTAGCCAGTGTTCCTTCTGCGCCTGCGTGCCACCGCAGATGATCAACTCGGCCGCGATCTCGGTCCGGGTGCCGAGCGATCCGACGCCGATATAGCCGCGCGAGAGTTCTTCCGAGACCACGACCATGGCCGATTTGGGCATGCCGAGCCCGCCGAATTCTTCCGGGATGGTCAGGCCGAAGACACCCATTTCGGAAAGCTGCCCGATCACCTCCATCGGGATCAGCTCATCCTTGAGGTGCCATTCATGGGCATGGGGCAGGACCTGTTCATCAGAATAGCGGCGGAACTGGTCGCGGATCATCTCGAGCTCTTCGTCGAGCCCGGTGGCGCCAAATGTCGCGCGGCCATGATTGTCGCGCATGAGTGCGACCAGCGCCATGCGGGCAGCGTCGCTGTTGCCGGCCTCGCGCAGGGTCGCGATGGTGCCCGAGGAGAGATCGGCGGAGAGGCCCATATCCGAGAGCCGAACCACTTCGCCCTGAGTCATCGGGATACCGCCCGCGATCTGGTTGAGATATTCGCCAAAGGCGATCTGGTGGATGAGCTGCTCCATCTGGCCGAAGCGGCCCTCACCATCGAGCCGCTCGGCCCAGCCCTGCATCTGGCGCAAGCTCTCGACATAGGTGGCAAGCCAGGCCAGCCCATGCGCGGCATATTGATCGGCCTCTAGCAGGGCTGCGTCGACTTTCCCGGCGGGGGCGATCCGTGCGCGCATGTTCGATTGTGCCTCTGCCAGCAGGGCTTCCAGCGGGGGCAGGGCGGCCTTCGTCAGGCCCAGAAGGTCGGGCAGAACGGGCGTCGGGACAGTCTGTCCATCATGCGGCATGGGTCTCTCCGTGCTCAAATCTTGGGTCAGTTTGCGATTGCGGCAAGACATAGGGCCTTCGCAGGTGCAGCGCAACAAAAATACTCGAAATAGGTGCAGGCTTTACATTTATGTCGCAGGCTTTTCGCAGGTGCAGCGGGCTCTGGGCTACGCTATAGGCGGGCCATGATCGCAGGGAAGAAATGATGCTGGACTATATTTCGGCGGGTCTGCCGCTATGGGCCTTGGCCGCGGCGATAGGGGTGGCGTTCTTTGCCGGGCTTATCAAGGGCGCGCTGGGCTTCGCCTTGCCGATGATCCTCATTTCGGGCCTGTCAAGTTTCATGCCGGTGGAACTGGCGCTGGCGGGGCTGATGTTGCCGACGTTGTTTACCAATCTCAGCCAGGCGCTGCGGCAGGGTTTGGCGGCGGCCTGGGGCTCGACGCGGCGCTATTGGCGGATGCTGTCGGTGATGGTAGCGCTTCTGGTGTTGAGCGCGCAATTTCTCAGCGCGCTGCCTGACCGGGCGCTGCTGGTGCTGCTGGGTGGACCGATCGTGCTGTTTGCTCTGGTCCAGCTTGCTGGCGTGCCATTGCGGTTGAATGTCCATCGGCGCAGGCGGGCGGAATGGACGAGCGGGGCGGTGGCCGGGCTTTATGGCGGGATCTCGGGGATCTGGGGGCCGCCGGTGATGGTCTATCTGATCTCGGTCGATACCGACAAATACGACATGGTGCGGGTGCTGGGTGTGGTGTTTCTGGTGGGTGCCGTGGCGCTGATCGGCGGCCATCTGGTCTCGGGCGTGGCCAATGCGCAGACGCTTGGCTTTTCGGCGCTCTTGATCGCGCCTGCGATGGTCGGGCTGTGGTTGGGTTATGTGGTGCAGGACCGGCTGGATGCGGCGCAATTCCGGCGCTGGACGCTGATCATGCTGGTGCTGACCGGGCTGAACCTGCTGCGGCAGGCATTCATGTGATCCTGCGCGACCCGAAAAATAGCGGGCCGCCCTGAGGGCGGCCCGTTTCGCGCGAGTGCTGCCATCGGGATCAGTCGGTGGTCAGCTCTTCGGTCTGCTCACGCTCAAAGCGGTTTTCGCGTGGTGGGCGACCGATCACATCGCGCAATTCGTCGAGTTCGATGAAATTGTCGGCCTGGCGGCGCAGGTCATCGGCGATCATCGGCGGCTGGCTGCGGATGGTCGAGACCACCGAAACACGCACGCCTTGCCGCTGCAGGCTCTCGACCAAAGGCCGGAAATCGCCGTCGCCCGAAAAGAGCACGGCATGGTCGATCCGGGGCGCCAGCTCCATGGCATCGACGGCAAGTTCGATATCCATGTTGCCTTTGACTTTTCGCCGACCCATCGAGTCGGTGTATTCCTTGGCCGGTTTGGTCACCATGCTGTAGCCATTGTAATGCAGCCAGTCGACCAGCGGGCGGATCGGAGAATAATCGTCGTTCTCCAGCAGCGCCGTATAGTAGAAAGCGCGTAGCAGGCGACCTCGCCGCATGAACTCTTGTCGCAGCAGTTTATAGTCTATATCGAACCCGAGCGCTTTGCCGGCCGCGTAGAGGTTCGAGCCATCTATGAAAAGCGCGAGGCGCTCGTCCTTGTAAAACATATCCGGTACCTTGCAGGTCAGGAGTTGGAACGAATGACGCGATTGGATGAAAAGAAAGCCTGAGGGCTGACAAAGACAGGTATTTCCGCGTCATGACATGCGATCAACATATGGATGGATTGCAGAAATGCAATCTGGCGCTGGTGGCCATGGGGGCGAATCTGGCGGGGCATCTGGATAGTCCGGATGCGCAACTGCGTGCCGCCATCGCACAGATTTCCGAAGCCGGGCAGCAGGTTGAAGCCGTCAGCAGGTTTTATCGCACGCCCTGTTTCCCTCCGGGCTCAGGTCCCGATTTTGTGAATGCGGCATTTGCCTGCCGCACCGAACTCGACCCGCCGGACTTCCTGAAGCTGCTGCACGGGATCGAACTCGGTGCGGGGCGCGCGCGGAGTGCGCGCTGGCAGGCGCGGGTGCTTGACCTCGACCTGCTGGCGATGGATGCGCGTGTGCTGCCGGATAAGGCGAGTTTCCGGGCGTGGTCGGATCTCTCGCTTGCCGAGCAGATGCGCCAAGCTCCGCCCGAGTTGATCTTGCCGCATCCACGCCTGCATGAGCGCGCTTTCGTGCTGGTGCCGCTGGCCGATATCGCACCTGACTGGCGTCACCCGGTGCTGGGGCGGACGGTGGCCGAGATGTGTGCCGCCCTGTCGCCAGAGGCACGCGCCGAAATCTGGCCCCTGGCAGAGTCCGCGTCACGGTGATTTCAGGCGAATTTGGCGTTGAACGCCTTGTAATCCGGGCTTTCGCGCAGTATGTGCGGGCCTTGACCCGGTTTTCCACACGAATTGGAGTGCGCTAATGGCCCGCGTGACGGTTGAAGATTGCGTTGACAAGGTTCCGAACCGCTTCGAGCTCGTGGCGCTCGCCGCGCATCGTGCGCGCGAGGTTGCCGCGGGTGCGCCGATCACGGTTGATCGTGACAATGACAAGAACCCTGTCGTCGCCCTGCGCGAGATCGCCGAAGAGACCCAGTCCGCTGATGAGTTGCGCGAGCGTCTGATCGAGAGCCTGCAGACCCAGATCGAGGTCGACATGCCCGAGGATGACGACATGGCGCTGCTGATGGGTGCTGCCGAGCAGGACGCGCCCGAACAGGACGGCATGAGCGAAGAGCAGATGCTGCGCGCGCTGATGGAAGCGCAGGGGCAGGCGGGCTGACCCTGCCTGACGGCTTGCGCGCAGGCAGGGCATGACAGCTCAGGGGGCAGGCGTGATCACTCAGGACGACCTGATCGCCCTAGTGCGCAACTATAACCCACGGACCGATGAGGCCCTGATCCGCAGGGCATGGGACTATGGCGCGCAGATGCATGAGGGGCAGGTCCGGCATTCGGGCGAACCCTATTTCACGCACCCTGTTGCCGTGGCCGCCCTGTTGACAGAGATGCGCCTAGATGATGCCACCATCATCACGGCGCTGCTGCATGATACTATCGAGGATACGAAATCCACCTATTCCGAGGTGGCGCGGCTGTTCGGTGAGGAAATCGCCGAACTCGTCGATGGTGTCACCAAGCTGACCAACCTGCAGCTTTCCTCCTCCGAGGCCAAGGAAGCCGAGAATATTCGCAAATTGCTGATCGCCATGTCGCGCGATTTGCGGGTGATCCTCGTCAAGCTTGCGGACCGGCTGCACAACATGCGCACGATCCGCTCGATGCGGTCCGACAAGCAGGCGCAGAAGGCGCGCGAGACGATGGATATCTACGCGCCCCTCGCAGGCCGCATGGGCATGCAATGGATGCGCGAAGAGCTGGAGGATCTGGCCTTTCGCGTGCTCAACCCCGAGGCGCGCAACTCCATCCTGCGCCGTTTCATCACGTTGCAGCGCGAAGCCGGCGATGTGGTGCTGCGCATCAGCGCCGATATCCGCCATGAGCTGGAGCGCGCCGGGCTGCAGGCCGATGTCTACGGTCGCGCCAAGAAGCCCTATTCGATCTGGCGCAAGATGCAGGAAAAGGACCTCGCCTTCTCGCGGCTCTCGGATATCTACGGCTTCCGGATCATCACCGAGACGGCGGAGGATTGCTACCGTATTCTTGGCGCAGTGCACGCGCGCTGGCGGGCGGTGCCGGGGCGGTTCAAGGACTATATCAGCCAGCCCAAGACCAATGGCTATCGCTCGATCCACACCACGGTTTCCGGGCGTGACGGCAAGCGCGTCGAGATCCAGATCCGCACCCGCGAGATGCATGAAGTGGCCGAGGCCGGGGTCGCCGCGCATTGGGCCTATCGCGACGGGCGGCGCGTCGAGAACCCCTTTGCCGTGGACCCGGCGAAATGGATCTCGACCCTGACCGAGGGTTTCGAGACCGCCGAGGATCACGGCGCCTTTCTCGAGCATGTCAAGCTCGAGATGTATTCTGATCAGGTGTTCTGCTTTACACCCAAAGGCGATGTGATCCAGCTCCCGCGTGGGGCAACGCCGCTCGATTTCGCCTATGCCATCCATACGCGCATCGGTGACAGTTGTGTTTCTGCCAAGGTGGACGGGCTGCGCGTGCCGCTCTGGACACGGCTGCGCAATGGCCAGTCGGTCGAGATTATTGCAGCCGAGGGCCAGCGCCCGCAATCAAGCTGGATCGACATTGTCGTGACAGGGCGCGCGAAATCTGCCATTCGCCGCAGTCTGCGCGAAGAGGATCGCGAGCGCTTCGTCCGGCTGGGCAACGAACTGTTACGCGTGGCTTTTGAGGCAAGCGGGCGCGAGATGAGCGGCAAGGCACTGGCGACGGCCGCGCGGATGCTCAATGTGCCCGATGCCACCGAATTGCGCGCCCGCGTCGGCGAGGCCGAGATCAGCGCCCGCAAGGTTGTGGCCACGCTCTATCCGGAAACCGCCAGCGCCGAGCCCGAGATCGACGCGGCTCACCCTGTCGCCGGTCTCGAGGCCGATCAGGGCTTTCGCCGCGCGCCCTGCTGCCAGCCGCTGCCGGGTGAACGGATCGTCGGCATCACCTATCGCGGCAAGGGTGTCGTCGCCCATGCCATGGATTGCGAGGCGCTGGCCGCGCTGGAGGACCAGCCCGAACGCTGGATCGACCTGCGCTGGCTCGATGGCACGCATCCGGCGGTCTATGGGGTGACGCTCGATCTGACCATCTCCAATGACGCGGGCGTGTTGGGGCGCGTGTGCAGCCTGATCGGCGAGCACAAGGCCAATATCTCGGATCTGCGCTTCATCGACCGCAAGCCCGATTTCTATCGCCTGCTGGTCGAAGTCGAGCTGCGCGGGATCGCGCATCTGCATCAGGTGATGACAGCGCTTGACGCTGAATCCGCTGTCGCTCAGATTATCCGGGCAAGGGACCCCTCGCTGCAGCCATGAGCGGGCGCTGCCGCGAGGTGGAGTAAAGGTCTGTCAGCTTGGTATTCAAACGTCGCACACCACGGAATCTCCGCCAAGTGCTGGTGAATTTCTTCATTCCCGGTGGTGGTTGGGGGCGCTCGGCGAGCTACGTCATGCACCGGCTGCGGCGCCTGCCCGACACTCCCGAGCGCATCGCCAAAGGCGTCGCGGCGGGCGTATTCGTCAGTTGCCTGCCGCTTTTCGGGCTGCATTTCATCACTGCCGCCTCGGTTGCATGGATGCTGCGCGGCAATATCCTGGCGTCGCTACTGGCCACTTTCTTCGGCAATCCCTTCACCTTTCCGATCATCGCCTACAGCGCGATGGAACTGGGCTCGCTGCTGCTGGGGCGTGGGCATGCACGCAAGATCTCCGAGGTGATGAGCGCTTTTGGTGCGATCTGGGGTGAGTTATGGCAGAATTTTCTGGCGATCATCTCCTTTGGTCCGTTCCACTGGGACATGCTTGCGAAATTCGGCGGTGATGTCTTTCTGCCCTATATGTTGGGGGGAATGATCATTGGCGTGGTCTGCGCGGTGCCGGCGTATTTCCTGTCACTCCCCGTGATCCGCGCTTACCGCAACCGTAGGTTGAAGAAGCTTCAGGAACGCTTTGAACTGGTGCGGAAATCGGACCGCGAGAAATGAAATGCGCCCGTCAGAGCAGCATTGAGTTTTGCCATCCACGAGTTAAATTGCACGCCGCGAAGGGGTAAGGAGATCAGACATGGTGGCAGATGGATCGCGGCTGCGGCTGGGAGTGAATATCGACCATGTGGCAACGCTGCGCAATGCGCGGGGCGGGGCCGATCCCGACCCGCTCCGCGCGGCTTTGCTGGCGCAACAGGCGGGTGCCGACGGTATCACGATCCACCTGCGCGAGGATCGGCGACATATCCGCGACACGGATGTCGATGCCGTGATGGCAGGGGTGCAGATCCCGGTCAATCTCGAGATGGCGGCGACCGAAGAGATGC
The DNA here is from genome assembly GCA_007134865.1 of Paracoccaceae bacterium. Classification (GTDB taxonomy): domain Bacteria; phylum Pseudomonadota; class Alphaproteobacteria; order Rhodobacterales; family Rhodobacteraceae; genus Roseinatronobacter. Next base: position 22,970 of record SLJW01000266.1, on the reverse strand, counting down.
AGCGCATCGCGCTGGCGCACAGGCCGCATGCGGTCTGTCTGGTGCCCGAACGGCGCGAGGAGCGCACCACCGAGGGCGGGTTGAACGTGGCCGGGGATGACAACCGCCTGCGCGACTATATCACGCCCTTGCGCGAGGCCGGCTCGCGCGTCTCGCTATTCATCGCTGCTGATGAGGTTCAGGTCGAGGCCGCAGCACGGATCGGGGCGCCCGTGATCGAACTGCATGTCGGGGCCTATGCCGAATATTGCGCCGAGGGCAATGATGCCGCGCGGGACGTCGAATTGCGCAAGCTCTTCGCTGCGGCGGCGCTGGGCAAGGAGTTCGGGCTCGAGGTGCATGCTGGCCATGGGTTGAATTTCACCAATGTCGGCCCGATTGCTGCCATCCCCGAAGTGGTCGAGTTGAATATCGGGCATTTCCTGATCGGGGAGGCGGTCTTCATCGGGCTTGAGGCCGCCATCCACGAGATGCGGCGGCAGATGAATCTGGCGCGGCTCTGAGCAGGGCGCGCGCATGATCCTGGGCGTGGGCACGGATCTGGCCAATATCGACCGGATCGCGGGGACATTGGCGCGCTTCGGCGACCGCTTCCGCTTCCGCGTGTTCTCGGATGAGGAACGTGCGCGTGCCGCGCGGCGCGGAGAGGATGCCGCAACCTATGCCAAGCGCTGGGCGGCGAAAGAGGCCTGTTCCAAGGCGCTCGGCACCGGGCTCGCGATGGGGATTGCATGGCGCGACATGTGGGTGACGAACCTGCCCGGCGGCCAGCCGGTGATGCATGTCTCGGGCTGGGCGGCCGAGCGTCTGGCCAAGATGACGCCCGAGGGGCATGAGGCGATCATCCATGTCAGCCTGACCGATGACGCGCCCTGGGCACAGGCTTTCGTGGTGATCGAGGCGCGGCGGCTGGAGGGGCCGTAGTGCGGCCCTGAGCGCTCAATTCAGTGCCGATACCAGCCGGGCGCGGGCCTCGGGCAGGGGGCGTCCGATGGCCTCGGCCAGCCAGTGATGCAGGAAATAACCGCTCAGCGCCAGCGCCTCGCGCAAGCCATCGGCATCGAGCGGCTGGCCAGTCGCCAGCTCCTCGGGCAAGGGCAGCAGCCGCGCGGCATACTCGCCCGCCCCCTCGCGCGTGACCGCCCGCCCGCTGCGCGGGCTGACATAGACCAGCCCCTCGCGCGCGCCTGTCACCGCGCATTGTCCCAGATCGAGCCCGAAGCCGGTCTCTTCCAGCAGACGCAATTCCCAGCGCGCATAATCCTGCAGCCAGCCATTCTCGCCCAGCCTGTCCATCAGCGCCTCTGTCGCGGCATAGAGCCCCGGATAGGCCAGCCGCTCGGGCAGCGCATAGCGGCAGAGCGCGCAGACCGCGCTCAGCCCCAGAAGCGCCAGCCGGTCGCTCATGATCAGACCCGCGCGCGCGCGCATCAGATCCACGCTCAGCGTGCCCATCTGCTCTTCCAGCCGTGCGCGCCATGTCAGGTCAAGCTGCGCGCCCTGTTGCAGCACCGGCGCCATCTTGCGCGATCCGCCACCGCGCACCAGCCCGGCATGGCGGCCATGCAGCGCCGTAAAGACCTCGACCACGGCATTGGCTTCGCCATGGGGCCATGTGGCCAGCAAGATGCCCTGATCGCGCCATTCCATGGCTGCGAGCCTTGCCGCCTTGCTGCCGTGACGGCAAGTGTTTTCGCGTGCGTATCGAGTGCCTAGTTAGGTATGGAAATCACGGAGGGCGCATGGATCACAAATACCGCATCACCGCCGGGCTGATCGGCGGCATCGGGGCGCTGGCACTGCTGACGCAGGTCGGGCTCAATCTTGCGCGCGATGGGTTGGGATTGGGCGTGACTCTCTGGGGGCTCGCCGGGTTCTTCACGATCCTGACCAACGCGCTAGTGGCCGCGAGCTTCCTGCGCATCGCCATCACTGGAGAGCGCCTTTCCTTCGGCTGGATGAGCATGCTGACCATGTCGATGATCATGGTGGCGTTGGTCTATCACCTGATGCTTGCGCATCTCTACCATTTCACCGGGCTCAACTGGTGGACGGATCACACCTTTCACACCATCATGCCTGCCCTTACGCTGTGGTTCTGGCTGATGGAGACGACCCGTAACGCACCGCGTGGCGGTCAGCCGCTCTGGTGGCTGATCTGGCCCGCGGGTTACGCAGTTTATGCCATTACGCGCGGCTTGGTGACGGGGTGGTATCCCTATCCGTTCTTCGACCTCGGCGCGCTGGGGTTTGCGCCCGTGGCGCTGCATGTCGCGGGGTTGGTGGTGGCCTTCGCGGCACTGGGCTTTGCGCTCAATGCTCTGGGCCAGAAGATGCCGCTGCGCGATCAATACGTGTCGAGATAGGTCGCGCAGCCCGTGAGGGCGGCGAAATCATCCTCGACGAGGGCCAGCGGGAAGCGCGCGACCAGATCGGAAAAGCGCCCCATATCGGTAAACGCGGCCTCAAACCCGAAACGCTCGAACCAGGGCACCATCGCGCGGGCCACCCCGCCGATATAGTAGATGCCGCCAAAGGGCAGGGTGATCAGCGCAAGGTCCGCCGTCACTTGCGCCAGCAGCCGCACATAATGCCGCCCCGTGCGCTGAGCAAGCGCGTCGCCGGCCTCCATCGCCGCGATGATCGCGGCCACACCTTGTGCCTGCGACACACCCGCCTCATACGCATGGAAGGCATAGAGCCGCTCCAGCCCGCTGCCCGCCAGCACATCCTCGACCGAGGCAAAGCCGCGCCGCGCGATCAGCCAGTCCGAGAGCCGGTAATCCAGCGCCTCATGCAGCGGCAAATGGATATGCCCGGCCTCGGCCGGAGGCACCAGATGGCCCGCGCCGTTTGGATAGACGGGTGCGGCATTGACCCCGGTTCCCAGCCCGATCACGAGTTTCGCGCCATCCTCGGGCGCGCCCGCGCGGATGCGGCGCAGATGAGTCTCGGGCAGATGAGGCAGGGCGTGGCCTTGGGCCTGCAAGTCATTGAGCAGGCTGACAGAGTCGAACCCACAGGCGCGCGCCAGCGCGCCTGCCTCGACCCGCCAGCCCAGATTGGTCATTTCGGCCACTCCGCCCCGAACCGGGCCAGCAAGGGCGATGGCGGCGCGTTTGGGCGCATTGCGGTGGCGTTCGAGATAGGCCGCGAGCACCTGCTCCAGCCCGGCAAATTCGGCATTGCGAAAACGCTCGGTCGTGCCCGCGATCAGCACTCCGCCGCGCGCCAGCGCGACCCGGGTATTGGTGCCACCGACATCGGCGACCAGTGAAGGGGTCTCGCTGAGGGCCATCTGTCCCGCCTATGCTTGCGCTAACGCCGCTTTCAGCGCCTGATACGATGCTTTTGGACGGCGTTGCAAGCTGTCGAAATCGACATGCACGAGCCCGAAGCGCTTTTCATAGCCCAGGGCCCATTCGTAATTATCCATCAGTGACCAGACGATATAGCCCTTGAGCGGCACGCCCTCGGAGATGGCTTCGCGGGCCTGGGCAAAATGCGCGCGCAGATAGTCGATCCGGGCCGTGTCGGGCTGGTCGGGCGTATCAGGGTTGGCCATGCCGTTTTCGGTCACATACAGCGGCAAATCGACCGTGTAATTGTCACGCGCGAAGCGCAGGAAATGGCCCAGACCCTCGGGGCAGATTTCCCATCCCATCTGGGTCTGAGGCAACGCGCCCACATGCTCGGACAGATGCGGCCAGGGGCCTTCTGCATGGGCGATCCGCTTGCAGGTGTAATAATTCAGCCCCAGCCAGTCGAGCGGCTGGCAGATCGTAGCCATATCCTCCTGCCAACCGTCCGGCATGTGGGGCCCGAGCCCTTCCAGCACATCCTCGGGATAGGCGCCCTTGAACATCGCGCCCAGAAACCAGCGGTTATAGATGCCGTCATAGCGCTTGGCCGCGGCGATATCCTCTGCGCTGTCACTCAGCGGCAGGGCATATTCGAAATTGCACACGGCGCCCAGATTGCCCATGCCAAGACCGCGCATCACTTGCGTGGCGTTGCCATGCGCCAGCCCGACATGATGCATGGCCCGTGCCGTCGCGCGGATATCGCGCAGACCGGGCGCATGAGCGCCAAGGAAATGGCTCAACCAGCCGACGCACCAGGGCTCATTGATCGGCGCAGCCGACCAGACCCGATCACCGATGCGGCGGCAGAGCACTTCGGCATACTCCGCGAACCACCCTGCGATATCGCGGTTGCGCCAGCCGCCGAGATCATTCAGCGCCGAGGGCAGTTCCCAATGGTAGAGCGTCAGCGCGGGCTTGAGCCCGCGCGCAAGCATCCCGTCCACCAGCCGGTCGTAGAAATCGAGCCCCTCGGGGTTCGCCGCCCCGCGCCCCTCGGGCAGCACCCGCGCCCAGGAGGTCGAGAAGCGGTAGATATCGAACCCGCCGCCCGCAATCAGGTCCAGATCCTCGGCCCAGCGGTTGAGGTGGTCGCAGGCCAGTGCGCCGTTCTCGGCGCGCACAACATTGCCGGGGGTGGCGGCGAAATCATCCCAATGCGTGCGACCCGCACCGCCCTGCGCATGGCCCTCGATCTGATAGGCCGAGGTCGCGACGCCGAACAGGAAGCCCTCGGGCCAGTCGGCGCGCGTAAAGCCCAGACCGCTCATGTTCGCACCGGCCCGGTCGAGGCTCCCAGCACGAGCGAGGTCTCCATCAACTCGGTAAGCGGGCCACTATCGGGCTCGGCCACAAGGCGCAGCAGCATGCTCGCCGCGCGGCGTCCGGCCTCGCGCACGGAGGATCGGGTGGCAGTGAACAAGGGCACATCTCCATCATTGGGCAGATAGGACAATTCATCATCATGAGTCACAAGCGAAATGTCACGCCCCAGTTTCAGCCCCAGATCGCTTAGCCCGCGCAGAATGCCATAGGCCACGATGATCGAGGAGGCGAGAAAGGCCGTGGGCGGCTCTGGCAATTGGATCATCTCTTGTGCGGCGCGGTAGCCATAGGGTTCGGTCATCTCGCCCTGACGCATCAGCATCGGGTCCGGTTCGCTCCCGGCCTTGGCCAGCGCTTCGAGATAGCCGTTGCGGCGGCGTCGGGCGAAATCCATCTCTTCCAGGCCGTTGATCAGCGCAATACGGCTGTGGCCAAAACTGCACAGGAACTCGGTCGCGCGGTGAAACGAGCGCTGATTGTTGATATCGAGCCAGGAATAGGGCGTGTTCACCCCCGAGGTGCGGCCGTGGACCAGAAAGGGCAGGCCCAGTTCCGCCAGTAGTCCCACACGTGCATCCTCGATGCGTGGGCCGTGCAGAATCACCCCATCGACCGAGCCGCGCGCCATCAGGTCGCGATAAGCGCTGGCCTCGTCATCGTCGGGCACCACGCGCAGGATCATCTCATAGCCATTGCGGGCATAAACCTCACCGGCCCCGGCAATGAAATCGGCGAAGACCGGGTTCACGATCTCATGGCTGGTCGAGAGCGGGATGACATGGCCAATCGCCTGCGCGCGGCCTGTGGCAAGGCTCTTGGCGCGGGTATTGGGGTGGTAATTCGCCGCCGCCGCCGCCTGTTCGACGCGCCTGCGGGTGGCGGCATTCACCTCTGGAAAGCCATTGAGCGCACGGCTGACGGTCGTGGGCGAGAGGCCCAGCGAGGCAGCAAGTTGTTTGAGTGTGACGCTCATCTATTGATCAAACCGTGTTGGATTGGCGTGATAATATGCAAAATAGAGTCTTCCTGAAAAGAGGTTTTCGCAGACGGATTTTTTCTGCACTTGCAAAAAGGAGTAATAAAAACAGAGTGCTTGCGTGAGAAACTGATTGACAGCTTCGGGATGTTGCGCCACGGTTTAACCATCCAAAGCGCTTTGGGAAGGCGATTCCAAAGTGCTGGGATGCTGATCAGCACGAGCCTAAGATTTGTGCATTATAAATCGTCAACCGTGGGAGGATGACAATGAAATCCAGACTTTACGCAGGCGTGGCCACGCTTGCCCTGATGGCCAGTGGCGCTATGGCGCAGGACCTGCTCATCGAGCCGGGCACTGAAGGTTTCAACTGGGACAGCTTCGAGGCGTTCTCGGATGCGCACGATTTCTCGGGTCAGACCGTGACCATCACCGGGCCTTGGCTGAGTGTCGACGCCGAGATGGTGCGCAACACCATGGCTTACTTCGAGGCTGCGACTGGCGCGACGGTCGAATATTCCGGCTCTGACAGCTTCGAGCAGGATATCGTGATCGCGATTCAGGCCAATTCTGCGCCCAATATCGCCGTGTTCCCGCAGCCTGGTCTGGCCGCGGATATGGCTGCCCGTGGCGCCCTGTCGCCGTTGGGACAGGAAACGGCTGACTGGATGGTCGAAAACTATGCCGCCGGGCAGTCCTGGGTTGATCTGGGCACCTTCCCGAATCCGGACGGCGAAGAAGAGATGTTCGGCTTCTTCTACAAGGTCGATGTGAAGTCGCTGGTCTGGTATGCGCCCGACCAGTTCGACGAGATGGGCTATGACATCCCCGAGACCATGGAAGAGTTGCTGGAACTGTCGCAGCAAATGGTCGATGATGGCGGCACGCCCTGGTGCATCGGTCTGGGATCCGGCGCCGCGACAGGCTGGCCAGCGACCGATTGGGTCGAGGATATCATGCTGCGCCTGCATGAGCCGGAGCTTTATGACCAGTGGATCACCAATGAACTGGCCTTCAACTCGCCCGAGGTGATCGAGGCGATCGAGACCTTCGGCACCTTCGTGCATACGGATGGCTGGGCGCAGGGCGGCCCCGAAGCTGTGGCGACCACCGATTTCCGTGACAGCCCGGCGGGCCTGTTCCAGATCCCACCTGCCTGCTTCATGCACAAACAGGCCTCCTTCATCCCTTCCTTCTTCCCTGACGGCTCGGTCTACGGCGAAGATTTTGACTTCTTCTACTTCCCGTCCTTCGCCGAGAAGGATCTGGGCGATCCAGTGCTGGGTGCGGGCACGCAATTCGCTATCACCGATGACAGCGAGGCAACCCGTGGGCTGATCGAGTTCCTCAAGACGCCCATCGCGCATGAAGTCTGGATGGCGCAATCGGGCTTCCTGACCCCGCATGCCGGCGTCAATCTCGATACCTTCCGCGACGATTCGCTGCGCGCGATGAACCAGATCCTACTCGATGCCACGACCTTCCGCTTCGATGCCTCGGACGTCATGCCGGGTGAGATCGGCGCGGGCTCGTTTTGGACCGGTATGGTCGATTTCGTGACCGGCACCGATGCGGAAACCGTGGCCAACAACATCCAGGCGCGCTGGGATCAGATGCGCTGAGCCTGTGATATCAGGGCAGGGCGGCACTGAAAGTGCCGCCCTGCAAACATGACCAAGACCGCACTGCACAAGCTAACGCCCTGCCACCTTCACGGGGCGGGTGTTGGAACGTCGGCTTCAAGGGGGGAGAAAGATGCCACCAGTCCTGCAGGGGATATTCACCATAATCATCGGCGTCGGCGGATGCGTGGCGTATTTCTATTTTTCCAACCTTGTTCTCGACAAGGTCATCTTTCCCGCCCGCGGCCCCAATGCAGGGCGCAACATCAACCGCGCCAACAAGGTTCGGCCCTGGCTGTTCCTGTTCCCGGCCATGTTCGCGCTCGGGCTCTATCTCGCCTATCCGGTCGTGGGCTCCTTCTGGCGCTCGCTGTTTGACCGGTCGGGCAACAATTTCATCGGACTGGGCAACTATATTGATCTGTTTCAGGGGAGCACGTTCCGTACGGCGGTGTTCAACAACCTGATGTGGGTGCTGGTCGTGCCCGCCATGGCCACGTTCTTCGGCCTTCTGGTCGCGCAATTGACCGACCGGCTGAAATGGGGAAATATCGCAAAATCGCTCATCTTCATGCCGATGGCGATCTCTTTCGTGGGCGCCTCGCTGATCTGGCGCTTTGTCTATGCCGCCAACCCCGATATCGGCATAATCAACGCCCTTCGCGACTTTTTCGGACTGGCAACGCTGGACCCGCTACAGGTGAGGTTCTGGAACAATTTCTTCCTGATGTTCATTCTGGTCTGGATCCAGACCGGCTTTGCCATGGTCATCCTGTCTGCGGCACTGCGCGGCATCCCCGAAGAAACCATCGAGGCCGCGATCATCGACGGGGCCAACCCGTTTCAGGTCTTCTTCCAGATCAAGGTGCCGCAGATCATGGGCACCATTGTCGTGGTCTGGACCACGATCACCATCCTCGTGCTCAAGGTCTTTGACATCGTCTACACCATGACCGGGGGCAATTTCGGCACGCATATCCTGCCGAGTTACATGATGACTTACATGTTCCGCGATGACGGGCGGGCGACAGCGGTTGCCTTCGTGATCATGATCCTCGTGCTGCCGGTGATGATCTGGAACATCCGCCAGGCACGTGCCGAGATGCGCTGAGGGAGGGCCGAGACATGGACAATATCGCAGGACAAAACTCCGGCAACCGGGTTCTGGTCAATATCACGGTGCTGCTTCTGGTGCTGCTTTGGCTGCTGCCGACCATCGGGCTTTTCGTTTCCTCATTCCGCGACCGCGAGCAGATTTCGGTGTCGGGCTGGTGGCAGGCCCCGTTCTCGGTCGAGCAGAATTTCCGCATCCGCGTGGGCACTGACACGGCGCGCGAAGAAGGTGGTCTCTTCATCATCGAAGGGAATGTGTTCGACGAACCCGAACTGATGGCTGTCTTCGAGGGTGAGCGCGCGCAGATCGCAGCCTTTGGCACCCGCGCCGTGGCGACGGATGAGTTCGCGGCGGGTGAACAGGTCGAATTGCGACAGGGCGGCACGCTGCGGGTTGACTCGGATGGCAGCTTCCGGGTGGAGAATACCGAAGCATTCGGGGCGCGCGGCCCGACAATCTATGTCGGTGCACTGACACCACCGCGATTCACGCTCGCCAATTACCGAACAGTGATGTTCGCCGACGGGATGGATCGCGCCTTCATCAATACGCTGACGGTCGCTATCCCGGCCACGATCATCCCGATCCTGATCGCGGCTTTCGCAGCCTATGCGCTGGCCTGGATGGACTTCCCGGGTCGCGGGCTGCTGATCGCGGCGGTCGTGGGCCTGCTGGTCGTGCCCTTGCAACTGGCGCTTGTCCCGCTGCTGCGACTGCATACCGAGATCGGGATAGGGCAGAGTTTCCTCGGGATATGGCTGGCACATACGGGCTTTGGGCTGCCGCTCGCGGTCTATCTGTTGCGAAATTACATGGTCGGTCTGCCGCGCGACATTATCGAGGGTGCCAAGGTCGATGGCGCGACGGATTTCCAGATCTTCGTACGTATCATCCTGCCGCTCAGTTTCCCGGCACTTGCCTCTTTCGCGATCTTCCAGTTCCTGTGGACATGGAATGACCTGCTGGTGGCGAAAGTCTTCTTGCCATCCGGCGCGGCAAGTCAGGTGATGACCGTGAAGATCGCCGATGACCTCTTGGGGTCGCGCGGCGGTGACTGGGGCATTCTGGCCGGAGCGGCCTTTGTCTCGATTGCCGTGCCGCTTGTCGTGTTCTTCACCATGCAACGCTACCTGGTGCGCGGCCTGCTGGCTGGCTCCGTCAAGTAAGGACGACACACGTGACTGCACAAACCATGTTGCAGCCCGAACGCGGGCTGGAGCTGAACCCGGACTGGTGGCGCGGGGCGGTGATCTATCAGATCTACCCCCGCAGCTATCAGGACAGCAATGGCGACGGGATTGGCGATCTGCGCGGCATCATCGAGCGGCTGCCCTATATCGCCAGCCTCGGGGTGGATGCGATCTGGGTCAGCCCCTTCTTCACCTCGCCGATGAAGGATTTCGGCTATGACGTCTCGGACTACTGCGATGTCGATCCGATGTTCGGCACCCTCGCCGATTTCGATGCCCTAGTCGTGGCTGCGCATCGGCTGGGGCTGAAAGTGCTGATCGATCTGGTGCTGTCGCATTCCTCGGACCAGCACCCCTGGTTCAAGGAAAGCCGGTCGTCGCGCGACAATCCGCGTGCGAACTGGTATGTCTGGGCCGATCCGAATCCGGATGGCACGCCGCCGAATAACTGGCTGTCGATCTTCGGTGGCTCCGCATGGGCCTGGGACGCGACCCGGCTGCAGTATTACCTGCACAATTTCCTCGCCTCGCAGCCAGACCTGAATTTCCATGAGCCTGCCGTTCAGGAAGAATTGTTGAACGTGGCGCGCTTCTGGCTGGAGCGCGGCGTGAATGGCTTCCGGCTGGATACGATCAATTTTTACGTGCATGACAAGGAGTTGCGCAACAACCCGGCCCTTCCGCCCGAAGAGCGCAACGCCACCATCGCGCCGGCCGTGAACCCCTATAATCATCAGGAACATATCTACGACAAGAACCGCCCCGAGAATATCGACTTCCTGCGCCGCTTTCGGGCGCTGCTCGATACCTATGATGCCGCCGCCGTGGGCGAGGTGGGCGATGCACAGCGCGGGCTCGAGATCCTTGGCGAATACACTTCGGGCAGCGACAAGGTGCAGATGTGTTACGCCTTCGAGTTCCTCGCGGCCGATCCACCCTCGGCAGCCCGGATCGCAGCAGTGCTACGCCATCTCGACCACGTCGCGCCCGACGGATGGGCCTGCTGGGCCTTCTCCAACCATGACGTGGCGCGCCATCTCACGCGCTGGGATCTGACCCCCGCCGCCGCGCGCGCCTATGCGACGCTGTTGCTGTGTCTGCGCGGGTCGGCCTGTCTGTATCAGGGCGAGGAACTCGGGATGCCCGAGGCCGAGTTGGTCTTCGAGGATTTGCGTGACCCTTACGGCATCCAGTTCTGGCCCGAATACAAGGGCCGCGATGGTTGCCGCACGCCGATGGTCTGGACTCGCGACAATCAGAATGGGGGCTTCTCGCAGGGCATCCCCTGGCTACCGGTTGCGCGTGAGCATCTGGCTTTGGCCGTCGACGCGCAGGAGCGCGCACCCGATGCCATCCTGCACCATTACCGCCGCGCGATTGCCTTTCGGCGCGCCCATCGCGCTCTGACGCGCGGGTCCTTGCGTGATCTGCATGTCTCGGGCGAGACGCTGTCCTTCATCCGCGAGGAGGCGGGTGAGGTAATGTTCTGCGCTTTCAACCTGAGCCATGAGCCCGCGACCCTTTACCTGCCGGATGGGCATTGGGTGACCGTCGGGCAGGAACTGAACAGCTCTGGCCCGGGAGAGGACGGGCTGGTGCATCTGGGGCCGTGGCAGCCCTGTCTGGTCGTAAAAAGATAACGAGGGAGGAAACCATGGCCGATCTGAAACTGACGGATGTCGAAAAGGCCTATGGCGAGGTCAAGGTGTTGTCCGACATCAACCTCGACATCAAACAGGGTGAGCTGATCGTCTTCGTCGGTCCGTCGGGCTGCGGGAAATCGACATTGCTGCGGATGATCGCAGGGCTTGAGAAGATCACCGGCGGCGAGTTGCAGATCGACGGGATGGTGGTCAATGACATCCCGCCTGCGCAGCGCGGCATTGCGATGGTGTTCCAGTCCTATGCGCTTTACCCGCATATGACAGTGCGCGACAACATGGCCTTCGCGCTGAAACTCGCGGGAAAGAGCAAATCCGAAATTGATGAGGCCGTAAACCGTGCGGCCAATGTGCTGCAGCTTGGCCCCTATCTGGACCGTCTGCCCAAGGCGTTGTCGGGGGGACAGCGGCAGCGGGTGGCGATTGGGCGCTCGATCGTGCGGGATCCGAAAGTCTATCTCTTCGACGAGCCGCTCTCGAACCTCGATGCCGCGCTACGCGTGGCGACACGGATCGAGATTGCGAAGCTGAAAGAGTCGATGCCCAATTCGACCATGGTCTATGTGACGCATGACCAGGTCGAAGCGATGACTCTGGCCTCGCGCATTGTCGTGCTCGCGGGGGGTGGCATTGCGCAGGTGGGTTCGCCGCTGGACCTTTACGAGCGCCCGAATGGCGAATTTGTCGCGCAATTCATCGGCTCTCCGGCGATGAACCTGTTGGCGGGCGAAGTGGTGGGCACGGGTCAGCAGACGACCGTCAAGCTGGCGGGCGGTGGCACTGCCAAGGCCGATATTCCCACGACAGATGCCGATATGGGGCTAAAGGTGAACCTTGGTGTGCGCCCCGAGGATCTGGTTGCGAGTGATGACGAAGAGTTCCTGTATCAGGGCGAAGTCGATCTGGTCGAAGCGTTGGGTGAATTGACCGTGCTCTATTTCAAGCCCGAAGCCGAAGGGGCTGCACCTGTGCTGGCCAAGCTTGCAGGGATTCACGCTGAGCTCAAGGGCCGGAATGTTAAGCTGAAGGCGGACCCGTCGAAGATCCATCTGTTCCACAACAAGGTGTCGTTGCTCTATCGTTGAGGAAGGGCAAGGCCAATGTCGAGAAAGCCGCCTCCAAACCGGAGGCGGCTTTTTCAATTCGGGATAATCGTTTTATTTGAGCGCTTCAGGCGGTGCGAAATTCGCGCATCAGGAAATCGGGCACATGGTCGCCCATCCCCACAACCGCGCCGCGCGGATCGCGCCGCGCGCGCTCGCCGCGTTCTGCGCGGCGCTCGCGCGCCGGGCGGCTGGGCTCGGGCTGCGCAGCGGGTGCTTCCTTGGCTGGCTCCTTGGCGGCGACCTCGGGCTCGGTTTTGACCTCGGGTTTGGGGGCCTCTTCCCGCTTGCTCCGCTTCGGCTTCGCCTCGCTTGCAGGAGGCTCCCCGCGGGGCAATTCCTTCTGGATCAGCGCCTCGATCGCCTCGAGATATTTCTGATCCGCAGGCACCATCAGTGACACGGCCTTACCCGAGCGCCCGGCGCGGCCCGTGCGGCCGATGCGGTGGACGTAATCTTCGGGATGCGAGGGCAGGTCGAAATTGAACACATGGCTGACCGAAGGCACGTCGAGCCCGCGCGCCGCCACATCCGAGGCGATCAGCAGGCGCAGCTCGCCATTGCGAAAGCGCTCCAGTGTGCGGGTGCGCACGGACTGGTCCAGATCTCCATGGATCGGGGCCGCGTCGAACTTGTGCTTGATCAGGGATTTGGCGAGGATATCGACCTCGACCTTGCGATTGCAGAAGATGATCGCGTTTTCCAGCTTTTCGCCTTCGGCCTGAATAATGGCCCGCAGCGCGTCGCGCTTGGCCTTGGCGGCTGCGTCGCGACGGGTGGGCGAAAGCTGGATCAGCTCCTGCGCGATGGTCTCCGAAGCCGTTGCCTGCCGCGCCACCTCGATTCGGACCGGGTTGGACAGGAAGGTATTCGTCACGCGCTCGATCTCGGGCGCCATCGTGGCCGAGTAGAAGAAGGTCTGGCGCGTGAAAGGAGTCAGCCCGAAAATACGCTCGATATCGGGGATGAAACCCATGTCGAGCATGCGGTCGGCTTCATCCACGACCATCACCTCGACCCCGGTCAGCAGCAGCTTGCCGCGCTCGAAATGATCGAGCAGCCGGCCCGGCGTGGCGATCAGCACATCAACCCCGCGGTCGATCAGCTTGTCCTGCTCGCCAAAGGCGACGCCGCCGATGAGGAGTGCCTTGGTCAGGCGGGTGTGCTTCGCGTAGATATCGAAATTCTCGGCCACCTGCGCGGCCAATTCGCGGGTGGGAGCCAGCACGAGGCTGCGGGGCATCCGCGCGCGCGCGCGCCCACGGCCCAGCCGCGTGATCAGCGGCAGGGTGAAAGAGGCGGTCTTGCCGGTGCCGGTCTGGGCGATCCCGAGCACATCACGCCCTTCAAGCGCGTGCGGAATGGCTTGTTCCTGGATTGGCGTCGGAGTGGTGTAACCGGCTTCGTGAATAGCTTTGAGGACCTTGGGGTCCAGTTTCAGGTCGGAGAATTGGGTCATTTGCGTCCATCTGTTACGGCATCGGGCCGTAATCGGTTATGGGACGCCGGTATCTCGCGCCCCGCTTGCGGATATGCTGCCCATGACAACATCTGGTCGCGACTAACCTATTTATGCTCACAGGTCAATCTTTATGGGCCGTGGGGCGCCCAACAGGCCGTGTGAGGCGCGCAACTGGGCTGTTGCAGGGCATTGATTTCCGCGCTATTGCTCAGCGCGCTGGTCACGCGGGTGTGGCGGAATGGTAGACGCAGAGGATTCAAAATCCTCCGCCGCAAGGCGTGAGAGTTCGAGTCTCTCCACCCGCACCAGCTTATCTCCCAAATGTCACGGGCACAGAAAAAGGCCGCGCCCAGACGGCGCGGCCCTGCAGTCGTATCCTACTCGCCAATCGTCAGTTGGCAGCGTTCTTCTTGGCTTCTGCTGCCTTGCGGACCGCGTCGGAGGTCTCGTTCGAAGTAGAGCGCGGAGCAGGTGTGACCGGTGCTGGTGCGGGGGCCGGCTTTGCCACGGCTTCGCGGTTTGTCTGCAATGGGTCATCCTGACGCTGCACCGAGCCTTCGAAATGCGCACCTGATTCGATGGCGATGGTCTTGTGAATGATATCGCCCTCGACCTGCGCCGAAGATGTCAGGCGTACTTTCAACCCGCGCACGCGGCCAATCACGCGGCCATTGATGACGATATCATCGGCCACGATTTCGCCACGGATGGTTGCGGTGTCCCCCACGGTCAGCAGGTGCGCGCGAATATCGCCATCGACGATTCCCTCGATCACGACGTCGCCGGTGGTCTTGATATTTCCGGTGATGGTGAGGTCAGAGGCCAGAACCGAAGCCGCAGGCTTTGCTTTGGTCACATGCGTGGGGGCCGGTTCGGGTGCGCTGCTGCGCAGGAAAGAGGGGGTCGGTTCAGCGGGCTTGGCGGGGGCTTTTTCGGCAGCTTTGGGCCCCGGTTCATTGATTCGACTCTTAGAAAACATTCTGTCCAGCCCTTATATAGGTGATTGGGTTCACTGGCCGACCGTTGACCCGCACTTCGTAATGCAGATGCACACCAGTCGACGCGCCTGTGGTGCCCATACCACCAATTCGCTGGCCACGCGAGACCCTTTGTCCGGCCCGAACGTCGATCGAGTTCAAATGGGCGTAATAGGTCTCGATCCCGAATTCATGCTGGATGATGACGAGGTTGCCATACCCCCCCTGTCGCCCGGCCTGTTTAACCACACCATCGGCGCTGGCGAGGATCGGGGTGTTGCGGGCCCCGGCCCAGTCCAGCCCGTTATGCATGGTCTGCCGCCCCGTCAGCGGGTGGCGGCGCATGCCGAAGCCCGAGGTCTGGCGTACATTGGCGTTCACAGGACGCGCGACGGGCAGACGGTCGATGCCGCGCCGATAAGCGTCAATATCGGACATCTTGCCCAGGATCGCATTTGCCCGGGCGATATCGGGATTGGCAGCAATAGAGCCCGAGGTCGAGACGATCGGGCGCAGCGAATCGGTTTGCGAGTTTGCCCCTTGCCGCACGAGGCGGCGGATCTGGTCGGCTGAGACACCCGCACTGCGGAACACGCGCTGCATTGGTTCGACAACCTTGTCCAGCGCCTCTTCGAGCTGAGTGAAGATCATGTGGTTGCGGTCTTTCAGAAGCTCGTTCTCCATCGCCAGATGGCGCGCTTGAATGCGTGCCTGTTCGGCGTCGAGGCCAAGCTCATGCGTGGCCACTGATACGCGCTCCATCGCCGCAAGCATGTAGTCCAGCATTTCTTCGTTATCGCGTGACCGGTCAGCGGCGGTGCGGGTCGAGCCGGTCTCGGCCTCCAGCGTTTGCATCACTTCCGCCAACCGTGCGCGCGCATCATCGCGCTCGCGCGTAATCCGGCGGATGCTGCTGTGGATGGTATCGATGCCGGCCTCCAGTTCCAGCCGCCGCTCTTCCGAGGCCAGCAGCTTCATCTGCATCTCGGAGATCCGCTCCATGGCTTCGGCAAAGCGGGCATGCGCTGCCTCGGTCTCGATTGCACGGGCGTCGCGTTCCTCGGCCAACTGATTCAGGCGCTGTTCATAATTCGCCTGATCGCGCAACGCCTGATCGCGCAGCGTGCCCGAGCCGATACTGTCCATCAGCAAAATCGACGTGGCAATGATGCCCCACGCGAAGAAGAGGGTGACGGCCGCGAGCCCGACCGCTTGCGTCGCGGGGCGCAGCCGGACGAAGCGAGTGGTGTTGTCAGACCGTAGAAATAGGCGCTGTTCGGGGAAGCGGCGTTCCAGCCGCTGATTCAGACGAACGAAGTGGCGTTGCAATGCTACTGTCCTGCTTGTTTCTTAGACCTGCTCACGGCCGTCGCACTGACGTTACTCATTGAACACGCAGCCCTATTGTCTGATCACAGTCGGGAGCGGCGCAATACAGTTACCAGTCTCTTATTCGTCTACCGGAGGATGGTTGTGAGAGGCAACAAAGGAATGGACTGTTGCGCCGGTGCATCACGCGCAAAGGGCGGAATCAGCGAAAACTTGCCGACATCACGCCCGGATTTGCAGAAACGACACATGAATTCCGTTGCAAGACAGAGAGCTTGGCCGGTTTGTTCGCATATCCACGCGAAGATTCGGGCCCGCTTTGCTCAGACCGGTTCGGTGAGCGGCCAGTAGAAATCGGGCGGCAAACCGGCCTGCGCGCGTTTTTCCTCGTTGAAGGGGGGCTTGAGCGGCCCGTGGAAATACCGCCGCACCAGATCCAGAAACACGGGTTGCGGGTCCAGCCCCTGTCTCCCGCAGAGGAAATTGAACCATTTCGAGCCATAGGCAACATGGCCGACCTCTTCGGCATAGATGGTTTTCAGCGCCTCGACCGCCGCACTCTCGCCCGCGCGCTCGAAAATCTCGATCATGCCCGGGGTGACATCCAGCCCCCGCGCTTCCAGCACCATCGGCACGACGGCCAGCCGCCCGAGGATGTCCTCGGCCGTATCCTCTGCCGCGCGCCACATTCCCGCATGCGCGGGCAGGGCGCCGTAATGACTGCCCATGGCTTCAAGGCAATCACAGACCAGATTGAAATGCTTGGACTCTTCATCCGCGGCCTTGACCCAGTCATCATAGAATCCCAGCGGCATGTCGACTTTGTGAAAGCGCGCGACCAGATCCCAGTGCAGATCGACTGCGTTAAGTTCGATATGTGCAATCGCGTGCAGCAGCGCGATGCGCCCTTGCGGGCTGCCCGGACGGCGACGGGGTACGTCGCGCGGGTCCAGAAGCGCGGGCCGCGTGGGACGCGCCGGGCGGTCGGGCGGTTGTGCCTGCCCGAGTGGCAGCGGCGTGCCAGCCTTGCGCGCCCCGAACCAAGCCGCCGCGTGCGCCCGCGAGAGCGCCGTCTTGGCGCGCCCGTCTGCCGTGGTCAGAACCTCCACGGCCATGTCGCGCAAGCAGAAGCTCACAGGGCTTTCACCGCGTCGAGCACCTCGGTTGCGTGACCCTTGGCCTTGACCTTGCGCCAGACCTGCGCCACGCGCCCCTCGCCATCGATCAGGAAAGTCGCGCGCTCGATCCCCATTGAGACCTTGCCATACATGTTCTTCTCGACCCAGACACCATAGCGCTCGCAGACATCGCCTTCGGCATCCGAGGCGAGAATCACGCCCAGATCATGCTTGGCGATGAACTTGTCATGTTTGGCGACCGTATCCTTGGACACGCCGATCACCTGCGCGCCCGCGGCCTTGAACTCTTCGCCGAGTGACGTGAATTCCAAGGCCTCTGTGGTGCAGCCGGGCGTGTCATCGCGCGGGTAGAAATAGAGCACGACCTTCTTGCCCTTGAACTCGGACAAGCTCACCTCGCCACCACCATCGCGGGGCAGGGTGAAGTCGGGCGCCATCTCGCCTTGTTGTGCCATCGGGTGTCTCCTCTTTCACGAAACTGTTGCCCCAGTTGTAGCGGCATCCGGGCCGAGATAAAGGGGCCGCGAGTCAGAGCAAGGCGCGCGCGATGAGATTGTCGGATTTCGATTTCGACCTGCCCGAAGAGTTGATCGCGACGCGCCCCGTGCGCCCGCGCCCGGCTGCGCGTCTGCTGTTGGCCGAGGGCGATACGATACGCGACCGCCATGTCGCCGACCTGCCCGAGATCCTGCGCGCGGGTGACCTGCTGGTGATCAACACCACACGGGTGATTCCCGCCCGGCTGAGCGGCACGCGCATCCGCGAAAGCGCGCAGGGTCCGGTCCGCGCCAAGGTGGAACTGACGCTGCTGGAGCCGCTGCCCGACGGTCATTGGCGCGCGCTCGCCAAGCCCCTGCGCAAGCTTGCAGAAGGGGAGCGGGTCGAGATTGCGGACGCGCTCACGGCCGAGGTGGTCGCGCGCAACGCCGAGGACGTCACATTGCGATTCTCGCTTGAGGGCGATGCGTTCCACGCCACCCTCGAAGCCGCAGGTCAGATGCCGCTGCCGCCCTATATCGCGGGCCGCCGTAAAGCCGATGCGCAGGATCGCGAAGATTACCAGACGGTCTTTGCCCGCGACCCCGGCGCAGTCGCCGCCCCAACCGCCTCGCTGCATTTCGACGACGCGCTGATCACCACCCTCAAGGCCCGCGGTGTGCGCTTTGCCGAAGTCACATTGCATGTCGGCGCGGGAACGTTTCTGCCGGTCAAGGTTGATGACATTCGTGACCATAAAATGCACGCCGAATGGGGCCACCTCCCCGAGGAGGCCGCCCGCGCCATCATGGAGACCCGCGCGGCGGCTGGGCGCGTGATCCCGGTGGGCACGACGGCGCTGCGCCTGATCGAGACGGCGGCCACGGGCCCCGGCGAGATCGCGCCCTGGACGGGCAAGACCGATATCTTCATCACGCCGGGCTATCAGTTTCGGGTCACCGACGGGTTGATGACCAATTTTCACTTGCCGAAATCCACGCTGATGATGCTGGTCTCGGCGCTGATGGGGCCCGAGCGGATCCGGTGCATCTATGCCCATGCAATTAAAGAGCGCTACCGCTTCTTTTCTTACGGGGATTCCTCCCTGCTCTTGCCCTGATTACGACCCGCGCCGGTCGCTTCCGTCATATACCTGTTGCCCATGCGCCGCTACACTGCGCGCGACCCAATCGTGAGCCTTTCCAATGTTCAAAGTTTTCACTGCGTCCTGGGCATTGCTGCTTGGCATGATGCTCCTCATGGTTGGCAATGGCGTGCAAGGCACGCTCCTGGGCATCCGTGGCGCGATCGAAGGGTTTTCGACCTATCAGATGTCGATTGTCATGTCGGCCTATTTCGCAGGCTTCCTGTTCGGGTCGAAAATGGCGCCCGAACTGATCCGCCGCGTGGGTCATGTGCGCGTCTTCGCCGCGCTGGGCTCGCTGATTTCGGCAGTGCTGGTGCTCTATGCCGCGATCCCGGACTGGATCGTCTGGACATTGTTGCGCGTCCTGATCGGGTTCTGCTTCTCGGGCGTCTATGTGACTGCCGAAAGCTGGCTCAACAACACCGCCAGCAATGAAAACCGCGGGCAGGCGCTGTCGCTCTACATGATCGTGCAGATGATGGGGATCATCTCGGCGCAGGCGCTGATCAACTTCGCCGATCCAGCAGGGTTCATGCTCTTCATCATCCCTTCGGTTCTGGTCTCGCTGGCGTTTGCGCCGATTCTGCTCTCGATCAGCCCGGCGCCCACATTCGGGACCACCAAATCCATGTCGATCCGCGAACTCTATGGCGTCTCGCCACTGGGGGTTATGGGGATCTTCCTGATGGGGGGCGTATTCGCGGCGATGTTCGGCATGACAGCGGTCTGGGGCACCGAAGCGGGTTTGAGCGTGTTCGAGATCTCGCTTTTCACGGCTGCCATCTATTTCGGCGGGCTGGTGTTCCAGTATCCCATCGGCTGGCTGTCGGACCGGATGGACCGGCGCAAGCTGCTGGTCATCGTGGCGCTGATCGGGAGTGCCGGCGGGGCGATGGCGGTGGTCTTTGACCTGAGCTTTGTCTGGCTGCTGGGGGTGGCGCTGATCATTGGTGGCATTTCCAACCCGCTCTATTCGTTGCTGGTGGCTTATACCAATGACTATCTGGACCATGACCAGATGGCGGCGGCCTCTGGCGGGCTGTTATTCGTCAACGGGCTGGGGGCGATCATCGGGCCGCTGGCCATTGGCTGGCTGATGTCGCTGATCGGGCCGTCGGGATTCTTCCTCTTCATCATCGTGTTGACAACCTCGCTCGCTGCCTACGCGCTCTGGCGGATGACGCAGCGCGCTCCGGTTCCGGTGGCGGAGACGGGTCCATTCGCGCCGGTCTCGCCTGTTGTCTCAGCGGCAACAGTCGAGGCAGTTTACAGCGAAATGTCCGATCAACAGGCAGAATCACCCTGAATTTTGTGACTTTTCCGCAAGAAACCGCCCAGTCACGCGGGCGTGAGCGCATAAAACTTGAGCAGTCTGCGAATCACTGGCAGGCTTTGAGGAGTGACACCGCCATGGGGAATAGAAATGTCGACGGTTGATGAGGTCATTCAGTTCTGGGTCGATGAGGTCGGACCGGATGGCTGGTATGCGAATGATCCCGCTCTGGATGAGACGATCCGCGAGCGCTTCGGGGCATTGTGGGAAAAGGCGCGCGAGGGACGGCTGGAACGCTGGGCCTCTTGCCCGCGCGGCTGTCTGGCTTTCCTCATCGTCACAGACCAGTTCCCGCGCAATATGTTCCGCGAGGATAGCCGTGCCTTCGCCACGGATGATCTGGCGCGCAAGGTCGCGGCCCGCGCCTGCCATCTTGGCTTCGACCGCCGCATCGACGAGCCTGCGCGGCAGTTTTTCTATCTGCCGCTGATGCATTCCGAAAGCCAGATGGATCAGGACCGCTGCGTGCGCATGTTCCTGCTGCGCATGCCCGAGACTGGTGCCCACAGCCTGCTGCATGCGCGCGCCCATCGCGCCGTGATCCGCGAGTTCGGCCGCTTCCCCTATCGCAACAAGGCGCTGGGGCGCGAGACCACAAAACCGGAACAGGCTTTCCTTGACCGTGGTGGCTACATGACCGCTGTCGAGGCGCTCAAGGAAGCCGCCTGACGCGAGCCATGCGCCCCTTGCATGACAGGCTTCCGCAGCCCTGCGTTGCGGGGCTGGGCAAAATAGTTTAATGGCAAACTATATTGCAGTCGCGACGCAGGGGAGGAACTCACATGGCGGCCAGAGCGTTTGACGTTGTTGTAATCGGGGCAGGGCCAGGGGGCTATGTCGCTGCCATCCGCGCCGCGCAGCTTGGCAAATCCGTGGCCATCGTCGAACGTGAGCATCTGGGCGGCATCTGCCTCAACTGGGGTTGCATCCCGACCAAGGCGATGCTGCGCTCGGCCGAAGTGTTTCACCTGATGCACCGCGCCAAGGATTTCGGTCTGAAAGCGGAAAACATCAGCTATGATCTGGACGCCGTGGTCAAGCGCTCCCGCAAGGTGGCGGGGCAGTTGACCGGCGGCATCGGCCATCTGATGAAGAAGAACAAGATCACGGTCATCATGGGCGCGGCGACGCTGCCAGCCAAAGGCAAGGTGTCGGTGAAGACCGACAAGGGCACTGAGGAACTGACCGCGCCGAATATCATCGTCGCTGTCGGAGCGCGGGCGCGCGAATTGCCGGGGCTGGAAGCCGATGGCGATCTGGTCTGGACCTACAAACACGCGCTGGAACCCAAGCGGATGCCGAAAAAGCTGCTGGTTATCGGCTCGGGCGCGATCGGGATCGAATTCGCAAGCTTTTTCAACACGCTGGGCGCGGATACCACGGTTGTCGAAGTCATGGACCGCATCCTGCCCGTGGAAGATGCGGAAATCTCGGGTTTTGCGCAGAAGCAGTTCGAGAAGCAGGGCATGAAGATCATGGCCAAGGCGATGGTCAAGAAGCTTGACCGAACCAAGGGCAAGGTCACGGCCCATATCGAACGCGACGGCAAGACCGAGACGCAGGATTTCGACACGGTGATCTCGGCGGTCGGAATCGTGGCGAATACCGAAGGGCTGGGACTGGAAGAACTGGGCGCGAAGATCGACCGCTCTTTCGTGGTGACGGATGAATATTGCCGCACCGGGGTCGAGGGGCTCTATGTCATCGGGGATGCAACCAACGGCCCCTGGCTCGCTCACAAGGCGAGCCATGAAGGTGTGATGGTGGCCGAACTGATCGCAGGCGGGCACCCGCATGCGGTGGACCCGTCCTCCATTGCCGGCTGCACCTATTGCCACCCGCAGGTGGCCTCCGTCGGGCTGACCGAGGCCAAGGCGAAAGAGGCCGGCTACAAGGTCAAGGTCGGGCGTTTCCCCTTCATCGGCAACGGCAAGGCAATCGCGCTGGGCGAGCCCGAGGGGATGATCAAGACGATCTTCGACGCCAAGACGGGTGAGTTGCTGGGCGCGCATATGGTGGGCGCGGAAGTGACCGAGTTGATCCAGGGCTATGTCGTTGGCCGCACGCTCGAGACAACGGAAGAAGACCTGATCAACACGGTCTTCCCGCATCCGACACTCAGCGAGATGATGCATGAATCGGTGCTCGACGCTTACGGCCGTGCAATTCACTTCTGAGGTCTGACCAAAAGGCGCGGCTGCGCCGCAAGATCTTTTTTGAGTTTCAGGGGCGCCCTGCCTTGCGGCAGGGCGTTCGGCTGCTTGGCAAGGGCTGGGCGCGCATGTCACACGCAGTACCAGTTCGGGTTGGCGCGCAACCCCGCAGCGCCCTGATTTTCTTGCCAAAAATACTCAAGTTACAGGGATGTAGACCCTGTCACGCCTTTGCGTCAGCGAGGATCCGCGCGATCTCGTCTTTCAGCGCCATGCGCTGGCGGCGCAATTCCTGTTCATGCGCTTCCGAGACCGGCTCGGCCAGAGTCTCGGCGCGGTGCACGGCACGGTTGACGACATGATATTCCTCGGCCAGGCGCGCGAAATGGGCATTGTCGAGCTTCAACTGGTGGATAAGGTCCACAGCGTCCGGGAATTCCTCGGCGAGCTCATGGGGGGTATGCGACATCTGATCCTCTTTGCTTGGTAGATTTCCGGCACTCTGCGACGGCTGCGCCGGCGCGACCTTGATCCAGCGCAAGTCGGGTATCGGATTGTGTCGCGTTCTGCAGATACGATGATGTCAAAGAGGGCAGGGG
>SLJW01000066.1 GCA_007134865.1 Paracoccaceae bacterium | reverse complement strand
GCGTGCGGGCGCGGTCCTGGCGGGAGCGGGCGCTGCCGGCATAGTCGAAGCGTTCATAAACGACATGGCGCATCGGCATGCCCAGATCGAGCAGCGTGTCCGACACTGCCACCACCATCGGCCCCGGCCCGCAGATCAGCGCCCGTGCAGTCGTCGGGTCGAGCCCGTCGAGCATCTCGGCCAGTCGCTCGCGCGTAAGCCGCCCCTCCAGCATATCGCCCGCGACCGGCCCGTCTTCGCTGAGCAGCCACAGCTTCAGGTCCAGCGTCTCCATGGCCGCGCGCATCTCGTCGAGACAGGCGAAATTCGCGGGCTGGCCGACGGCATAGGCAAGCCTTATGGGCCGCGTCTCGCCGCGCGCGATACAGTCGCGCAGGATGCCGAGCAGCGGCGCGATCCCGACCCCGCCGCCGATCAGCAAAAGCGATTCGCCCCCCTGCGCCTCGAGCGTGAATTCGCCATAGGGCCCGTCGATGCCGATCACGCGCCCCTCGGGCAGGGTGCCGATCTGATCGGTGAAATCGCCCGCCTCCTTGATCAGCAGGCTCAGCCCCTTTCGCCGCGGGCTGTCCGAGATCGAGAACGGATGGTCGAAGAGCGGGAAGCGGCGCTTGCCCTCACTCATCCAGACGAATTGCCCGGCGTGATAGGGCAGGGGCGGCGTGCCGGGGTCGGGCTGGATGTCGAGCTCCCACATGCGGTCGGCGCGCTGTGTCACCGAGGCCAGCCGCCAGGGCCGGTGATGCAGCCGCCACCAGCGCCAGCCATAGAGCGTGGCCATGACCACCAGCACCCCCAGCGCCACCAGCCCCCAGAACCCCGCCAGCACCCCCTGCGCGCTGAACCGCCCAACCGCGACCGCGTGGTGCAACCCGCCCAGCACCGCCACCAGCCCTAGCACAACATGCACCGCGCGCCAGGCCTCGTAGGGCCATGGCAGCACATCGCGCAGCAGAGATGTCAGGATCAGCACGACGAGGGCACCAAGCGCGATGACGCCCGTAAGATAGGCGGGGTCGGTGAGGTAGAAATGCAGCCGGATCCAGCCCAGTTCCGGGTCCTCCAGCCATGTCGGCAGCACATAGGCCAGCGGGTGCAGCACCAGCGCGAGCGCGACCCAGAGCGCTGCGATCTTGTGGAAGGCCATGATCTTGTCGATGCCAAGCCGCCCCGAGATACCTTCGAACCGCCCCGAGGTCACGAATTGCACGGCCATCCCCCAGAGCGCGATCAGCCCCATGGCTGCGGCGGCCAGTTCCCATGGGTCGGCCGGGGCGACCGATTGCGTAAGCGCCAGAGCCAGCGGCAGTAAGGCGGTGAGCAGATAGGCCGCTGCCAGAGCAGGGCCGGAGAGGCGGGGGAGGGCGGGTTGTGCTTGCATGATACTCGGGATCAGGTCATCCTTGGGTCAGTCTTGTCAAGAAAACTGCATATGCCTTGATCCGGGTCAATGGCGGAGGGCTTTTCTGGTCCTAGCCTGTCGGGATCACCTGCCCGCATGGAGGACGTGATGCGCCTGCTTTTCATCCCGCTTATCGCATGTCTGGCCTTTCCAGCCTCGGCCCTGCGCGCCGAGGAGGGGCTGGAGGGGCTCGAACGTCTGATCGCCGCCTGGCTTGATTCGCCGCATGGCGATTATCAGTCGCTCTCCTTCACCTATTGGAACGAACAGGGCGAAGTGCCCGAAAATTGTGCCATGTGTCATTCCGAGACAGGCTTTATGGATTTTCTGGGCGTTGGTGGACTGACAGCCGGCGGCGTCGATCATCCCGGCACGATCAACACTGTGATCGGGTGCGCGTCATGCCACACCGCCGAGGCGCATGCGCTGGATGCGGTGACATTCCCGTCGGGCGTTGAAGTGGCAGGGCTGGGGTCTTCGGCGACCTGCATGGTCTGTCATCAGGGTCGCCAGTCGAGCGATCAGGTGGCAGCACGGGTTGCGGGCAAGGCGCTGGATGAGGTCTCGGATGAACTGGCGTTCCTGAACATCCATTACGCGGCCTCGGCGGCGACGATGCTCGGATCGGTCGCGCGGCCGGGCTATCAGTATGCGGGTCGGTCCTATGCGGGCCAATTCATGCATGTGCCGGGTGCAGATACCTGTGTCGCCTGCCACGAGCCGCATAGCACACAGGTCGAGACCGAGGGTTGCCTTGCCTGCCATCGTGGCGTGGAAGAGATGCGCGACATCCGCACCCAGCATCAGGATTTTGCAGGCACCGGCGATCGCTCGGGCGGGATCCATGCCGAGATAATGGCGCTGCATGGCCAGTTGCTGGATGCGATCCGTCTTTATGCTGTAGAGGTGGCGGGCACACCCATCGCCTATTTCGGTGGCTTCCCCTATTTCTTCGCTGATCCGACCGGGACAGGGGATCTGCCTTCTG
The DNA here is from genome assembly GCA_007134865.1 of Paracoccaceae bacterium. Classification (GTDB taxonomy): domain Bacteria; phylum Pseudomonadota; class Alphaproteobacteria; order Rhodobacterales; family Rhodobacteraceae; genus Roseinatronobacter. The sequence goes on along the minus strand of SLJW01000066.1, from coordinate 290 downwards.
AACTGGCCACGCGCGACAACCGCTATCAGAGTTGGACGCCGCGTCTGTTGAAGGCGGCTTATAATTATCAGGTCGTTGCCAAGGACCCGGGCGGGTATGTGCATAACCCGCGCTACATGCTGCAGCTCCTGCACGATTCGCTGGCCGATCTGGCCGAGGCGGTGGAGATTGATATCTCGCGGATCATCCGGCCCTGACGCTGGCGGTATTCCGGGGAGTCGATCGGGTGAGGCGCCCGCTCGACGTGCCCACCCACCCGCCCTTGCACGCCTCGCGGGCGCCCCGATGCT
>SLJW01000107.1 GCA_007134865.1 Paracoccaceae bacterium | reverse complement strand
GCGCGGGGTCGATCTGATCGAGAATTGCGAGGTGACGGGCATTTCGGTTGAGAGCGGGCGCGTGACTGGCGTGTCAACCACCCGCGGCGAGATCCGCGCGCGCAAGGTGGGGATCGTCACCGCCGGGCGCAGCTCTCAGCTTGCCGCGATGGCGGGCCTGCGCCTGCCGATTGAAAGTCATATTCTACAGGCCTTCGTCACCGAGGGGCTCAAGCCCTGCATCGACCATGTGGTCAGCTTCGGTATGGGGCATTTCTACATCAGCCAGTCCGACAAGGGCGGGCTTGTCTTTGGGGGTGATCTCGATTTCTACCCCTCCTACGCCGCGCGCGGCAACCTGCCTGGCGTCGAGCAGGTGATGGAGGCGGGGATGACGCTGATGCCGATGATCGGGCGCGCCAAGATCCTGCGCTCCTGGGGCGGGATCATGGACATGTCGCCAGATGGTTCGCCCATCATCGACCGCACGCCGATCGAGGGGCTCTATCTCGATGCAGGCTGGTGCTATGGCGGGTTCAAGGCCGTGCCTGCCTCGGGCTGGTGCATGGCGCATCTGATGGCCACCGATCAGCCCCACCCGGTCGCCCGCCGCTTCCGCCTTGACCGCTTCGCCGCGGGCCATCTTCTTGATGAAGAGGGCACGGGCAGCCAGCACAATCTGCATTGAGGTGCGATCATGCGTTTGCCCTGCCCCTGCTGCGGATGGCGTGACCTGCGCGAGTTCACCTGCATCGGCGCCGCCGACTATCTCGAACGCCCCACAGCGGATGCACCGCCCGAGGCGTGGGATGCCTACCTGCATGTGCGCGACAACCCGGCGGGGCCTGTGCGTGAGCTGTGGTATCACGACCCCTGCGGCACATGGCTGGTGGTCGAGCGCGATACGGTGACGCACGTGGTCACAGGCAGCCGGGCCGTGGAGGATGCGCAATGAAGCGGCGCGCGAGCGGGGGCAGCGCGATCGAGCGCGCGCGGGGGGTGCCGTTCCGCTTTGACGGGCGGGAGATGAGAGGCTGCAGGGGTGACACGCTTGCCTCGGCGCTTCTGGCCAATGGCGTGCGGCTGGTGGGGCGGTCCTTCAAGTATCACCGCCCGCGCGGGGTGCTGACGGCTGGCAGTGAAGAGCCCAATGCGCTGGTCGAATTGAAGCGCGACGGGGCGTTTCACCCCAATATCCGCGCCACGCTGCAGGAATTGCACCCGGGGCTGGAGGCGCGGGCGCAGAATTGCTGGCCCTCCGCCGCGCGCGATGTGATGGCCGTTAATGACCTGTTTGCCCCGTTCTTGAGTGCAGGGTTTTATTACAAGACCTTCATGTGGCCCCGCGCGTTTTGGGAAGGGCTTTATGAGCCGCTCATCCGCCGCGCCGCCGGTCTGGGCCGCCTGCCGCGCGCCCATGACGAAAGCCTGCACGAGCGCGCCTTTGCGTTCTGTGACCTTCTGGTGATCGGTTCGGGTCCGACTGGGCTGATGGCTGCGCTGACGGCGGGTCGCGCGGGGGCGGATGTGATCTTCGTCGAGGAAGACCGCCAGATGGGCGGGCGGCTACTCTCGCAGGGAGGGCAGATTGACGGGCAGGGGGCAGATGGCTGGGTGCAGGGGGTGCTGCGCGAACTGCGGGGCCTGCCCAATGTCCGGCTGATGCCGCGCACCAGTGTTTTCGGTGCTTATGATGGCGGGGTGTTCGGCGCGCTGGAGCGTGTTGGCCAGCATCTGGCCGAGCCCGGCCTGGTGCCGCGCGAATGCTACTGGCGGATCACGGCCAAGCGCGCGATCCTTGCCAGCGGCGCGCTGGAGCGCCCGATTGCGCATCCGGGCAACGACCGCCCGGGGGTGATGCTGCTCAGCGCGGTTGCGAGTTACTGGCAGCGCTGGGCGGTCGATCCGGGGCGCGTGGTGGTGTTTGGCAATAATGACCATGCGCTGGCAAGTGCTCAGGTGCTGGCTGCAGAGGGGATGCAGATCGCCGCCTATGTCGACCCGCGCGAGGATGTAGCGGGTGATGTGCCTTTCCCGCTGCATGCAGGGGCCGAAGTGGTGGGCACACGCGGGCGGCATGGGCTGCGCGAGGTCACAATCCGCACGCGCGGGCGCGAGAGCCGGATTGTGTGTGACACGCTCGCGCTCTCCGGGGGCTGGAACCCGACCCTGGCGCTCGGCTGCCATCACAATGGGCGCCCGGTCTGGGATGAGGCGATTGCGGCCTTTTTGCCGCGCCCGGGCATGGTTCCGGGGCTGGAGGCCGCCGGGGCCGCGCGGGGGCGTTTCTCGACTGCCGCCTGTCTGGCCGATGGGGTGGAGGCCGCGCGGGCAGCGCTTGCAGAGTTGGGCCTCAAAGCCCCTGAGATGGTCTTGCCGGAGGCCGAGGGCAGTCCCTATACGCTCCGCCCGCTCTGGCAGGTTCAGGCACCGGGGCGGGCATGGCTCGATTTCGCCAATGATGTGACCGCCAAGGATGTGACCCTCGCAGCACAGGAGGGGTTCGCCTCGGTCGAGCACATGAAGCGTTACACCACGCAAGGGATGGCGCCGGATCAGGGCAAGTCGTCGAACATGGGGGCGCTGGCAGTGCTGGCCGACGCGACAGGTGGCAGCATTCCGGAGACGGGCACCACCACCTTCCGGCCGCCCTTCGTGCCGGTCAGCATCGGCGCGCTTGGGGCCGGAGCGCGGGGCAAGGGGTTCCGGCCCGAGCGG
>SLJW01000186.1 GCA_007134865.1 Paracoccaceae bacterium | reverse complement strand
GAAAGCTCGACGGCGCGAACCGCCTCCCCGAGGTCATCCGAGGGGTTGAGTTCAAGGACGGCATCAAGCAACTTCAAGTCGCCGCCTGATCACGCCATCACCAACTTTCGAGCATAGCTCGCCCATCAGAGGCATTCAGGCACACCGTAGAATTGCTGGTATCTTCGCAGTGCAGCATAGCAGGCGGCCCATTGCGGTCGATCAAGCTGTCGCGCGACAGTTTCCGGAGCGGCCACTCAGGCCCGGCGCAGCGACATCCTGAAGATGCCCCATTGTTGGTCGTGATCCCGGGTGCAGCATGTCTTTGGTCAGCAACGATATGAGCAAAAAATGCTCGGGCGGAGTACGCTTTTCGACATCGCGGGAACGCGAAAGACCCGCGCACAGTGGCAGATCACGCCGCTCGTGACCGCCGGTCCGGACTAGCGCACTAGGCGGGGGGCAGGTTTCTTCGGGACAAGGTCACGGCTGCTGCGCAGCGATCCAGACTTTCGCGGCATTTGTAGAGCCTGCGAGTTCTTTGGGAATTCCAACACGCTGCCATCAGCCGTATCGCGAAACAGCGGCGCGTAATTGACATCGAGCAACAAGGCCCGCTATGCCAGCGCCGTGAAATCCACCGGGGCCAGTCATTTGCCCGGCGTTTGTGAATGCATCGGGTGCAGCCGCTACTCGGAGTCCATGAGGCTGAGAGCGCCCCTGCAGCCCGATCATCCCGTCATTGGTGGGCGCGATGCCTTCAAAGCGCATAGACGTGCAATAGACCTGAAAGCCCGATCGCGGAGGTTCGGCCACCGTATCATCCGGCGGCCGATATTCCAATCAAGCCGCCTCAGACGCTTTCAAGCTCTTATAGAAGCCGCTCTCGAATTCCATGTATCCAGCAAAGGAAACAGGGTCTCCGAATGGCAGAATTTGGGTTGCCCAGAAGCCACCGAACCCGTTGGCGCGGTCTATCCAGTAGAACAAATTAGCCAAGCCAGCCCAGCCCAAAGCGCCAGCGGGTCGACCGGTCGGCGCAATGTCATCATTGACCATGAAGCTGTAGGACCACGATTTGGACAGACCAGGAAAGAATTCCGCGTCATTCGACAGCGACGGGATCACGCCCGGGAGCATGCCGATCTTTTTCTCACCGAGATGGTTTTTCTCGGCCATAGCGACAGTTTCGGGTTTCAGGACGCGCCCGTTTGGACCCATCCCGTCGTTCAACCACATGCGAATAAACTTTATGTAGTCGCCGACCGTGCCATAGAGACCATGCCCCCCCATATGGATTTCGGGCTTGTCCGGCAGCTCGAAATCCATCGGCGACAGCGACCCGTCCGCGCCCCGCGCATGCATGCCCGCCAGCCGCTTGCGCAATCCGTCATGCAGCTCGAAGGTCATGTCCTCTATCCCCAGCGGTTCGAAAATACGGGTCTGGAACACTTCGCCTAGCCGTTTGCCGGTGATAGCCTCGACCACCTGCCCGGCCCAGTCGATATTGGTGCCATATTCCCACTTGTCGCCGGGGTCGAATTGCAATGGCGTCATGATCGAGGCTTTCGAGGCGGTGATGACGCTCGGTTGACCTTTTTCCTGCGCCAGCCGGTTATAGGTTTCGCTGAAGAAGTCATAGCCAAACCCTCCGGTATGCAAGAGCAGGTGCTTGGTGGTCACCGGACGTTTCGGGGCGCGCAGGATCGGCTCGCCAGCCGCGTCGAAACCGTCAATGACCTTCAGCGTGCCGATATCGGGCGCATAGTCACTGGCGGGCGCATTGAGATCAAGCTTGCCCTCCTCGACAAGCTGAAGCACCGCGGTCGCCGTGATCGCCTTGGTTGTCGAGAAGATCGCGAAAGCGTCCGTGGTGGTGATTGCCGTATCGCCATCGATCCGGCGAAGCCCGGCCGCGCCTTCATAGATGTTCTTCTCACGGTCCGTGACCATCGCGACGACACCGGGCACGCGCGGCTGCGACGTCACGACCTTTTCCAGCAGGTGGTCTGCATTGAACTTATGGCTCATTTTTCCTCCATGATCTGAGCTTGTGACCTGCCCCGTCCGAAGTGCGACAGGCCTTGGTCCTGTCATATCGCTCAGGCGTCTTGCGACACGGCGACCTTCGACATGGCAAAGAGCGGATAGCCGTCGGCCGCAATCTCATCGCATTTCTTGCGATACGTCCCGACGCCGCCCGTATAGGAAAGGACGCGGCGCGGTTTTCCGGGCACGTTGGAGCCTGTATACCACGACTCTGTCTTTGCGATCAGCGTGGCATTGGCGATCTCGTCATGGTGCCGGACCCATTCATCCTCGCCCACCTCAGTGGGCTCGATGACATCCTTGCCGCTCTTGCGCATGTCATCAATGCAGCGCGCGATCCATTCGGTCTGTTGTTGCAGACAGGTGGTCATGTTGCACAGGGCCGCCGAGGGCGCGAGCGGGGCGCCGGTCATGAACAGGTTCGGAAAACCGAATTTCATCAGCCCAAGCGTCGTACGGATGTCCTTGCGCCATTCTTCGGCCAGCTTCATCCCATCGCGCCCCGCGATATCGATCCGCGACAGCGCGCCGGAGCCTGCGTCGAAACCGACGGCCATGATGATCGTATCGACCGCATGGACCTTCCCATCGCGCAGCTTCACGCCTTCGGGGACGATCTCGGTGATCGGGTTGTCGCGCACGCTGACGGCTTCGACATTGTCGCGCAGATAG
>SLJW01000044.1 GCA_007134865.1 Paracoccaceae bacterium | reverse complement strand
TGGCACGGTCCGGGGGCGCATTGCGACTTTCCCGAACAGAGCGGACAGACCCGCATCAAAGCCCTTCGCGAAACTCTGAAATCAGCGCTTGCACGACGGCGCAGAGCGCCTCTTTCTCATCGGCACCCTCGGCGCAGGCTTGGGCATACACGGCCCGTTGACGCTCGGCGCTCGTGCCGACACTCAGAATATCCTGCGCCGCGCGCACCTCGTTCAGGCAGCCCAGCACCATCGCATCGGCCTCGGTCAACTCGATCAGCTCGGCCACCAGTTGCGGCATCGGCACCAGCGCACTCTGGCCGAAATCCAGCAACCCCTCGCGCGTGCCGTAGCGCTGCGCGCGCCAGCGGTTCTCGGCAATCAGGAAACGGTCATAGATCCGCCAGCGCTGATTGCGGCGGCGCAATTCGACCAGCATCCGGGTAATGGATTGCACCAGCGCCGCGATGGTCAGGGCATGCTCCATCAGCGGCATGACATCGCAGATCCGCGCCTCGAGCGTCGGGAAACGGTGCGAGGGGCGGATGTCCCACCAGATCTTGGTCGTATCCTCGATCAGCCCGGCCTCGATGATCATGTCCACCGAGCGGCGATATTCGCCATGGCTGATGAAATCGGGCGGCAGGCCAGTGCGCGGCAGGTTGTCGAAAATCGTCAGCCGATAGCTCGACAGCCCTGTGTCCTGCCCGCCCCAATAGGGGGAAGAGGTCGATAGCGCCAGCAGATGCGGCAGGAAATAGGTGATCTGGCGCATGATATCGATGCGCAGATCATCGTCGGGCAGCCCGACATGGACATGCATGCCGCAGATCAGCATCCGCCGCACCACGCCCGCCAGATCGCGGGCGAGGTCGTTATAGCGCTGTTTCTCGGTATGCTTGCGCGTGTGCCAGTCGGCGAATGGGTGGCAAGAGACGGCCAGCGGTGCCATGCCGTATTGCGCGGCGCAATCGGAGATGGTGCGGCGCAGATGGCCAAGGTCTTCGCGCGCCTCGGCGATATTGGCGCAGACACCCGTGCCAACCTCGATCTGACAAGCCAGGAACTCGGGCGAGACCTTGTCGCCCAATTCACGTGCGCAATCCTCCATCAGAGCGTCGGGCACATCGGCCAGTGCGCAGGTGTCGGCATCGACCAGAAGATATTCTTCCTCGATTCCCAGAGTATAATCGGGCGCAAGCTCTTTCATGAGCGAAGCGTAACGCGGAATTCGCATCCCGCAAGCGAGAATTGACGCGCCGCAGAGCGCCGCATAGGAGTTGTGGCATGCCTGTCCTGCACCCTGCCCTGCCCTATGCCCCCTGGACCCGGCCCGCCGGGCGTCGTTTGCCCGGCGTGATGCCGCTGGCGCGCGCTGACTGGCTGATGGTGGATGCGGCCTATGCGCCGCAAATGGCAGAGCGCCGGAAGCTCCTTGCAGAACGGCCAGCGGATGTGCTGGGCCTCTTGCCCGAAGGGCAAGAGGCTGCCGCAGAGGTGCTGGAGGAGGTGATGCGCGATCTGCCGGAGCATGGCTTCGCTCTCGAGGGCGCGCGCGTGACTTGCCCGGACGGTTTCACTATGGAGATCGACCCTACGCGCCCGCTCTGGACGCTGGGTCATCTGTTGCAGGCCGATTTCTGTCTGTTGCAGAAGCAGGGCGCTGAGCATGTGCTGACCGGCGCGGTCCTGTGCTTCCCCTCAAGCTGGACGCTTGCCGAGAAACTCGGCAAGCCCATGATACGGATTCACAAACCGGTCGAGAGCTATGACGGGCAGATGGGCGCGAGGGTGCAACGCATGTTCGACCTGATGCGCCCCGAGCAGCCGCTATGGCGCGCCAATCTGCTCGATTATGTGGACCCCGCGCTGTTCCAGCCGCGCTCCGAGCGCGCACCCAAGCAGCGCAGCCGCGAGAGTGCCTATCTGCGCTCGGAACGCCAGTGCCTGTTGAAACTGCCGCGCAGCGGGGCGGTGGTTTTCTCGATCCATACCGCCGTGATCCCCCGCGACCGCCTCACACCCGAGCAGGCTGCAGCGCTGCGCGAGATCGAGGCCGGTTCAGCGCAGGCGGGGAGCTGAGCCCAGCATCTGCTGCCGGTCGGGCGCGGCAATCACCGGGCCACGGAGCCGTGCTGCCCGTGCCTGCAGGGCGGCGGCGCGAGCATCCGGGGCGTCTGTGAGCCGCGCGGCATGCGGCCCATCCGCACGCTCGGCCAGCAGCTCGGTCAACGGGAGCAACTCCGGCGCAGGCGCCTCGACGCGCGCCTGGCTTGGTGGCAGATCGGGCGGGGCGAGACAGGCCGCAAGGGCCGCCGCGGCCAGCCAAAGCGCAAATCTGCGAAAAGGGATCATTCGGGCGTCCTGCAACGCGGCGTATTGCCCAAAGACTGCGCCAGAAACGCCTGTTGCGCAAGCAGGGTTGCGCTGTGCGGGTGAACAAGGGCAAGAAGCCGCCATGGGCCGCACGAAGAATTCCTCTGCCGAAACCACCCGCCCGCGTATCCGCGAAGCCGCGTTGCGGCTCTTTGCGCGGCATGGCTATGCGGCTGTCTCGATGCGCCAGATCGCGAGAGAGGTCGGCGTGCAGGCGGGCACGCTTTATCTCTACACGCCAGACAAGCAGACGCTGCTTTTCGACCTGATGCAAGCGCATATGCAGGAGCTGCTGGACGCGGTGAACGCCCTGTCATGGCCGGAGGATCCGCTGGCGGCGCTGGAGCAATTCAC
>SLJW01000271.1 GCA_007134865.1 Paracoccaceae bacterium | reverse complement strand
CTATTGCCGACACGCCTTCTCGACATGATCCTGCGCAAAATCTGACGACGAAAAAATTCGGAGTCGCATTCTTCCCTGTCGGGGTTATGTAAGGGCCACCAGACATGAAAGGATGTTGCCATGCTCTCGGACCCGTTATTCATCGTCGCCGCGATAGCGTCGCTGGCCGTGCTCGGCATCCTCGCTGTCGGGATTGGCGGTTTCGCCAAGGGTGGTGAATTCAACCGCAAGCATGGCAACAGGATGATGCGGTGGCGGATCTACGCGCAATTCACCGCCGTGGCGCTGATCATGGTCTTTGTCTATTTCCGTCAGGGAGCGTAAGCGATGGTCGTTCTGAACAAGATCTATACCCGCACCGGTGATGCAGGCGAGACAGCGCTGGGCAATGGCACACGCGTTGCCAAGCATGCGCAGCGCGTAACCTCCTATGGCACTGTCGACGAGTTGAACGCCACTATAGGGCTTGCCCGGCTGCATGCCTCGGGCGACATGGCCGAGTCGCTGTCACGCATCCAGAACGACCTGTTCGACCTCGGCGCCGATCTCTGCCGCCCGGATATGGAGCGCGATCACGAGGCCGAATACACGCCCCTGCGCATCATCCCGGCGCAGGTCGATCGGCTGGAGACCGAGATCGACGCGATGAATGCCAAGTTGGAGCCCTTGCGCAGCTTCATCCTGCCCGGTGGCTCGGCCCTCTCGGCGCATCTGCACCTGTGCCGGACCGTCGCACGCCGCGCCGAGCGTGAGGCTGTCTCACTAGCCACAACCGAGTCAGTCAACGAATCGGCTGTGAAATACCTCAACCGCCTGTCGGACTGGTTCTTTGTGGCCGGTCGGATCGCCAATAACAACGGCGCCGACGACATTCTCTGGGTGCCCGGCGCGAACCGTTAGCGCACACAGCCGGGAAAACGCGGCGTCGCCAAGCGGGTATGCGTCGTTTTTTCCCTGTTGTCGCGGCGCCAAGGCCAGTAAAACCGCTGTCAGTATTGCAACAGGAGATCCACGCCCATGAAGGTGCTCGTGCCCGTCAAGCGCGTGATCGACTATAACGTGAAAGTCCGCGTCAAGGCGGATGGTAGCGGGGTCGATCTGGCGAATGTGAAGATGTCGATGAACCCCTTTGACGAAATCGCCGTCGAAGAGGCGATCCGCCTGAAGGAAGCCGGCGTAGCCTCCGAGATTGTCGCTGTCTCAATCGGTGTGAAGCAGGCGCAGGAAACCCTGCGTACCGCGCTCGCCATGGGGGCTGATCGTGCGATTCTGATCGTGGCGGCCGATGATGTGCATACCGATATCGAGCCGCTGGCCGTGGCCAAGCTGCTGAAAGCGGTGATTGACGAGGAAGGCCCCCAGATCGTGCTCTGCGGCAAGCAGGCAATTGACAATGACATGAACGCAACCGGCCAGATGCTGGCCGCGCTGACCGGCTGGGCGCAGGCGACCTTCGCCTCCGAGGTCAAGGTCGAGGGCGAGAGCGCGCTTGTCACGCGTGAGGTCGATGGCGGGTTGCAGACGATCAAGGTCAAGCTGCCCGCGATCATCTCGGTGGACCTGCGCCTGAACGAGCCGCGCTATGCCTCACTGCCCAACATCATGAAGGCCAAGAAAAAGCCGCTCGACGAAAAGACGCCCGCCGATTACGGCGTCGATGTCTCCCCGCGGCTGGAGATCGTGAAGACCTCCGAGCCGCCGACACGCGCGGCCGGCATCAAGGTGGGCTCGGTCGATGAACTGGTGGCGAAACTCAAAGACGAAGCGGGGGTGATCTGATGGCAGTTCTTCTTCTGGCCGAAGTGACCGACGGCACGCTGAACATGGATGCGACCTCCAAGGCGGTGACGGCGGCGAAACAACTGGGCGATGTGACCGTGCTCTGTGCCGGGGCGTCGGCTTCGGATGCTGCAGCAGAAGCCGCAAAGATCGACGGTGTCGCCAAGGTGCTGTGCGCCGAAGACGCTTCGCTCGGCCACCGCCTGGCAGAACCGACGGCAGCACTGATCGTGTCGCTCGCGGGGGATTACAGCCATATCCTCGCCCCTGCCACGACCGATGCCAAGAACGTGCTGCCGCGCGTGGCGGCACTACTGGACGTGATGGTGATATCGGATGTCTCGGGCGTGGTCGATGCCGACACGTTCGAGCGCCCGATCTACGCCGGCAACGCCATTCAGACCGTGAAATCCTCGGACGCGAAGAAAGTCGTCTCGATCCGCACCTCGACGTTCGACGCAGCGGGTGATGGCGGCAGCGCATCCGTCGAGACGATCGCGGCGGCGGACAATCCCGGCCTGTCGGAATGGGTCGAGGACAAGGTGGCCGAAACCGACCGCCCCGAACTCACCTCGGCCAAGTTCGTGGTCTCGGGCGGGCGCGGTGTCGGCTCGGAAGAAGATTTCAAGATCATCGAAGGGCTTGCCGACAAGCTGGGCGCTGCCGTGGGTGCGTCGCGGGCGGCAGTCGATTCGGGCTATGCGCCCAATGACTGGCAGGTGGGCCAGACCGGCAAGGTCGTGGCGCCGGAGCTTTACATCGCGGTCGGCATTTCCGGCGCGATTCAGCACCTTGCCGGGATGAAGGACTCCAAAGTCATCGTCGCGATCAACAAGGACGAGGAAGCCCCGATCTTCCAGGTCGCGGATTACGGGCTTGTGGGCGATCTGTTCACACTGGTTCCGGAGCTGACCGAGAAGCTCTGAAGCCAAGTGCTT
>SLJW01000077.1 GCA_007134865.1 Paracoccaceae bacterium | reverse complement strand
CGGTTCCACGTCTCGGAGAACCAGCCGCGCGCATCCCCAAAGCGGCGCGGTGTGACCAGAACCGGCCCAGCCAGGGGAAATGTCTTGATATCCATAGGCGCCTCTTGATGCCCTGACCACCGCTTACACCAATAAAGCTCGATCGGAAATGTGTTTAGGGAGTTTGCCAGGTTCTGCTTCTGCCAGGTTGCTGGATTTGACGGAGATCACGAGGGCTGTAGTCGCGTTAGCTTTAGGACAACGCAAGTTTCAGCATCACATCGACTCCACTACCGCCCATGACTTAGAAATCTCGACCAGCACTGACACGCTGCTGGGGACGACAGAGCCTGAATTCACAGACCCCAGATACTATCACTCGAGTCGCCAAGAACGCGCGAAGAGATGAGGCCCATATCCAAGGCTGAGAAGCTGCAGACAGGCCAAACAGGGCTGCGCACTAATCGGTGCCATCATCGCATTGGAAACACCATACTGTCCTTCACGGTGCCATAGGCGAAGCTTGTATCAATCGATCCAATGCCGCCGACGCGTTGCAAGCGTGCACGAATGAACTGCTCGTAAGCTTCCAGCGAGTCGACAACGACGCGTAACTGATAATCGGTCTGGCCGGTCATCACATGGCATTCCAGCACCTCATCCATCCGGCCGACCTCACGTTCGAACGTCTGTACGGTGGTCTCGTCGTGGCGCTCCAACCGGATGCGGACAAAAGCGGTGATCGGCAATCCATAGGCACGGGCATCTACCCGGGCCGCGTAACCGAGGATGACACCGCTCTTCTCGAGATTGCGCAAGCGTCGCAAGCAGGGTGAAGGCGAGAGTTTGACCGCAGTGGCCAGATCCTGATTCGACATGCGCCCGTCGCGTTGCAGCGCGCGTATAATCTGGCGGTCCTTTTCATCCATCTTTTAGGGCCTTTTGTGGCAGATTATGCTAAAATAACCCGGTTTTGTGTCAAAGAACGCAATCTATTGGATAGCATGCTGCGATATCCTGCTGCAAACAGGAGATTGCACATGACTCAATCCCAAGGCTTCGCAACCCGCGCCATTCATCTCGGCTACAATCCAATGGAGCATGAGGGTGCGCTGACACCCCCGCTTCACCTGACATCCACCTTCGCTTTCGAGACCGCGGAGGCGGGTGGCGAGATCTTTGCCGGTGACCGACCCGGCCACATTTATTCGCGTATCTCGAACCCTACGCTCGACTTGCTGGAGCGCCGCGTCGCCGATCTTGAGGGGGCCGAAGCAGGGTTGGCCCTGGCCTCGGGCATGGGAGCGATCACCGCAATATTCTGGACGCTGCTCTCACCGGGCGACGAGGTCATCGTCGACAAGACACTTTACGGCTGCACCTTTGCATTCATGCATCACGGGCTCAGAAAGTTTGGCATCACCATCACCCATGTCGACCTGACCAACCCGGATAATCTGACTGCAGCCATGACCGAGCGCACCCGTTTGGTTTATTTCGAGACGCCCGCCAACCCGAACATGCGCCTTGTGGATATCTCTGCGGTCGCTGCCATCGCTCATGCCGGGGGCGCACAGGTGGTTGTCGACAACACCTATGCTACCCCCTATCTGACGACGCCCATCGCGCTCGGGGCCGATCTGGTGCTGCATTCGGCGACCAAGTATCTGGGTGGCCACGGCGATCTGGTGGCCGGCGTGGTGGTCGGCAGGGCCGAAGCTGTCAGTGAGATCCGTCTTGTCGGGATGAAAGACATGACGGGGGCGGTGATGGCCCCCTTCAACGCCATGCTGATCCTCCGCGGACTGAAAACCCTCGCTCTGCGGATGGAGCGGCACTGTGCCAGCGCGCGGGTGGTGGCTGAGTGGCTAGAGGCTCACCCCGAGGTCGCCAAGGTTCATTACCCGGGTCTGGCAGGCTTCGGGCAGTACGCCCTCGCGCGCAGACAGATGGCGCTGCCCGGCGCGATGATCGCCTTCGAGTTGAAGGGCGGCCTCGAGGCGGGACGGCGAATGATGAACGGGTTGCGGATGATCGCGCGGGCGGTGTCGCTGGGCGATGCAGAAACCCTGATCCAGCATCCCGCCTCGATGACCCATTCCACCTACACGCCTGAGGAACGCGCAAAGCATGGCATCGGTGACGGGCTGATCCGGCTTTCCGTCGGGCTTGAAGATGTCGCCGATATCCTCAACGATCTGGACGATGCGTTGGCGCCCCCACATGTCATGCGCAGCGCCTGACTCCTGCGAGGTCACTATGAACCCGGACGCACACCACCTGAAGACCATCGAGCAGCGGCTGTTATGGTTGTCGCACTGGATGATCCATTACGCCAACCATATCCGACCCAAAGTGGACGGGATCAAGATCGGCGGGCATCAGGCATCCTCTGCTTCGATGGTGTCGATCATGACTGCGCTCTATTTCTCTGCGCTACGCCCGGAGGATCGGGTCGCAGTCAAGCCCCATGCCGGCCCGGTGTTCCATGCCATGCAATATCTGATGGGCAATCTGGACCTGGCCCGGATGCAAGCCTTCCGCGGTCTTGGCGGGGTGCAGAGCTACCCCTCGCGCACCAAGGATGTCGATGATGTCGACTTCTCGACCGGTTCGGTCGGGCTGGGGGTGGCGATCACGAACTTCGCGTCACTGGTGCAGGATTACATCACCGCCAAGGACTGGGGCGCGAACGTTCCGCTGGGCCGGATGGTGGCACTGGTCGGCGATGCCGAACTCGACGAGGGCAATATCTACGAAGCCTTGCAAGAAGGCTGGAAGAACGATCTTCGCAATTGCTGGTGGATTATCGACTATAACCGCCAGTCTTTGGACGGGATCGTGCGCGAAGGGCTGTTCGAGCGAGTCGAGAAGATCTTTGATGCCTTTGGCTGGGATGTGGTGCGCATCAAATATGGCGCGCTGCAACGCGCGGCTTTCGATGAACCCGGCGGCCTTGCGTTGCGCGACTGGATCGACCGCTGCCCCAATGCCGAGTATTCGGCGCTGACTTACATGGGCGGTGCGGTATGGCGAAAGAGGTTGATGGATGATCTGGGCGATCAGGGTGATGTGAGCGCGCTGATCGACAGGCGCTCGGATGCGGAACTGGCCGCGCTGATGGAGAACCTGGGTGGCAATTGCGTGCAAACCATGGCTGAGAGCTTCGCTGCAATCGAGCATGACCGCCCGACCTGTTTTCTGGCCTATACCGTCAAAGGATGGGGCACACCGATCGCAGGGCACAAGGACAATCATGGCGGGTTGATGACCAAGGCGCAGATGGCCGAATGGCAGCGCCATATGAGTGTTCCGGAAGGTCAGGAATGGGAACCATTCGCAGGTACCTCCGATCCGGAAGGACTGCGCGATTTCCTCTCGCGCGTGCCGTTCTTCGCCAAGGGCGCGCGGCGTTTTTCGGATGCGCGTCTGGCAGTGCCAAAGATCCATTTCTCCACCGACCGTGAGATTTCCACCCAGATGGCCTTCGGAAAGATGCTGGACGATCTGGCCAAGGGCGAAAGCGAGCTGGCAGGGCGGATTGTAACCACTTCGCCGGATGTAACCGGCACCACCGGGCTTGGGCCTTGGGTGAATCGACGCAAGCTGTTCTCACGCACCGCGCAGAAGGACGCCTTTATCGAACATCGCATTCCCTCGACCGCGAAATGGGTGTTTGCCCCGGACGGCCAGCATATCGAACTGGGGATCGCGGAGATGAACCTCTTCCTGCTGCTGGGCGCGGCCGGGCTGTCGCACAGCCTGTTCGGAAAGCGACTGATCCCCATCGGCACAGTCTATGACCCTTTCGTGCATCGCGGTCTCGATGCGCTGAACTATGCCTGTTATCAGGATGCCCGTTTTATCATCGTGGGCACCCCGTCGGGTGTTACACTGGCACCCGAGGGTGGCGCGCATCAATCCCTCGGTACACCGCTGACCGGTATGGCGCAGGACGGTCTGGCCAGTTTCGAGCCAGCCTTTGCGGATGAACTGGCAGTGATCCTCGAATGGTCTTTTGATTATCTGCAACGCGATGGCGAGGGCGACCCGGACGAGCGGACCTGGCTGCGCGACGAGACCGGCGGCTCGGTTTATCTGCGGCTAACCACCAAACCCCTGGAGCAGCCTGGCAAGCGGCATGACGACGCCTTCTGCCAAGGCGCCATCGACGGAGCCTACTGGCTCCGCAAACCGGGGCCAAATTGCGAGGTGGTGATCGCATACCAGGGCGCCGTGGCCGATGAAGCCATCGCGGCGGCTGGCCGGATCGGCGGGGCACGGCGCGACATCGGTGTGCTGGCAGTCACCTCTGCCGATCGGCTGAACGCGGGCTGGACGGCGGCACAGCGCGAACGCGCGCGCGGCAATCCCGCCGCGCTCAGCCATATAGAACGGCTGCTGACTCCCTTGCCCCGTCACTGCTCGCTGGTCACTGTGCTGGATGGCCACCCTGCCACGCTGAACTGGCTTGGGGCCGTAGCCGGACACCGCACCATCGCGCATGGCGTTGAGCATTTCGGGCAAACTGGCACCATCGGCGATCTCTATCGCCACTTCCGCATCGACCGCGACGCGCTGGTGGCTTCCGTGAATGGGCTGACGAGCGGAAATTGGTGCGAATGAATATATTGTTTATGGCTTTCGACCGCCTCGGCTCACGGGGCTGCCCATCCGGCCTGATTGCCGAGTCACGCTGACTGTGGCGAGGGGTCAGCATGGGTTGTAAGCCCTACTCTATTCGAACAGGGGTCCAGCGGTGCTGCGACGCGCCGACCACAACGCACCACCTGCTCAAATCGCCGCCTTGCGACTCTCTTCGATATAGATTTCGCGCAGTCGGCTCGCGAGCGGCCCCGGAACGCCCTCGCCGAGACGCACGCCGTCAATCTCGACCACCGGCATCACAAAGGTGCTGGCGGATGTCACAAACGCCTCATCCGCGGCTTTCGCCTCTTCCAAGGTAAATCCGCGCTCCTCGACCGGCATCTGCGCCTCGCGCGCGAAACGCAGGACCGCCGCGCGAGTGATCCCGTGCAGGATGTCATTCGAGAGCTTCCGCGTGATGATCCGACCGTTCTTGATGATATAGGCGTTGTTCGAAGTGCCCTCGGTTACTTCGCCGTCCTGCACCATCCAGGCGTCATCAGCGCCCTGCTTCTGTGCCATCATCTTGCCCATGCTGGGGTAGAGCAACTGGACTGTCTTGATATCGCGCCGCCCCCAGCGGATGTCATCGATGCTGATGACCTTGATCCCCTTGCGCGCTTTCGGACTGTCCACCAGCGCCGGGTTCGACTGCGTGAACAGCACCACGGTCGGTGGCGTCGTCTCGGGATCGGGAAAGATGAAATCCCGGTCCCCCGGCGCCCCTCGCGTCACCTGAAGATAGATCATTCCAAGATCGAGCCCATTCCGCGCGATCAGTTCGCGATGCGCCTCCAGCCACCGATCACGATCCATTGGGTTGCGGATGTCCAGTTCGCTCAACGACCGCTCCAGCCGCGTGAAATGTCCGTCGAAATCGATCAGCTTGCCGTCGATGACGGTTGTTACTTCGTAAACACCGTCAGCCATCAGAAAGCCCCGATCAAAGATCGAGACCTGCGCCTCACCTTCAGGCAAATACTCACCGTTAACGTAGACAATCCGACTCATGCGTTACATTCCTTCGGGTAGTTTTCGGACAGCCCCTTGTGCGGCAGATGTGGTGAGCGCGGCATAGGCCCTGAGCGCGGTCGTGATCTTGCGCGGGCGCGGTTTTGCGGGCTTCCAGCCCTTTGCATCCTGCGCCTTGCGGCGCTCGGCAAGTGTCAACTCATCGACGGCCAGATGAATGGTCCGGTTCGGAATGTCGATCTCGATCCGGTCGCCCTGCTCCACCAGCCCGATCAACCCGCCTTCATCGGCCTCGGGGCTGACATGCCCGATCGAGAGCCCCGAAGTGCCTCCGGAGAACCGTCCATCCGTCACCAGCGCACAGGCCTTCCCAAGCCCCTTGGATTTCAGGTAGCTCGTGGGATAGAGCATCTCCTGCATCCCCGGCCCGCCGCGCGGCCCCTCATAGCGGATGATGACGACCTCGCCTTCCTTGACCTTGCCAGTCAGGATGCCGCTGACGGCATCATCCTGGCTCTCGAATACATGGGCAGGGCCGGAAAACTTCAGAATAGAGTCGTCCACGCCTGCGGTTTTGACTATACAGCCCTGCTCGGCCAGGTTCCCGAAGAGCACAGCCAGACCGCCATCTGCGCTGAAGGCGTGCTCCTTGGACCGGATCACGCCGTTCTCGCGGTCCATATCCAGCCCGTCATAAGCCCGCGACTGGCTGAACGCCTGTGTCGTGCGCACACCGCCCGGGGCGGCCATGTAGAACTTGTGCACTTCGGGGTCCTCGGTGCGCATGATGTCCCACATATCAATCGCCATGCCCATGGTCGGGCTGTGAACAGTCGGCAAATCGCGATGCAGGAGCCCAGCGCGATCGAGCTCACCCAGGATCGCCATGATCCCGCCCGCGCGGTGCACATCTTCCATATGCACATCGTCCTTGGCCGGGGCCACTTTCGACAGGCAGGGCACGCGCCGCGACAGCCGGTCGATATCGGCCATAGTGAAATCGATCCCGCCTTCATGCGCCGCCGCCAGCAAATGCAGCACGGTATTGGTCGATCCGCCCATCGCGATATCAAGCGACATGGCATTCTCGAACGCTTTGAAACTCGCGATGCTGCGCGGCAAGACGCTTTCGTCATCCTGCTCGTAATAGCGCTTCGCAAGATCAACCACCACATGGCCCGCGCGCAGGAATAGTTGTTTGCGATAGGCATGGGTCGCCAATGTCGAGCCATTACCCGGCAGCGACAGTCCCAGCGCCTCGGTCAGGCAGTTCATGGAGTTGGCGGTGAACATGCCCGAGCAAGAGCCGCAGGTCGGGCAGGCCTCTTCCTCCATCGCCTGCACCTGCGCATCGGTGTATTTATCATCCGCCGCCACGACCATCGCATCGACCAGATCGACCGCCTTGGTCGTACCCTCCCATTCGACCTTGCCCGCCTCCATCGGTCCGCCAGAGACAAAGACGCAAGGAATGTTCAGCCGCATGGCCGCCATCAGCATCCCGGGCGTGATCTTGTCGCAATTCGAGATGCAGACCATCGCATCGGCGCAATGCGCATTGACCATGTATTCGACCGAATCCGCGATCACCTCTCGCGAGGGCAGGGAATACAGCATCCCGTCATGCCCCATCGCGATCCCGTCATCCACAGCGATGGTATTGAACTCCTTCGCCACGCCCCCGGCTTTCTCGACCTCGCGCGCCACCATCTGACCCAGATCCTTCAGGTGCACATGGCCCGGCACGAATTGCGTGAAGGAATTGACAATCGCAATAATCGGCTTGCCGAAATCGCTGTCCTTCATGCCAGTGGCGCGCCAGAGCCCCCGAGCGCCTGCCATGTTGCGGCCATGTGTGGTGGTGCGAGAGCGATATCTGGGCATGGGTCATCCTCCTGAAGCTGTGCCACCCTTAGCGCATGGGCGGTTTCTGGGGAAGATGCGTCAACCCCAGAGTTCCGGCAAGGGGGGATGCACGCCCTTGTCATCATAAAAAAGCGGCGGGTCGCGGTCTTCGGCCAGCAAAAGCGGCCCGTCCAGATCAACAATCTCCGCCCCCTGCGCCACCAAAACCGCAGGCGCCATCGCAAGCGAGGTCCCGACCATACAGCCCACCATCACCTTGTAACCTTCTACCCGCGCCGCCTCATACAGAGCCTGCGCCTCGGTCAGGCCGCCGGTCTTGTCGAGCTTGATATTGACCATGTCATATTTGCCGCGCAGCCCCGGCAGGCTGGCCCTGTCATGACAGCTCTCATCGGCACAGACCGGCAGCGGCCGCTCTATCTCGCCCAGCATGTCATCCGCCCCCGCAGGCAGTGGCTGCTCGACCATCGCCACCCCCAACCGCAACAGATGCGGCGCAAGTTCGGCATAGACCTCGGCACTCCAGCCCTCATTGGCATCAATGATGATCCGCGTCTCGGGCGCGCCGCGCCGCACGGCCTCGAGCCGCGGCATGTCATCGGGTGTGCCGAGCTTGATCTTCAGCAACGGCCGATGCGAATGTCGTCGCGCGGCCATTTCCATCTTCTCTGGGGTATCCAGCGATAGGGTAAAGGCCGTCACCACTGGCGCAGGCGCCCGCAGCCCCGCCAATTCCCAGACTCGGCAACCCGCGCGCTTCGCTTCCCAGTCCCACAGCGCGCAATCAAGCGCATTCCGCGCCGCCCCTGCAGGCAGCGCCGCCTGTAACGCGATCCGGTCAATCCCCTCAACCACGCTTTCGATCTGCGCACGAACTGAGGCCATGGTCTCATCATAGCGGGCATAGGGCACACATTCGCCCTGTCCTGTGACCCCGTCCCGCTTCACCACGACCCGCAAAACCTCGGCATGCGTCCGCGACCCGCGCGCGATGGTGAACACCTCGGCCAGCGCAAACCGCTCCTCCGTGACCGTCAGCACAATCCTGCCCTTTCATCTTGCCAGAAATATTCTGGGGTGAATTGGGCCGAAGGCCCAAGAGGGGCAACGCCCCTCCTCCCAGCTCAGATCACAGCCAGCGCGTCGACCAGACGCCCTGCCCCATGGCGGAAAGGATCTACGGTCGGCAGTCCCATCCGCGCCTCGACCTCGGCACAATACGCAGTGGCTTCGTCATCCGACATGGCCGCCGTGTTGATCGAAACCCCCACGACCTGGGCGTCCGGGTTTGCCACACGCGCCAGATGCAAGGACGTGTCGCGCAGGTCCTCAAGCGAAGGCAGGCTGTAGCCCGGCAGGCCGCGCATATGCTCCCGCGTCGGTTCATGGCTGAGGATCAGCGCATCGGGCTGGCCACCATGGATCAACGCCATGGTCACGCCGGAATAAGAGACATGAAACAGCGAGCCCTGCCCCTCGATCAGATCCCAGTGGTCGGGGTCATTATCCGGCGTCAGCCACTCGATGGAGCCAGCCATGAAATCGGCGATCACGGCATCCAGCGGCACCCCGTCCCCGGTGATCAGGATGCCGGTCTGCCCGGTGGCGCGGAAGCTGGCCTTCATCCCGCGCGCGACCATCTCGCGCTCCATGCAGAGCGCGGTATACATCTTGCCCACCGAACAATCCGTGCCCACGGCCAGACAGCGCTTGCCGCGGCGCTTCTCTCCGTTGGCAATTGGATACTTCACTGATGGCACCCGCACATCATGCAGCGTCCGCCCCGTGGCGTCAGCCACGGCCTTCAGATCCGGTTCATCCCGCAGGAGGTTATGCAGCCCCGAGGCAAGGTCAAAGCCCTCTTCCAGCGCCATGACCAGGACTTTCTTCCAGGCGGCGGAGATCACCCCACCCCGGTTCGCGACGCCGATAACCAGCGTCTTTGCCCCTGCCGCCTTGGCTTCGGCCAATGTCATGTCAGGCAGCCCCATATCCGCGCGGCAGCCCTCCATTCGGAATTGACCCACGGCGAATTCGGGCCGCCAATCCTTGATCCCTTGCGCGACCTTGGCGGCCAGAGGGTCGGGCGCATCGCCCAGAAACAGCAGGTACGGAGTTTCGATCATGGCAGGTTCCAGATGGCTGACGATGTTTCTGAAGTGAATTCTAGCCAAACGTCACGCAAATTCATGGGAAATGCGAGGGGGCAGCGGCGGGGATACAGGAAGTTCTGTCAAAAATTACAAGATTCGCACAAGAAATGCCCGCAAGGCAAGTCGCGCTCTCGTGCCGCGTCGCGGCAGCGCGTGCTTTGCGCGCGCAGAAAACAGCTTGCACCGTCTTACGCAACATAATAACTCGCCAGCCAACCCAGACGACATTTCCTGACCCCAAGAGGTGCCCTCATGAGCTTCCGCCTCCAGCCTGCCCCGCCTGCCCGTCCCAATCGCTGCCAGCTCTTCGGCCCCGGTTCGCGCGTGGCGCTTTTCGGCAAGATGGCCGCCTCAGCAGCGGATGTGATCAATCTCGATCTGGAGGATTCCGTTGCACCCACTGACAAGGACGATGCCCGCGCCAATGTGATCGCTGCGACGCATGAGGTGGACTGGGGCAACAAGCTGCTCTCCGTGCGGATCAACGGTCTGGACACGCCCTTCTGGTATCGAGACGTGGTTGATCTGCTGGAACAGGCTAGTGAGCGGCTCGATCAGATCATGATCCCGAAAGTGGGCTGCGCGGCGGATATCTATGCCGTCGATGCGCTGGTCTCGGCCATCGAGGCCGCAAAGGGGCGCAGCAAGCGTATCAGTTTCGAGGTTATCATCGAATCGGCGGCAGGCATTGCTCATGTCGAGGAAATCGCCGCCGCCTCGCCCCGTTTGCAGGCGATGAGCCTCGGTGCGGCCGATTTTGCGGCCTCGATGGGGATGGCGACCACCGGCATTGGCGGCACGCAGGAGAATTACTACATGCTGCGCGAGGGCGGGAAATACTGGTCCGATCCCTGGCACTGGGCACAATCGGCGATTGTCGCGGCCTGTCGTACGCATGGTGTGCTGCCGGTCGATGGGCCTTTCGGAGATTTCTCGGATGACGAAGGCTATCGCGCCCAGGCACTGCGCTCGGCAACGCTGGGCATGGTCGGAAAGTGGGCGATCCACCCCAAGCAGGTCGCACTCGCCAATGAGGTCTTCACCCCGTCCGAGGCGGCAGTGACGGAAGCGCGAGAGATTCTTGCGGCGATGGAAGAGGCCAAGGCGCGCGGCGAAGGGGCGACTGTCTACAAGGGTCGGCTGGTGGATATTGCGTCAATCAAGCAGGCTGAGGTGATTGTCCGGCAAGCGGAAATGATCGCGGGCTGAGGTCTCTTTCTCAAGGGTAGTGTGGATATGAAGGGGGCGGGCACCTGCGGCGCCCGCCCCCTTCATATCCACTGGATTTGCCTTTG
>SLJW01000245.1 GCA_007134865.1 Paracoccaceae bacterium | reverse complement strand
GGGAATAGGCGTCGCTGGCGGTGGTGTCGGTCA
This sequence comes from Paracoccaceae bacterium, assembly GCA_007134865.1. Lineage (GTDB taxonomy): Bacteria > Pseudomonadota > Alphaproteobacteria > Rhodobacterales > Rhodobacteraceae > Roseinatronobacter. The sequence goes on along the minus strand of SLJW01000245.1, from coordinate 2,731 downwards.
TCTCTCAATCTCCCCTGCGCCTGACCTCCGCCAGGGCGGCATGGTGCCGTCCCGGCCATGGTCATGTCAACCACTCACGCAGCGACGCTCGCGCCTTCGGGGGCGGGCCCGGGCGGCATGTCCGGTCATGAACAGGAAGGGCGGCGGCACCCAGGTTTCGCCGAGCTTGAGGAAGAACTCCGCGCCCGAGGCTCACGAACCGCTCCCGGTCGGCCAGACGTCGCGCGGCGGCGTTGCGATCCTCGACCGCGCGGTGCGCGATATCAGCTCTGCTCCCTCGGCTTCGATCCGCGGATCGCGGTTTCCTCCAGCGGGAACCAGTGTTTCGTGCGGTTGGCGAACCACACCAGCGACAGCATCACCGGCACCTCGACCAGCACGCCCACCACGGTGACCAGCGCCGCGATGGAGTTCAGCCCGAACAGCCCGATCGCCACGGCCACGGCCAGCTCAAAGAAATTCGACGTGCCGATCATCGCACAAGGCGCGGCGACCTTGTGCGGCACGCGCCAGGCCTTCGCCGCCCAATAGGCGACCGCGAACATCCCGTAGGACTGGATCAGAAGCGGGATCGCGATGATCAGGATGATCAGCGGCCGCTCCAGGATCACCTCGCCCTGAAAGCCGAACAACAGCACCACAGTCGCCAGCAACCCGATGATCGAGAAAGGCTTGATCCGCGCGGTATAGGCGGTCACGCGCGCCTCGCCCTCGGCCGGCGTGCGCGCCCCGCGCGTCATGTACATTCGCGTGATCACCCCCGCACTCAGCGGCACCACGATGTAGAGGACGACGGAAAGCACCAGCGTCTCCCACGGGACAGTGATGTCGGTGACCCCCAGCAGCAGCGCCACGATCGGCGCATAGGCGAAGATCATGATCACATCATTGAGCGAGACCTGCACCAGCGTGTAGTTCGGATCGCCCTTGGTCAGTTGCGACCACACGAACACCATCGCCGTGCAGGGCGCCGCCCCCAGCAGGATCATGCCCGCGATATACTGCCCCGCCGTGCCCGGCTCGATCAGCGGCGCGAAAAGGTAGTCGAAGAACAGCACGCCCAGGGCGGCCATGGTGAAGGGCTTGATCAGCCAGTTGACCGTCAGCGTGATGATCAGCCCCTTGGGGCGTTCATGCACCCGCGCGAGCGAGGTGAAATCCACCCCCACCATCATCGGATAGACCATGAACCAGATCAGCACCGCGACCACGAAATTGATCGAGCCGTATTCGAGGGAAGCAAGGAAGTTCACCAGCGCGGGCGCAATCTGGCCGAGGCCCAGCCCCGCGATGATGGCCAGGGCGACCCAGACCGAAAGATAACGCTCGAAAACAGGCATGGGTGGTGTTCCTCTCGGTTCAGGCAAATTCGGCCCGCCGGCGCAGGCGGTCCGCGCGGCACAAGGCGGGTTCGGGGGGGGCGCGCATGGCGGGGCGGCCTTTGCGCGTCACTCGGCAGTATGGCAGCAGGGCGCCTCGGTGCTCTGTGGCCCGCGCGCCTCGATCTCGCGGATCAGGCCGTGCAGCGGGCCAAGTGCTGTGGCATCGAGCGCATAGCAGATCCGCGGACGCGCGATCCTGCCGACCACCAGGCCCGAGGCCTTGAGGATGCGCAGATGCTCGGACACCGTGGATTGCGCGAGCCCGACCTCATCCACGATATCCCCGCCGATGCAGCCGGGCCGCGACAGCAGAAAGGCGATGATCCGCAGCCGGGCCGGATGGGCGAGCGCCCTGGCGACAAGCGCGATCTGCCCGGCATCCGCCGATGCGCTGTCCGTGGTGCGTTCCGTCATGCCGTCAGTGCGATCCAGCATCGCGCTCTCCTTGCCGCGTCGATACCCGCTCTATCAATCGCCAATCGTCGATGCAAGGTTATCGCATTTTTTTCATCATTTCAGTGCATGATTGTACTGTGATTTCTGGATGATACCGCGGTAGCGCACATCATCTTTCAGCTTAAGGTTTCAATTCTGGCTTTGCATTTCAGAGAATGGCCGCCCAGGTGGCATATAGCCCCGCCGATCTCGGAAACTGGATATCGATGACATCCGGCGGTGGGCAGGCCTCGGATGAAGCGTGGGCCAGGGCAACGCGGATCGCGCGTGAACTGGACCGGATTCTTGACGGAGCGGCGCCGGTGCGTGAGACCATCGTGCGCGCGGCGTCCGAACTGCGGTTCTCGACACGCCAAATCCACACCTATTTGGCGCGGTATCGAGAAGAACGCAGGATATCGGCCCTGCTGCCGCCAACGCGTGGAACAAGGAAACCAAGGGTCAGCCCCGCGCTCGAGAGCATCATTGCAATGACCCTCAGAGAGATGTAGCTGCGCCCGGAACAGCCCGACCTTGCACCGATCGCACGCGTGAAGGTTGACCTGGAGAAGGAGCTTCACCTGCTGAATGCGACCTTGCCTGACAATGACAAGCTGCGCCCGCGGTGGAGTGGGGAGAGCCGGATTTCAGTTACGCCGCTCACACCGCTTCCTGAGCCGCCCGGCCTGTCTTCGCTGAAAAGCGAAGTTGCTCAGGCCTGGCCCATGACGGGGTTGCTGGATGTGCTGAAGGAAACGGCGCTGGATACCAGGTTCCTGAACAGCTTTCAGAGCTCGGCCAGCCGCGAGGCATTGCCGTCAGTCGTTCGAGATCAACCCTTGCTGCTGTGCCTCTATGGATGAGGGACCAATGCGGGCCTGAAACGGGTGGCATCAGGCTCGTCCGATGTCAGC
>SLJW01000182.1 GCA_007134865.1 Paracoccaceae bacterium | reverse complement strand
TCACGAAGGCATGGTTGTTGCCCCGGAAGGTGCCATTATGCTCGGCAGGCTTCCAGATATCGAGGTCGGGGCGGATCAGCAGCGCGGCCATGGGCAGGCCCATGCCCGAGAGCGATTTCGCAAGCGGGATGAGGTCGGGCATGATGCCCATGTCCTCGAAGCTGAAGAACGGCCCAGTGCGACCGATCCCGGCCTGAATGTCATCCATGATGACCAGCGCGCCATGCTCATGGGCCAGCGTCTGGATGCCTTGCAGGAATTCCTTGGAGGCAGCATTCAGACCACCTTCGCCCTGCACCGGCTCTATCAGGAAGGCCGCAGGCGCGTCGATCCCGCTGGAGGGGTTCTCCAGCATGGCGCGGATCATGGCGAGGCTGTCGACGCCCTCCATCGCGCCCTCGAAGGGCATGCGGACCACGCCCGATAGGGCGGTGCCGGCACCGGCGCGCTTGCCGGCATTCCCGGTCGCGGCGAGGGCACCCATGGTCATGCCATGGAAGCCATTGGTAAAGGCGATGATGGTGTCGCGCCCGGTTGTCTTGCGCGCGAGTTTCATCGCCGCCTCGACGGCATTGGTGCCAGTCGGGCCGGTGAACATCACCTTGTGTTCCATCCCGCGCGGGTGCAGGATCAGCCGCTCGAATGTCTCGAGAAACTCGGCTTTCGCGCTGGTATGCATGTCGAGACCATGGGTCACGCCATCGGCGCTGATATGCTCGATCAACGCTGCTTTCATGTCAGCATCGTTATGGCCATAGTTCAGCGACGAACAGCCTGCGAGAAAGTCGATATACTCGCGCCCATCAGCGTCGGTCAGGGTGGCGTTCTGTGCTTTGACAAAACTCACCGGAAAGGCGCGGCAATAGCTGCGCGCTTCTGATTCACGGCGTTCGTAGATATCCGTCAGATTACGGTCGGTCATGGCGTTCAGCCTTTCGGTTTGAATGAGTGTAGAGCGTGGTTCAGGCGACCATCCGCAGCGCCTTGCGCGGCAGGCTGATCGTGACCAGATGCTCGGTCGCGTGGCGGCCATCGAGATGCGCCTCGCGCTCGTAATGCGGTGCGTCCGACAGCGTGCCATTCATGTCGCGGGCAAAGCTGCGGAACAGGCCCCAGGAGGCCTCATTGGAGCGCGTGATCGTGGTTTCCATCTGGCGTACATTGCGACAGGTGTCGCGGGCCAGCAATTCGCGCAACATTTTCTTGCCAAGGCCAAGCCCGCGTGCATCGGAATGCACGGCAACCTGCCAGATGAACAGGGTGTCAGAGCTTTCAGGCGGTATATGGCCCGAAATCCAGCCCAGCATCTGGCCGTCGCTTTCTGCGATCACGCAGGTCTCCGCAAAGTGGTCACATTGCACGACATTCATGTACATCGAGTTCTGGTCCAGCGGCGGACATGCAGCCACCAGCTTCCAGACCTCTGACCCATCTTCCTTTGTGGGTTGGCGAAAGTCGACTTGCGCTTCGGTACGCGGTTGGGGCTTTGGAAACTGATATGTCATTTGGCCTGTTTGTGCTGCTTCGTTCATCGAAACTTCTATATAAAGAACAATAATCGTTTTTCAACCCGAAGCTGTTTCCGGTTTGACTTGACAGATAGTCATAACAAAATCAGATAGTTGGATGACAATCCTTGGAATTTCCTTGCGGGTCTTGAAAATTATGTTTGTAATTGCGAAATATTATACATGCAAAACAAAACTGAAGACCCCGCTCCGCATTCTGGTCATATCTTGCGCATTGCCTCGGAAACAGGCAATCTCCGCGCCGCATCCAGACAACGAACCGATCAGAAGCAGAGCGCCGTGATAGACCGATCATCCGAAACTCTCATTGCGCTGCGCCGCATTGTCCATGCGCTCGAGACCAATGCCCGCGCGATGGCGCGCGAGTCGAATCTCACGCAGGCACAGTTGCTGGTATTGCTCGAGGTCGCGCATCATGGCCGTGTGATGCCGCGCGACATTGCCCGCGCGCTAGGTGTCGGGCAGGCGACAGTTACCCTGCAGATCGACAAGCTCGAAGCGCGCGGGTTGGTGCGGCGTGAACGCCGACAAGTGGACCGCCGCGCAGTCTGGGTGATCCTCACCGATGCCGGACGTGCACTGCTTGACGACATTCCGGACCCTCTGCATCAGCGCTTCTCAAAGCGTTTCGACGGCCTCGAGCCCTGGGAACAGACCTTGCTTCTGAGCGTGACCCAGCGCCTCGGGGCACTCTTCGATGCTGAAGATGCACCGCCGCTTCCGCAGCCGGAAATCGAGGCGCAGGATGTTCGTCAGCGGATGATCAAATCTTCCAATTGACGCACGGCTCCGATCAAGGTGCAGATCAAGGCTTGTCAACAGGCCTGTTCCCGGCTTTTCTAACAGGAAAGCTGCGGACTCACACTCATGAGCGACACCAGACACCTGACCGACGCCTATAGCCTGATTCTCGAGGCCATTGATGTCGGGATTTACAAGCCGGGCGACCGGCTGGTCGAATCGGAACTGGCCGAGCGCTTCGGCGTCTCGCGCACGCCAATCCGCGAAGCCTTGCAGCGGCTCGAGACGCAATCGCTGCTGACGCGCGACGGTCGGTCGCTGATCGTGTCCTCGCTCGATCACAACCAGTTGGCCGAGCTCTATTGCGTGCGCTCGGAGCTCGAAGGGCTGGCCGCACGGCTGGCTGCCCGCCACGCCACCGAGGAGGAAGTGCACCTGCTACGCGCGATGGTCGAGGAAGACAGGCAGCTGGTCGATGACCCGACCGCGCTCAGCCGCGCGAACAAGCGCTTTCACAAACAGATTCATCTGGCCTCGCATAATCGCTATCTGGTTCAGCAACTCGATCTGGTGCATCGCTCGATGGCGCTGCTGGCAACGACCTCGATTTCTTTCGAAGGGCGCGGCGCGCAGACCATCGACGAGCACCACACTATTGTCGAAGCGATTGCCACGCGCGATGGCGATGCGGCCTATCAGGCACTGAAGGACCATATCTCGCGCGCTTTCGAGACCCGTTTGCGGCAGGATTCCATGGCCGAGGCGCGCTATTCGATCTGAGCGTCTGCCGACATTAAGTTTGGCCAGTAAGCAACTTTGGTTGAAAGATAAAGTTGCGATCATGCGGCGTATCTCTGGCTGCAAACGGTTACTGCATCCACGCAGCCTTTTACGCCGGAGCCGCCCAGTCGCGTGGGGCGCGCAGAAACGCCTCGACCGAATCCAGCGTCGCCGCGTCGAAATCTCCGCCGCGCCGCGCCTCGGCCAGCACATCCCACCAGGTGCAGAGGTAATGCAGCCGCACACCATGCTCGGCCAGTCGTGGCTCGGTCTCGGGGAAGATGCCGTAATAGAAGATCACTGCCGTATGCGCGCACTCCGCGCCGGTTTCGCGGATCGCATCGACGAAGCTGAGTTTCGAGCCGCCATCGGTGGTCAGATCCTCGACCAGCAGCACCCGCTGCCCTTCGCTCATCGCGCCCTCGATCCGGGCATTGCGCCCATAGCCTTTGGGTTTCTTGCGCACATAGCTCATCGGCAGGGCCATGCGCTCGGCCACAAGGGCTGCGAAAGGGATGCCCGCTGTCTCGCCGCCCGCGATATTGTCGAATGCCTCGAACCCGGCATCCTCCATCACCCGACAGGTCAGGAAATCCATCAGGCTGGAGCGGATGCGCGGGAAACTGATCAGCTTGCGGCAGTCGATATAGGTCGGCGCCTTGAGCCCCGAGGCGAAGGTGAAGGGCTCCGCGGCGTTGAAATGCACGGCCTTGATATCAAGCAGCATCCGCGCAGTGAGGCGGGCGACAGTGGCGCGGTCGGGGAATGTGGTGGGAATCATGGCTGTCCTCTCGGGCGTAGGGCTATGCCGCAGGTCGGGGAGTGAGTATTTTGGCAAGATGAATCAGGGTATTACGCGGGCATCACCTGCCAGTGGAGCGGAAAACCGGGGTCAAAGACAGTGACAGGCCCGGCGCCGGTCTCGATTTTCGCAGGGTAGGGGACGGGTGCTTCGCGCCGCTCCAGGGTGATGGTCCCGGCATTGACCGGCAGGCCATAGAAGGCCGGACCATGGCGCGAGGTGAAACCCTCCAGCCGCTCCAGCGCGCCCGCTGCCTCGAACACATGCGCCAGGATCGAGAGCGTGTTGGTCGCCGTGAAACAACCCGCGCAACCGCAGGCGCTTTCCTTCGCGTCGTCCGCATGGGGTGCGCTGTCGGTGCCGAGGAAAAAGCGCGCATCACCCGAAGTCGCGGCCTTGACCAGCGCCTCGCGGTGGATCTCGCGCTTGGCCACGGGCAGGCAGTAGTAATGCGGTTTGATCCCACCGACGAGGATATGGTTGCGGTTGATGACCAGATGATGGGTGGTGATGGTGGCGCCAAGCCCTTCGGGCTCGGCGGTGACATAATTCACGGCATCGGTTGTGGTGATATGCTCCATCACCACGCGCAGCCCCGGTGTCGCGCGGCGGATCGGATCAAGCACGCGGTCGATGAACACTGCTTCGCGGTCGAAGATATCGATCTCTGGGTCGGTCACTTCGCCATGGCAGAGCAGCGGAATGCCTGCCTCGGCCATCGCCTCGAGCACGCCGCGCACGCGGTCGAAATCGCGCACGCCCGACGCGGAATTGGTCGTTGCCCCGGCGGGGTAGAGCTTGACCGCCGTGATGATGCCATCGCGATGCGCGGCGACGACATCGGCCGGGTCGGTCGCCTCGGTCAGGTAGAGCGTCATCAAGGGTGTGAAGCCTGTGCCGGTGACGGCCAGGATCCGGTCGCGATAGGCGGCGGCCTCGGCCCCGGTCACGACCGGGGGCAAGAGATTGGGCATGATGATGGCGCGGGCGAAATGGCGCGCGCTCTCGGGCGCGATGCCTTGCAGCATCGCGCCATCGCGCAGATGCAGATGCCAGTCATCAGGGCGGGACAGTGTGAGGCGCTGGGTCATGGCGCTGTCCTACACGAAAGCGCCCGCCCTGTGCCAGATGGATTCGCGCTCCTGCCGGTTCAATCGGCTGGGGCAGTGTCGGCCTCGCTCGGGGCAGTGTGCGGTGCGGATGCGCCCTGTGCCATTGCCGCCCGCGCTGCGATCACGGTCAGCGCCTGATGGCCGCGATTGGCCGCGCGCTTGACCAGCGCCTTGAGATAGGCCGCGTCCTGCCGCCGCTTGCGCATCATGTCAAAGAATCGCGGCGGTGTCAGGCGTCCGCGCGCGGCCGTCTCGATCAGCGTGTCCAGCACCCCGATCCGCTCCAGCCCCGCTGCCGTGTCGCGCCCCAGCCTCGGGCTGCGCAACACGGTCACGAAAGGCTGGCGGAAAAGCGTGGCATGCATGGCTTCGGTCTTGTGCGACGGGTCAAAGACGACAAAGACATTGCGCGCGCCTTCGAGCATGTTTGGCGCATACCCGAAACGGCTGCGGAAATCGAAACGACGCGCCGAGCGGAACCGCCGCTCCCACGGCGCGATATCGGGGTCGAGCGTGGCCTGCGGCGCAATCGCCAGCACTGTGGCACCGGGCGCGGCAAGGCTGAAGGCACAGGCCGCGTAGCCGTGCATTCCCTCACCATAGAACAACACGCGCGCGAAACTGTCGAAGAACCCTTCGTCGATCTGGGCATCAAAGAAATCCAGCACTTCGGAATCGCGATACCAGCGCGGGGCGCGCGCCAGCATGGTCAGGCTCGACCAGCCGTGGCGTTGCGCAATCACCTGTCCCAGTGGGCGCTGGTCGAGGCGGGTGCTGCGGATCTGCGCGACCGACTCGAAGCTGACCAGCAGCGTATCATTGCCGTCAGCGAAAAAGGCCGCGTGTTGCGTGCCGAGGGGTTCGAACACGCCAAGTTCATCGCCGATCTCATCGAGCCGGGCGAGCCATTCGGCTTCGGTCCTGGCGCGGGTCAGGTCGATCTCGTCGAAAACATTGGGTCGTGTTGTCATCTGCTGCCCTCGGCCGCTTTATTCGGGTCGAAGCTTATCCGGTCTGCCTTCCGAAACAAATGGGGTGCGGGCGCGCAGAGCATCGAAACCGAGGGGGAGCCGAGCCGGTGTTCTTCTCCGGTAAACAAAAGGCACGGCCCGCCAAGACTGTTCGCCCTCAGCCGCGCGGCGCTCAGCATTTTGTCTCATCGCCGCGCGGATTGCGCAACATGCGCCATGTCTGAAATGCCCCCCAGCGCGACTCGTTTACTTGATCCAGATCAAGGACGTCATGTGAAAAGAGATGTATCAAAATCATGTTTTCAATGACCTTATTCGGAGTATTGAAAACTTTTCCTCCCTGTTCCGCCGACGCGCGGATTGACTGCCACCCCTGTTTCAGGGGTGGTTTTTTCCTGCTTACTCAAGACCGAATTTTCCGGATGTTGTGACACCGTGCGCGCAGATAAGCGCTTGCTGCAAGCGGTCGACAACGGCATACTACCGCCATGGGAGTGAGCCATAAGCGTCCGCCCGAAGACGCAAGGAACCGCATGATTACCTTTCTGTTTCGCCATTTGCGCGGCTTGTGCATCCTTTGCTTCGCCAGCGTTGCGCCGCCTGCAATGGCAGAGGCGCGCGATGCGATCAGCGGTGCCGAAACGCCCGAATATCAGGAGGCTCTGGCAGCCTGGCTCGAGGCTGACGAGGCCGAAGCGCTGCCGCGACTCGCCGAACTGGCAGAATCGGGCAATCTTGCAGCGCAGGTGCTGCTTGGGTTGATCGACAAATCGGCGGCGTTGCAGGGGCCTCATGTGACCTATCTGCCGCGGGAAGAGCGCATTGCGCTGCTGCGCCAGGCCGGCGGGCTCTCGGGCCGCAACTGGATGACCACCGCCGCTAGCGAGTCAGATCTGGCTCGGCTCTGGGTTGAGTTGTGGATGATGCAGGGCGGGGTGGAACTGGCGCAAGGTTTCGCCGAACTGGGCGAAGAGCGCGCCTGCCGCGAATCTCTGCTCGCCCATGTCTCGCGGCAGGAACGCGGCTTTGCGCCAGAGGTCCGGGCGGCAAACTGGTTTCCGGAAAGCCTACGGCATCTGACACTGGGGCGCGCACTCGAGCCCGCTGAGGGTGAAGCGTTGCCAGAAGGTCATCCGATGCGGTCTCTGGCCGGACTGGAGGTCACGCCCGAGGCACTTGCCGGCTGGTTGGCAATCGATCCGTTGGCCGCGCCCCTGCGTGAGGTCTGCGACACGAATTGCTCCGAGACTTCGCGCGACTGTACGCTCGCGCTCTATGAGGCGCTTGGCAGCTATCACAGCCTCGCGCTTATGGGCAGCCCGGCAGTCGCGCTGATCCCCGAGGCGGAATTCATCGCCAGCCCGCGCGGTCATCAGGCCGTGGCTCGGCGTATCATGTTGATGCATGCGACCCGCAGGCGCGAGAGCATGCTCCACGAGGTGGCCGAGATTGACGCCTGCAGTGCCGATTGGCTGCGCGAGCAGTACGAGGTCTACAAACCCGTCCGCCGTATCCCGCCGGTCTCGCTGGACTGAGCATAGCGCGCAGGTCTTACTCAGGCCTCTCCATTGCCCGCGCCAGCCTGCACCAGGCCTCGAGCCCCACCTCTTCCGCCCGTGCCGTGGGGGCAATGCCCGATTGTTCGAGCAGGGGCTCGATCTGCGGATGCAGCCCGCGCAGGGCCGCGCGCAGCATCTTGCGGCGCTGGTTGAACCCGGCAGCCACAAGCCGTTCCAGAATGGCCGGATCGGCGGGATAGCGGGGGCGCTCCAGCCGCGTGATATGCAACACGCTCGACGAGACCTTGGGCGGCGGGGTGAAGGCCTCGGGCGGCAGGCTGAGCACGATCCGCGCCTCGGCGCGCCATTGCACCATTAGGGCCAACCGACCGTATGCCTTGGTGCCGGGCCGCGCGACGATGCGCTCGGCGACCTCGCGCTGGAACATCAGGGTCAGACTGTCCCAGAAGGGCGGCCATTGCGCGGGTGTCATCCAGCGGATCAGCAGTTCAGTGCCGACATTATAGGGCAGATTGGCCACCACCTTGATCGGCGGGCTCAGATGCGCAAGCGGGTCCAGATCCAGCGCATCGCCCGCGATCACCTGCAAGCGCCCCGGATAGGCGGCCGAAATCTCGGCCAGCGCGGGCAGGCAGCGCGTATCCTTCTCGACCGCGACCACCCGCCGCGCACCCTCGGCCAGAAGCCCGCGCGTGAGCCCACCGGGGCCGGGGCCGACCTCCAGCACATCGGCGCCGCGCAGATCACCAGCCGCCCGCGCGATCCGCGCGGTCAGGTTCAGGTCCAGCAGGAAATTCTGCCCGAAGCTCTTCTTCGCGCGCAGATCATGCGTGCGGATCACCTCGCGCAGGGGAGGCAGGTTGTCGATCATCCTCGCCGATTAGCCATGTCCTGCGCCACGCGCAAGGCAGCCACCAGCGAACTCGCATCCGCTACGCCTTGCCCTGCAATGTCATAGGCTGTGCCATGATCGGGCGAGGTCCGGATGAAGGGCAGGCCCAGCGTTACATTCACCCCGCCTGCGAAATCGATGGTCTTGATCGGGATCAGCGCCTGGTCATGATACATGCAGACCGCCGCATCATAGAGTTCGCGCGCCCCCGGGTGGAACATCGTATCGGCGGGCAGCGGGCCGTCGAGCACCCAGCCCTCGGCGCGAAGGGCATCGAGCACCGGGGTGATCACCTCGATCTCCTCGCGCCCCATCACCCCGCTTTCCCCGGCATGGGGGTTGAGCCCTGCCACCGCAATGTAGGGCGCCACGATCCCGAAATCGCGCTGCAACCCGGCGCGCGTGATGCGCAGGCATTGCTCAAGCCCCGCGCGCGTCAGCGCGTGGGGCACCTGCGCGAGGGGGATATGAATTGTCGCGGGCACCACGCGCAGGCTCTCGCAGGCCAGCATCATGGCCACCGGCACCCCGCCCGCCAGATCGGCCAGATATTCGGTATGGCCCGGGAAGCCGAAGCCCGCACCCGTCTTCAACGCCGCCTTGTTGATCGGGCAGGTGACAATCCCGGCAGCCGCGCCGGATTGCGCCAGCGCCACTGCGCGCGCGATCACCGCGACGATGGCGGCCGCATTGGCCGGATCCGGCGCGCCGGGCCGCGCCGGGGCCGGGAAGGGATGGACCAGCACCGGCAGCACATCGGGTGCAACCGAAGCGGCTTCTGCAGGCGCCTGGATTGCCTGCCAGCGTGCAGCCTCGGGCAGATGCGCCGGGTCCCCGAGCCATGCGAAGCATGGCGCCCCCGAAAGCCGCGCCTTGAGCGCAATCTCGGGGCCGATCCCCGCAGGGTCGCCACAGGTCATGACCAGCGTGCTCTGCGCTCCCATGGCGCTCCCCTTGGCCTCAGTTGCTCAGTCCTCGAGTTCCAGAATCTCCATGATCTTGGGCATCATGGTCTCCATCCGGGTCATGACAAGCTCGTTGATCTGCGGCATCTGGGCTTCGGTCAGTTGCGGCAGCTTCTGCATCACCGCGCGGCCACTCGGGGTCATGTAGAAGGCATAGAGGTCCTCGATCTGCGTCAGGGTGAAGAGATCGGCCATGATCTCGTCCTGCGCCCGCATCAGATCGACCAGAGGCTCGGCCATGTTCTCCTGATACAGGGCGTCGATCTCGGCCTCCTGTTCCTCGCTGACCTCCTGCCCGGAAGCGCGGATCTCCTCGAGCAGCGGCTTGTACATGGTCCGCACCATGGCCTCGACATCGAGATCCGCCAGTGTTGCCTCGATATAGGCCTGCGCAACAGTCAGCCGCGCCTCACGCCCGGGATCGGCCTGTGCGGAGAGTGGCAGGGACAGAAGCGCCGCCAAAGCAAGCGAGAAAACGGGGTGGGACAGCGGGAAACGGACGGGCATGAAGGCTCCTTTAGCACATTAAGATATAATGACTGCAGCCTAGCTGCGGATGCCCTTGCCGAAAAGCGCTTTGCGCATGCGCATCACGAATGCGCTAGTGTTCTGCTCCGACCGCAAGACACCCTATCGCGGATTCGAGCCCTTTGCGGTCATACAGGAGCAGCGCAGCACTGAGTATTCGGTGCCCGATAGAGTGATGCTTCAGGATATTGATCCACGCGAAACAGCCTGTTCAGGCTGACAGGATGAATTTCACAGCAATTGCCCACATCACCAGAGCAATTCCGCCCTCCAGAAGCCGCCAAGCCCTGGGTTGTGCGAAAAGCGGCCTCAATTTACCCGCACCATAGCCGAGCGAGAAAAAGAACAGGAAGGAACCGCTGACCGCACCTGCGGCAAAGGCAAACTGTTGGCCCGCATATTGCGTCGAGATCGTGCCCAGCAAGACCACGGTATCGAGATAGACATGAGGGTTCAGCCATGTCAGCGCCAGCGCTGTAAGCAGCACAGGGCGCAGCGGCTCTCGCGGGGCTGCACCGTCGATCCATAGTGCTTGCGATGAGGTAAAGGCCGCGCGCATGTTGCGCGCCCCATACCAGAGCAGAAACGCAGCGCCGCCATAGCGCATGACCGGATCGACCATCGGCAACCATGCCGCAATTTTGGCAAAACTGGTTACTCCGACCACGATCAGGATCGCATCTGACAGCGCACAGGTCAGGACAACCGGGAAGACATGCGACCCGCGCAGGCCCTGGCGCAGAACAAAGGCATTCTGCGCGCCGATGGCGATAATCAGACTCAGGCCAATGCCAAGGCCGGTCAGGTAAATCGTCAGGTCGCTCATATCTGCCTCCGCCAGGTTCGGCTTGCGATATACCGGGCCATGTGATTAGGCAAATTAAACAACGTAATGTTGGTGAAGGAGCGCTAATGCTTGATTATCCCGCCGCGCGTGCGGTCGCGATGGTGGTTCAGACCGGCAGCTTTGAGGGCGCGGCGCGGGCCTTGGGGGTGACGCCCTCGGCCATTTCGCAGCGGGTGCGCGCGCTGGAGGAACGTCTTGGCACTGTCCTGATCGAGCGCGCCAGCCCGTGCCGCGCCAC
>SLJW01000260.1 GCA_007134865.1 Paracoccaceae bacterium | reverse complement strand
TGAAGAGAAATCAGCATGCCAGCCCCCCGTCCCGCACCTCGCGCAGGATCGATCTTGCCATGAACAGCGCCGTCCGACGAGGGTCTATGTGATCATCCGGGATGGAACAGCCATGATCTGGGCGTGGTCGAACATATCGCGGACCGGGTGTTTATCATGTATCTGGGCCGCGTCGTGGAAGAGGCCCCGACCGAAGACCTGTTTGCCAATCCGCTGCACCCCTACGCGCAGGCCCTTCTGAATGAAGTGCCGCGCCTGACCAAAGGCAAGCGCCGGTTTCAGCCGATCAAGGGAGAAATCCCCTCACCGCTCAACCCGCCATCAGGTTGCCATTTTCACCCCCGTTGCCCTTTGGCCGACGGGGAATGCCGCGCCACCCGCCCTGCCCTGCGGCAGATAGCGCCAGGGCGCACCGTAGCCTGTCACAAGGTGACAGGCCCATAACAGGGAGATACGACACCATGACCAAACTATCGCAATCCTTGGGCGCAACGGCCATCGCGGCGCTGATGGCAGGTGCTGCCGGGGCGCAAAGCATCACCGCCGGGCTGGCGGCTGCGCCATCCTCGATGGACCCGCATTTTGCCACGACGGGCCAGAACCAGCAACTGGCCGCAATCCTCTATGACCGGCTGATCCATATTGGCCCGGACGGCAATTTCGTCCCCGGCCTCGCCACCGAATGGAGCGTGTCGGACGACCGCCTGACCTGGACCTTTACCCTGCGCGAAGGTGTGACCTTCCACGATGGCAGCCCGTTCACGGCAGCAGACGCGGTCTTCACCTTCGAGCGTATTCCGGAAGTGCCCAACAGCCCCGCGCCCTTCACCCAGCGCTTGGCCGTGATTGAAAGCGCCGAAGCTGTCGATGACTATACGCTGGTCATCACCACCTCCGCGCCCGCACCGGGCCTGCCCACGGACCTGTCCAGGGTCTACATCGTTTCGCAGAACGTGGCCGATTCGGAAAGTGCCGATTTCGACCGTGGCACAACGGCGCTTGGCACTGGCCCCTACCGTAAGGTCAACTACAGCCCCGGCGAGAATCTGGTGGTTGAGCGGAACCCCGATTACTGGGGCGATGCACCCGAGTTCGAAGGCGTGACCATCCGCTTTCTTGACAACTCCGCATACCGTGTGGCGTCCCTGCAAGCGGGCGAGGTCGATTTCATCGATGCTGTTCCGCCCAATGATCTGGACCGCCTGCGCGAGATGGCTGACGTGACAGTGGTCGCGGCACCCTCGGCCCGGATGCTCTATATGGGTGTAGACCAGTTGGAAGATACCACGGTCCAGATCGACCCGTCCGTGGGCAACCCGTTCCGCGACGTGCGCGTGCGGCAGGCACTGAGCCTTGCAATCAACCGCGAAGCGATCATTGACCGCATCCAGTTCAATTCCGGCGCTCCGGCCAACCAGTTCGCACCTGAGGGCATCTTTGGCCACAACCCCGATATCCCGCAGCCCGCATACGACCCCGAGCGCGCCCGCGAATTGCTGGAAGAAGCGGGATATGGCGATGGCTGGGCGATGACCATTCACGGCCCCGCAGGGCGCTATGTGAATGACACCGATGTGTTGCTGGCCATCGGGCAAATGTGGTCGCAGGTTGGGCTGGATATCGAGGTCGAGAACGTGCCCGCCAACGTCTATTTCGGGCAGGCAACCGCGCGCGAGTTCTCGGCATTCATCGTGGCCTTCGGGATTTCCACAGGCGAAAGCAGCCTTGCGCTGCGCAATGTGCTGGGAACATTCGACGAAGAGCGCGGCTGGGGGTCCAACAACCGTTTCCGCTATTCCAGCGAGCCGTTTGACGCGGCCCTTGAACGCGCGTTTGAGGCCTTTGAGGATGATGAACGCGAAGCCGCCTTGCAGGAAGAAGCTGCCATTGCAGCCGAAGAAGTAGCCATCATTCCACTACACTGGGAAGGCAACAACTGGGCCGTGCGCGGGGATATCGAGTTCACTCCCAGCCCGGATGGCCGTTCGCTGGTCACCAATCTCAGCGCACGGTAACGCCAATGTCTGTCGCTAATCCCAGACCCGCCGACGCGGCCGTGCGCGATCTCATGGTTCCCATGCGCGACGGGGTGCGGTTTGCGACAGATGTCTTTTTCCCCCAAGGTGCGGGCCGTGGCCCTTTGCCCGCACTTCTGGAACGCACGCCCTATGACAAGCGCGAGGCGCGGGTGAATGAATACACCCTAAACCATCCAGAGGTCTTTGGCCGCGAGGAACTGGCGCGGTTCTTCACTGATGCAGGCTTTGCCGTGGTGTTTCAGGATTGCCGGGGTCGATACGGCTCTGAGGGCCGATTCACGAAATACCGGGGCGAGGCCGAAGACGGTTTCGACACTATCGACTGGATCGCACGACAGGACTGGTGCGATGGGCAGGTGGCCACGATGGGAATGTCCTATTCCGCCCATACCCAGATGGCCGCTGCCTGCCTGAACCCGCCTGCGCTGGCAGCAATGATCTGCGATTGCGGTGGGTTTTCCAACGCCTATCAGGGCGGTATTCGCTTTGGCGGCGCGCTGGAACTGAAGCAGGTGACATCGGCCTTCCGCCATGCGCTACGCTCTCGCGCCGCAGCGGCCGACCCCTAGGCCAAGGCCGCATTGGAGGCGACCGATCTGCGCGACTGGATGCACCATCTTCCTAGCACTACTTTGGCAGAATTTTTTCTGGGTGTTCTGCGATTAACCTTTCACAATGAGGGCAGCGTCGTGGTGGTGGTCTCGCGAAGGCGTCGAGGATGGCTTGCCTGACGGCTGGCAT
>SLJW01000243.1 GCA_007134865.1 Paracoccaceae bacterium | reverse complement strand
ATCAGCCGCCGATGCTCTTTCGGTCCAACCGGGATTTCACATAATTTTCCAACAATTGGCGCGTAACGTTGATCCGATGGATGAACTGCAACCGCGCCGTCGCCCAGCATCGTCTCGGGCCGCGTCGTCGCAATCGAGATGTAATCCCGCGTCTCGCGCAGGATCACATTGCCGTCTTCATCTTGCTCCAAATATTCATACGTCTCGCCGCCAGCGAGCGGGTATTTGAAGTGCCACATATGCCCGTCGGTCTCGATATTCTCGACTTCGAGATCCGAGATCGCGGTCTCGAAATGCGGGTCCCAGTTGACCAGACGTTTTCCGCGATAAATCAGGCCCTTGTTGTACATATCGACAAAGACCTTGATCACCGCATCGTGGAAATTGCCCTCCTCACCCGCAGGCGCGCCGGGGGCGCCGGACATGGTGAAAGCATTGCGTGACCAGTCCAGCGAACAGCCGAGGCGTTTCAACTGCTCGATGATCGTGCCGCCGGATTTCTGTTTCTGCTCCCAGACCAGCCCGATGAAGTCTTCGCGCGAGAAATCGGTGCGTTTCTTGCCCTCGGCGGCCAATGCGCGCTCGACCACCATCTGCGTGGCAATCCCGGCATGGTCCTGCCCCGGCTGCCAGAGCACGTCATAGCCCTGCATCCGCTTCCAGCGCACCAGAATATCCTGCAGCGTGTTGTTGAAGGCGTGCCCGATATGCAGGTTGCCGGTCACATTGGGCGGCGGGATCATCACGCAGAAAGGCTCATCACGGCGCTTGTTCGCGCCTGCGCGGAATGCCCCCGCCTGCTCCCAGAGCGTTGAGAGCCGCGCTTCGGCGTTTTTCGCCTCAAAAACCTTGTCCATGCCCATCTTCTGCCCCTTTTCGGCCCTCGCGCGCTCGTATGTATCCTTGCCAAGGCGCAAGGGAAAGCCCCTGTGAGGCGAGAGAGCGATGGAACGCAAACAAGTATCATGGTTGCGGGTTGCACGGCGCGTCGGGCTGTTCTGGGCGCTGCTCGTGCTGGTCTTCGGGTTGATCTTCGCCACAGTGGGAGGCGTCATGGCCTGGAAGGCCATGACGCTCGCGCGCGACGGGGTGACAGTTACCGGCGAAGTGCTGGAAACCCATATCCGCAGCAGCCATACCTCGGACGGGGCCACACGGCGCAGCTACCATGTCACCTATCGCTTCATTCCCGAAGGCGAAGGCACTCCGCTGATCCGCGTCGACGATGTTTCGCAACGGCTCTACTGGACGCTCAGGACAGGCGGGACGGTCGAGGTTACCCATGCGCGGCATAACCCCGATATCGCCACGGTCGACCTGCGCAACGAGCGGATGGGCGGGGTCATTTTCACTTCGGTCGGCGTGCTGATCGTACTTGTCGGCCTTGGGCTGGGCGGCTGGATGATCGGGCGGAAGCTTTCGGTGCTGCGCGCCCTGCGCGAGGGCGAAGTGCGCGAGGCGCGCGTGAAAGGCATACGCGCGACTGACGTATACAAGAATAAGGTCCGGCAATATGTGCTCGATTGGGTCGATGCGAGTGGCACGCCGGACAGCTCGATGATGGACCGGTTTGAGCACCTGTCCGCGCATCCCGAAGGAAGCGTGATCACCGTCTATATCGACCCGCAAACCGGGCGCGGGTGGTGGGAGGCGCAGATCTGAGCCTCAGACGCGGCGGATCGTGTCGCCGATCTCGACCCGCGGGCTGAGTTCGATCCGCTTGCCGCCGATCACCCCGTCATCCGAAATCCCCGCCACGATCTCGGCGGCCTTGACCCCGATCTCGCGGCGGCAGGCATCCGTGGTGGCCAGCCGCATCCGCAAACCCTCGAGCAGTTCCAGCCCGTTGAACCCGGCAAGCCCGATGGTGCCCGGCACATCCAGCCCCTGATCGAGACAGTAAAGCAGCCCCCCTGCCCCAATCATGTCATTGGAATAATACAGAAAATCCAGATCCGGCGCGCGTTTCAGGATCGCCTCTGTCATCTCGCGCCCCTTGGCCATGGACGAGCCGCCCGCGTAATGCTCGGTCGCGGCAAGCTCCAGCCCGGCCTCTTGCAGCACTTCGGAAAACCCCTCCATGCGTTTGCGCGCGCGGTGGTCATCGGGCATTTTCGAGCCTAGAAACCCGATCCTGCGATAGCCCGCCGCGAGGATCGTCTCGGCCATCTGGCGGCCTGCGCGCCGGTGCGAGATGCCGACCATCGAATCAATGGGGTCGCCATCGATATCCATGATCTCGACAATCGGGATGCCCGAATTGGCGAGCATGGCCTGCGCGGCCTCGGTATGCTCGAGCCCCGCCACGATCATCCCCGAGGGCCGCCAGGAGAGCATCTCGTAGATCACATTCTCCTCGCGCTCGGCCTTGTAATCGGTGGCGCCGAAAACCGGCTGCAGGCCCGATTCCTCAAGCGCGTCAGAAATCCCGGCCAGCACTTCGGGAAACACCATATTGGCCAGCGACGGGATCACCACACCGACCAGATTGACGCGCTGGCTGGCCAGCGCGCCCGCGATCTTGTTGGGCACATAGCCAAGCTTCTTGGCTGCGGCGAGCACCTTTTCGCGCGTGGCGGGCGAGACATCGGCGCGGTTGCGCAACACGCGGCTCACGGTCATCTCACTGACGCCGCTGGCCTCGGAGACGTCGCGCAGAGTGAGAGGGCGATGCGCGTCGGGGGGCAGATATGGGGGCAAGGCCAGTGCTTCCTGTATACCGTCGAACACGGGCATGTTAGCGCTGCATTCGCTCGGGGCCAAGTGTTAACGCGCAGGCGCGAGGGTCGTGACAGCCTTGGCAAAACCTTGTATGCGCGTCGCTAACGGCCCCGTGGCTCAACTGGATAGAGCAGCCCCCTCCTAAGGGGCAGGTTGCAGGTTCGAATCCTGCCGGGGTCGCCAGCGCAGGCGCGCTTGTCAGGCCGACGCCCCCATGACATGCGCCAGATCTGCATCCGACAGCACGACATGGCGCGCACGGCCCACGATCAGCGGGTCGGGCTTGCGCGCGATACTGGGGTCCTTGTCCGGATAATCCAGCGTCGAGAGGAAATGCTTCATGCATTCCAGCCGCGCGCGCTTCTTGTCCTTGGATTTGATGACCGTCCAGGGTGCATCGGCGGTGTCGGTATAGAAGAACATCGCCTCCTTCGCCTGCGTGTATTCATCCCATTTGCTCAACGAGGCCTTGTCGATGGGCGAGAGCTTCCAGCGTTTCAGCGGATCGGTCTCGCGCGAGGCGAAGCGGCGGCGCTGTTCCTCGGGCGTGACCGAGAACCAGAACTTGTAGAGCCGGACGCCCGAACGCACCAGCATCCGCTCGAACTCGGGGGCCTGGCGCATGAATTCAAGGTAATCGGTCGGCTTGCAGAACCCCATCACCCGCTCGACCCCGGCGCGGTTATACCAGCTCCGGTCATAAAACACCATTTCGCCCGAGGTCGGCAGGTGTTCGACATAACGCTGGAAATACCATTGCCCGAGTTCCTTTTCGGAAGGTTTGTTAAGCGCCACCACGCGCGCGAAACGCGGGTTCAGGTGCTCATTGAACCGCTTGATGGTGCCGCCCTTGCCTGCAGCATCGCGCCCCTCGAACAGAAATACAAAGCGCTCACCCGTCTCGATGGCCCATTTCTGCACCTTGAGAAGCTCGGCCTGAAGCTGGGCCTTCTCATCCTCATAGGGCTTGCGCGCCATCTTGTAGCGGTAGGGGTAGCGGTCCGACTCAAAAAACTGCCGGATTTCCTCGTGGGTCAATTGCTCGGGGTCAGGTTGCCAGCGATGGTTCTTCGGTGCCGTTCTCAGCTTTACGCCCGTGCTGTCCTCGGCAGGCGCCTCGGCCTCCACTGTCACATTCGCGTCGGTGACCTGCGGCTCGGATGCGGGGCCAGCGGCCTTGGCAGCAGGGGCGCTTGAGAGTTGGGTGACAGTGGCATCGTTCATGAGGTGGCTCCTGAAAAGGTTCGGAAAATCGGTTTTGTGGGTAATGGCCCTTGAAAAACCTGTCTTTGACACTGATCAAAAGCCGGTGGCAAAGGTCCGGAATCCGCGCCAAAGTTGCGTATTTGTAACAGATGCTCGTCAGAGCGTCGGGCGTTGCGCGAGCACCACGCCGAGCGCCATGAAGCCGATCCCGGCGAGGCGGGTCAAATCAAGCGGCCGGATACGCGCGCCGAAAAGGCCGAAATGGTCGATGACCGAGATCGCGATAATCTGGCCAAGCAGCACGAACATCACGGCATTGCCCACCCCGAAGCGCGGCGCAACCCAGGAAATCGAGAGCAGGTAAAAGGCGATCAAGAGGCCCGCGAGGAAGAGATACCGTGGCTGCAAAGGAAGCTGGGTGAGCGCGCGCGCCTCACCCGCGACCGCCGCGACCAGAAGCGCGGCGACACAGGCGATCAGGAACATTGCGGCCCCTGCAACGGCGGGCGAGGCAATACGGCCGCCAAGCTGGGCATTGAGAGCGGCCAGCACCGGCACACCGACACCGGCAGCCAGCATGATGAGTGCGTATTTCAGGGTTTCCGGGGTCATGGTTCGATCTCCTCCGCGCGACCCTGCCCCGCTTTGCCCGGCTTGACCAGCACGATCTGGCCTTGCACCCCCGTGCGGGCCGCCCGATAGTACCGGGCATGACAATCACACTGCTTTCCCTCGGTCACGGCTACAGCGCGCAGGGGCTGGACGCGCGGCTTTTACCCCGCGGCGCGCGCATCATCGGCACCACGCGCAGCGCCGAGAAGGCCCGCGCGATGGCGGCGCGTGGAGTGGAGGCGCTGATCTGGCCGGGCAATCCCCTGCCGCTCTCAGAAACCACACATCTGCTGACCTCAATCGCCCCTGCAGGCGATGACCCTGTGCTTGCCGCGCATGGCGAGGCCATCGCGCAGGCGCGGCATCTCGACTGGGTAGGCTATCTCTCGACCACCGGGGTCTATGGCGACCGGCAGGGCGGCTGGGTCGATGAGGAGGACGCGACCGATACGCGCTCGGATCGCGGTCGCGCCCGGGTTCGGGCCGAGGCCGCGTGGCAGGAGGTCTGCGCCCGCGCCGGAGTGCGGCTGCATATCTTCCGGCTGGCAGGCATCTATGGCCCCGGGCGCGGCCCTTTCGCGAAGCTCCGCGCCGGGCGGGCCGAGCGTGTGATCAAGCCCGGCCAGGTCTTCTCGCGCATCCATCAGGAAGATATCGCGCAGGCGCTCGACCTCGCAATGCACTCGGATGTCGGCAGTCGCGTCTTCAACCTGTGCGACGACACCCCTGCCCCGCCGCAGGATGTGCTGGCGCATGCAGCCGAATTGCTGGGCATGCCTATCCCGCCCGAAGTGCCGTTCGAAAGTGCCGATCTCTCGCCCATGGCGCGCAGCTTCTATGCCGACAACAAGCGCGTGCGCAATGACCGGATCAAGCGCGAATTGGGGCTGAAACTGCGCTACCCCGACTACAAGAGCGGGCTCGCGGCGATCCTCGCGGCCGAGGGGTGATTGCCAAGCGCGCGCGGGCGCGCTACCTCGCGCGCCATGCCACGCTATGCGCTGAAAATCGAATATGACGGGCGGCCCTTCTGCGGCTGGCAGGCGCAATCGGGCCAGCCATCGGTGCAGGATGCCATCGAGGCCGCGCTGGCGCGGCTGGAGCCCGACCTGCCGCGCATCGCTGCAGCCGGGCGCACCGATACGGGCGTGCATGCGACCGGTCAGGTCGCGCATTGCGACATGGCGCGCGACTGGGATCCGTTTCGCCTGCGCGAGGCGCTCAACCACCATCTGCGCCCGGCGCCCGTGGCGATCCTTGCCTGTGCACAGGTCGATGAGGACTTTCACGCCCGTTTCTCGGCGCTGGAGCGGCGCTATCTCTTTCGCCTACTGAACCGTCGCGCCCCACCGGCACTGGATGCAGGGCACGTCTGGCATGTTCGCCATCGGTTGGACCTTGCGCCGATGCAGGAGGCCGCGCGGCATCTCGTCGGGCGGCGTGATTTCACCACCTTCCGCGCCAGCCAATGTCAGGCGGCCTCGCCGGTCAAGACGCTGGATGCGCTGGAGATCGAGGCGCTGGCACTGCCCGAGGGGCAGGAAATCCGCTTTCACTTGCGCGCGCGGTCCTTCCTGCACAATCAGGTGCGCAGCCTCGTCGGCACGCTGGAGCGGGTTGGCGCAGGCGCATGGGCACCTGACGACGTGAAAGCCGCGCTGGAGGCCCGCGACCGCGCCGCCTGCGGCCCTGTCAGCCCGCCTGATGGGCTCCATCTGATCGGGGTGGGCTATCCGAGCGACCCTTTCGCCGGATAAGAGACTGTTTTATTGAGTATTTTTGGCAAGAAAATGAGTGGATCAGTCCACTTCCTCGACCACATAGAGATCGCGGTTTGACGCCCCTTTGGCAAAGCTCAGCGCCTCTTGATATGCGGGCGAATTGTAGCAGGCGACGGCATCTTCGACCGAAGGGAAGCGCGCAACGACATTGCGCGGGCGCGCGGCGCCCTCCAGCACGACCGTGCGGCCCCCGCGCGCCAGAAACACGCCCCCATGCGCGGCGATCGCAGGGCCCGCGCGTTTGGCGTATTCGCCGTAGGCGTCAGCATCCGTGACCTCGACCGAGGCGATCCAAAGCGCACTCATGCCTCTACTCCTTCGATCATGCGGGCAACGGCCGCGAGCGCGGCATCAGCCTTCGAGATATCCGCACCCCCACCCTGCGCCATGTCGGGCCGCCCGCCGCCACCTTTGCCGCCAAGTTCGGCCACTGCGGCGCGCACCAGATCGACCGCCGAGAAGCGGCTGGTCAAATCCGGGGTGACACCCGCTGCGACCGCCGGTTTCGCGCCGGTATCGGCAATGAGCAGGACAACACCCGAGCCGAGTTGTTCCTTCATCGCGTCGATCAGCGCGGGCAGGTCCTTGCCGCTGACTCCATCCATCACGCGGGCGATGAATTTCACGCCCGCAATCTCGCGCGGGGCCTCTTCGGGCGCGCTGCCACCCATGGCAAGCTGGCGCTTGAGTTGGGCCACCTCATTGGCAAGCGCGCGCCGCTCTTCCAGCAACGCCTTCACGCGCTCGGGCACATCCGGGACCGGCGATTTGAGCAGCGATGCCACCGAGCCCAGCCGCGCCTCCTGCCCGCGGAGGAAATCAAGCGCTGCCTGACCGGTCAGCGCCTCGACCCGGCGCACACCCGCCGAAGAGGCCGAATCGCTCAGGATGACGCAGGCCCCGATATCGCCCGTGCGCGCGACATGGGTGCCGCCGCACAACTCCAGCGAATAGGTATCGCCCTCGACCCCCTTGCCGGAACCGGGCTGGTGGCCCATCGCCACCACGCGCACTTCGTCGCCATATTTCTCGCCGAAGAGCGCCTGTGCACCGAGGGCGCGGGCCTCGTCGGGCGTCATCAGCCGTGTCTCGACCGGTGTGTTCTGACGGATGTAAAGATTCACCTCGGCCTCGACCTGCGCAAGTTCGTCACTGCTGAGCCCGGCACCATGGCTGAAATCGAAGCGCAGCCGGTCGGGCGCGTTGAGCGAGCCTTTCTGCGCAACATGCTCGCCAAGCGCGCGGCGCAGGGCTTCGTGCAGCAGATGCGTGGCGGAGTGATTGGCCCGGATCGCCGTGCGGCGACGGTGGTTCACCTCGAGCTTGACCGGCTGGCCGCGGCTGATCTCGCCCTCGGTAACCTTGGCGAAATGGATGATCACCCCCGCGGCGCGGCGCGTATCGGTAACCTCGGCCACGCCTGTTGTCGAGCGGATGAAACCGGTATCGCCGACCTGCCCACCGGATTCGGCGTAGAATGGGGTCTGGTTGGTGACGATCTGCACCTCGCCCGTCGCTGTCTCGAGCTCTTTGCCATCGGAGACCAGCGCGAGCACCTGCCCTTCGGCGCTCTCCATGTCATAGCCCAGGAACTCGCTTGCCCCGAGCCGATCGGCGAGGTCGAACCAGAGCGTGGCATCCGCGGCCTCGCCTGACCCGGCCCAGCTTGCCCGTGCGCGGGCCTTCTGCTCAGCCATGGCAGCCTCGAAGCCTGCGACATCGACCGCGCGTCCGCGCTCGCGCAGCGCGTCCTGCGTCAGGTCCAGCGGGAAGCCATAGGTGTCGTAGAGCCGGAACGCGGCCTCGCCCGGCAGGGTCGCGCCGTCGGGCAGCTTGTCCAACTCGGCATCGAGCAGTTTCAGGCCGCGGTCCAGTGTCTGGCGGAAGCGGGTTTCTTCGGCGCGCAGGGTCTCGGTAATCAGCGCCTGCGCCTCGCGCAGTTCATGGTAATGGCCGCCCATTTGCGTGACCAGCGCGGGCACCAGCCGGTGCATCAGCGGGTCAGCCGCGCCCAGCATATGGGCATGGCGCATGGCGCGGCGCATGATCCGGCGCAGCACATAGCCGCGCCCGTCATTGGAGGGCAGAACCCCGTCCGCGATCAGGAAGGAGGTCGCGCGCAGATGGTCGGCGATGACGCGGTGATGGGTCTTGCCGGGGCCATCCGGGTCGCTTGATGTCGCATTCGCCGAAGCCTCGATCAGCGCGCGCATCAGGTCGGTGTCGTAATTATCGTGCTTGCCCTGCAACAGCGCACCAATACGCTCGAGCCCCATGCCGGTGTCGATCGACTGATTGGGCAAATCGGTCATGGACCCATCCTCATGCTGTTCGTTCTGCATGAAGACCAGGTTCCAGATCTCGATGAAGCGGTCGCCATCTTCCTCCGCACTGCCCGGAGGGCCGCCCCAGATGCTCGGGCCGTGGTCGAAGAAAATCTCGGTGCAGGGGCCACAGGGGCCGGTCGGGCCCATGCGCCAGAAATTGTCATCGGTGGCGATGCGGATGATGCGGTCGTCGGGCAGGCCCGCGACCTTTTTCCAGATGTCGGCGGCCTCGTCATCGGTATGGTAAATCGTGACCAGCAGCCGGTCTTTCGGGATGTCAAAGTCCTTGGTCAGAAGTTCCCAGGCGAAGGGGATGGCGTCGGATTTGAAATAATCACCGAAACTGAAATTGCCCAGCATCTCGAAAAACGTATGGTGGCGCGCGGTATAGCCGACATTGTCGAGGTCATTGTGCTTGCCGCCGGCGCGGACGCATTTCTGCGAGGTCGCCGCGCGGGTATAGTCGCGATGCTCCAGCCCGGTAAAGACATTCTTGAACTGAACCATGCCGGAATTGGTGAACATCAGCGTCGGGTCATTGCGCGGCACGAGGGGCGAACTGTCCACGACCGCATGGCCTTGCCGGGCGAAATAATTCAGAAAGGTCGAGCGGATATCATTCAGGCTGGCCATGATCTGCCTCCGGCGCGGATGTCAATTTGCGTTGGTTTAGCCCTGTGCCGGGGGGCTGTCCACACCTGAGGGCAGATTGGCGGGCGCGGCCTTCCGCAACTCATCACCCAGCCGGATGCGCCCGTCCTGCACCACACGGCAGAGAATTCCACGCAGTCGCAATGCCCGATGCTCGGGCAGGTTGATCCATTCCCGCGAGGCCGCGCCATAGCGCGCCGCCCATTTCACACAGGCATCATTGAAGATATCCGAGACTTCGAGCACCGCAGAGCCAACCGCAAGTCGCTGACCGGCGGGCAGATTTGCCTCCGAGAGGTCCATATCGGTGATGAACGTGTCGCCGGGATGCGGCACGCCCTCGCGCGGGCGCCAGACAAGATCAAGCACCCGACGCGTCAGGATGCAGACCTGTATCCCCGGATGTGGCGCGCCGGTTTCGTCGCGCAACCATGGTCGGGTCGCCCAGCGTTCGCCCGGAATGCCCCGCTCTGCTGTTACAGTGATTTCGGGCACAAAGCGGCGCAGGCCGTAATCCGGGCGCAGGCATAGCATCTCGACCCGGCCCCCGTCTTTCGGCGCCGCCATGATCCGCGGTAGAGCCGCGTCCAACTCGGTCCACGACACATGAAGCGCCGGATCACTCGTCAAGCAGCGGCTCGTCTTTCTCGCTCACCTGGAAATCCAGCCCGTGGGCCGCGCGGATCTTGTCCTCGATGTCATGCGCGATCTGGGGGTTGTCCTTGAGGAAGGATTTGGCATTTTCACGTCCCTGCCCGATCCGCTCATCCCCGTAGGAATACCAGGCGCCCGATTTCTCAACCACTCCGGCTTTCACACCGAGATCCAGCAATTCGCCGCGTTTCGAGATCCCCTCGCCATACATGATATCGAATTCGACCTGCTTGAACGGGGGGGCAACCTTGTTCTTGACCACTTTCACGCGGGTCTGGTTGCCGACAACTTCGTCACGATCCTTGATCGAGCCGATACGGCGGATATCGAGCCGCACCGAAGCGTAGAATTTCAGCGCGTTGCCGCCAGTCGTCGTCTCGGGCGAACCGAACATGACGCCGATTTTCATCCGAATCTGGTTGATGAAGATCACCATGCAGTTCGAGCGCGCGATGGAGGAGGTCAGCTTGCGCATGGCCTGGCTCATCAGGCGCGCATGCACGCCGACCGAGCTATCGCCCATATCCCCCTCGAGCTCGGATTTGGGCGTCAATGCAGCGACCGAATCGACCACGACCAGCGAGACCGCGCCCGAGCGCACCAGCGTGTCGACGATTTCCAGCGCCTGTTCGCCCGTATCCGGTTGCGAGATCAGCAATTCGTCCAGATCAACGCCCAACTTGCGGGCATATTGCGGGTCGAGTGCATGTTCGGCGTCGACAAAGGCGCAGATGCCGCCTTTCTTCTGCTCTTCGGCCACGACATGCAGGGTCAGCGTGGTCTTGCCCGAGGATTCGGGGCCGTAAATCTCGACAATGCGCCCCTTGGGCAGACCGCCGATGCCAAGCGCGATATCCAGCCCCAGCGAACCGGTCGAGGTCGACTCGATCTCGGCCACAGGGTTGTCGCCGCCCAGCTTCATGATCGAGCCCTTGCCGAACTGGCGTTCGATCTGCGAGAGCGCCGAATCCAGCGCCTTCTGTTTCTCTGCACTCCGCTTGTCGGTCATCGTCAACAGGT
>SLJW01000016.1 GCA_007134865.1 Paracoccaceae bacterium | reverse complement strand
TGAAGAACTTCATCGCGGTGGGCGATCGGCTCACCATCCCGGCGCCCGCCGACATCGCTTCGGGCGAGGGCGTGCTGCTGGAAACGCTCTTCGGCGTGGCCGAGGGCGCCGCCGCATCCGGTGCCGAGGTCGTCCTCAAGCTCTCGGGCGTGTTCGATCTGCCGAAAGCGCCCAGCCAGGAATGGGCGATCGGCGCAGCGATCTATTGGGACGCGGCCGAGAAACGCTGCACCACCGTGGCGACCGGCAACCGGCTGATCGGCATCGCCGTGCAAGCCGTGGGCGATAGCGCGCTGGAAACCCTCGGCCGGGTGCGGCTCAACGCCTGCTTCGGCATCCCGGTGGCAACGTGACGGCTTTCGCTGCCGCGGTGGACATCCTCTTTGCCGATCCCAACCTCGCGCTGCCTGCGGTCTGGCACCCGGGCGGCGCGGGGCCCGGCCAGCCGGTTCAGGTCATCCGCCAGCGCCCGGATCGCATTGCAGGCTTTGGCGAAAGCCGGTTCGTCACCGACACGGTGGTGCTGCAATTGCGCATCTCGGACGCGCCCACCCTCGCCCAGGGCGATCTGATCGAAATCACGGGCGAGGCGTTCGAGATCCTCGGCGAACCCCTCCGCGATGGCGAGCGGCTGATCTGGTCGGCGGAGGCGCGGGTGCAGCCATGAGGATCGTCGCGGCCCTTCAGGGCAATCTTGACGCTTACATGGCCGCTGAGATCGCGGCCGCGGAAACCGCCGTGACTGCCGGCGTCAGGGCGGCCGCTGCCGGGCTCAAGGGATCGTGGCGGGGGCAGATCGTCTCAAGCGGCCTCGGCGATCGTCTGGCCCGGACGATCCGCGAGCGGCATTTTCCGCCCGGGCGCAAATCTCTGAACGCCGCGGCGCTGGTCTACAGCCGGGCCAACAAGCTGGTCGATGCCTTCGACCGCGGCGTACTGATCCGTTCCAAGGCGGGGTTTTTTCTCGCGATCCCGACCGAGGCTGCCGGCAAGTATGGCGATGGCCGCAAGCGGATCACGCCGGGCGGCTGGGAGCGGCGCACAGGGTTACGCCTGCGCTTCGTCTATCGCCCGCGGGCGCCAAGCCTCCTCGTGATCGACAACGCCAAGCTCACCTCGCGCGGTCGCGCCGTTGCCAATGTCACCCGCCGCCGGGATGGCA
The DNA here is from genome assembly GCA_007134865.1 of Paracoccaceae bacterium. Classification (GTDB taxonomy): domain Bacteria; phylum Pseudomonadota; class Alphaproteobacteria; order Rhodobacterales; family Rhodobacteraceae; genus Roseinatronobacter. The sequence continues at coordinate 1,632 of SLJW01000016.1, read as the reverse complement.
CCAGCTACACCCGCCTCGCCGGCCGGCAGACAATCCCGGTCTTCATCCTCGTGCCGCAGGTGCGGCTGCCCAATCGGCTGGACCTCGATCGCGCCGCCCGGCTCTGGGAAGGCCGGCTGCCGGAGTTGATCCTGGCAGAGTGGCGACGATAAGCGAAATTTCATGCTAACCCTAGAACACCCGATCCGCGTGTCACCAAGAATGGGATAGTAAAGCATGACAAACGAGAATGCAGGGAACGACCAAGACGACGAGCGCCTTCGCGCGATTATTCACTCTGGCGGAGATATTGCCGGCGCAGCTGTAGGAGGCGCTCTTGGCTTTCTTGCTGGCGGACCAGGCGGCGCTGCTGCCGGTGGCGTCGGCGGCGTTCTAGCGGCAGAAACGATCAAACGCATTGGCAGCGAAGCCGCAAACCGGCTGTTGGGTCCAAGAGAAAAAGTTCGCGTGGGTGCTGCAATCGCGATCGCCTCTCAGCACATCCGAGGCCGGACCGAGCGTGGGGAGCGACTAAGACAAGATGGCTTTTTTGAGAATCGACACGCAGGCAGAAGCGATGCAGAAGAAGTTGCAGAAAGCGTTCTACTGAGGAGCCAGAGGGAAGCAGAGGAGAGAAAAGTACCCTACATGGCGTTTTTGCTGGGAAATATTGCTTTTGAGCAGGAAATAAGCGCCCAGCTTGCCCATCAGATCGTGAAATCCGCTGAACAGATGACCTATCGGCAACTTTGTCTGATGAAGATCGCCGCACTCAAGGAAAATTACCAGCTGCGCGTCAATGACTACCGGGGGCAGCAGCAGTTCCGAAAAGAACTATACGAGGTTCTTTACGAGTGCCTTGACCTCTACAATCGGGGCTTCGTGAATTTTTCTGGAGAGGTTGCCTTTGGGCCTACCGACGTCAACCCAGGGCGCATGAATTTGCAAGCCATGGGTGTGGATATTTTCAACCTGATGGGGCTGGCGACCATCCCCAGTAGTGACCTTGAGCCTATCGTCGCGCAACTGAGGTAGCTGCGTCTCCTCCAGTTGGAAAAGATCAGAGAACCAAACGCCATGACCACCCCCACCACCGCCGAGGATGCCCTCGCGGCACTTTTCGCTGCGCTGGGCGCGAGCCTGCCCGTCGGCGCCAAGCTTTTGCGCAATGTCATCCTGCCCGAGCGCATCCCGCCCAAGGGCGTGGCGATCCTGCGCGACGGCGATCCGGGCGAGCCAGAGGTGCTGATGTCGCCGCTGCGGTTTCTCTACGAGCACCGGGCCGAGGTCGACATCGCGGTGGAGGCCTCGAACGCCTTTGACCGGGATCTGGCCTATGACAACCTCAAGCGCGCGATCGGCGAGGCGGTCGCTGTCGACCGGACGCTCGGCGGGCGCTGCGACTATGTGATCGGCGAGGCCCCGGCCGCGCTGGCGCTGGCGGTCGACGGCGCCGAGGGGCTGAAGGCGGCGACGATCGGGATCGTCATGACCTACGAGACCAGCGACCCCCTCTTCTGATTTCCGACATCGAAAGGACACGACATGGCACGAGCCCAGGGGGCGCGGGCGCAGATGGCGCTTGCGTTCGAGACGAGTTACGGCACGCCGCCGGCCGCGGGGCGGTTCTGGCGGATGCCGTTTGCGCAATCC
>SLJW01000131.1 GCA_007134865.1 Paracoccaceae bacterium | reverse complement strand
TATGACAGTTTCGAGGCGGCCCAGGCGCGGATCGATGCGCAGGAGCGCGTGTTCGAGGCTCGCAAGGAGGCGCTGGAGTTCCGCATAGCGCGGCTTGAGAGCGCGCTGGAGCGGGTCGAGAAGCGGCTCTGGCTGGCGGTTTATGGTGTGGCGGCAGGGGTGCTCATTCATGGCGCGCTGGCGCTGGTGAGTGCCCTGCAATGAAAGGTGAGAGAATGGAGACCAAATTCATGCGCCCCGAGGCCGGGGTCGCGCTGATCGGCGGGCATGAGATCGCGGGCTATGCCTCGGTCTTTGGCCTGCGTGACAAGGGCGGCGACACAGTGCTGGCGGGGGCCTATGCGGCCTCGCTCAAGCGGCTGGCCGCGCGGGGCGAGAAGGTGCGGATGCTCTGGCAGCATGACCCGGGCCAGCCGATCGGTGTCTGGGATGAGGTGGTCGAGGACAGGCATGGCCTCTATGTGCGCGGACGGTTGCTGGAGGATGTGGCGCGGGCGCGCGAGGCCAAGGCACTCCTGGAGGCGGGGGCGGTCGAGGGGCTCTCGATCGGCTACCGGACGCTTCGCGCGGAGAAGACGCCCGAGGGCGGGCGCAAGCTCATCGAGCTTGACCTCTGGGAGGTCTCGCTAGTCACCTTCCCGATGCAGGCCGAGGCGCGGATTTCGCAGAAATCAGATTTGGCGCGGGCGCTTGCGGCGATGAGCGCGCAGATCCGCGCCGCGCGCGGGGCTGTTGCGCGGTTGTGAGGCAGCGTACGCCCTGTTGAAAGGATCTTGGGCCAGCCGCGCTAATCTGGCCCCGGATCGGCCAAGTGCCTTTTTCCAGATCAGGAGAGCTACATGACCAAACCCGTGCCTTTGGCAGCGGGCCAGAGCGGCGCGGGTGCGCCCGAGGACCCGGAGCTGGAGATCAAGACTGCGCTGAGTGATTTCGCGCAGGAATTCTCGGCCTTTCAGGCCGAACTCACCCGGAAACTTTCCCAAACAGAAGAGCGACTGACCATGCTGGACCGCAAGACTGCCCTTTCCCCCGCTCGCCCCGTGCTGGCCCAGGCCGATGCTGGCGAGACGCTGCACCACAAGGCGTTCGACGCCTATCTGCGCCGGGGCGATGAAGCGCCCATGCGCGGGCTCGAGCTCGAGACCAAGGGGCTGAGCACGCTGCAGGCAGCCGACGGAGGCTATCTGGTGGACCCCGAGACCGCCGAGTCCATCCGCTCGACGCTCGCCTCCACGGCTTCGATTCGGGCGATTGCAAGCGTTGTGACGGTCGAGGCGACCTCCTTTGATGTTCTGGTCGATCATAGTGATGTCTCGACCGGCTGGGCCACCGAGGCCAGCACCATTGCCGAATCCGACACGCCCAAGATCGACCGCATCCCGATCCGGCTGCATGAGCTGTCGGCCATGCCCAAGGCCAGCCAGCGGCTGCTGGACGATTCCGCTTTCGATGTCGAAGGCTGGCTTGCGGGCCGCATAGCGTCGAAATTCGCGCGGGCCGAGGCGGCGGCCTTCATCAATGGCGATGGTGTCGATAAACCGCGCGGGTTTCTTGACCATGACACTGCTGCCGATGGTGATTGGCAATGGGGCGAGATCGGTTACATCGCGACGGGCGAGGACGGTGATTTCGCACCCACCAACCCGGCGGATGCCATTGTCGATCTGGTTTATGCACTGGACGCGACCTACCGCGCCAATGCGGTTTTCGTGATGAATTCGAAAACCGCCGGTGCCGTGCGCAAGATGAAGGACACCGATGGCCGCTTCCTGTGGTCCGATGGCCTCGCGGCGGGAGAGCCTGCGCGGCTGATGGGCTACCCGGTGCTGGTGGCCGAGGACATGCCCGATATCGACACCGACAGCTATGCCATCGCCTTTGGTGACTTCGAGGCAGGCTACACGATCGCCGAGCGCCCCGATCTGCGCGTGCTGCGTGATCCGTTCAGCGCCAAGCCGCATGTGCTGTTCTATGCCACCAAGCGTGTGGGCGGCGATGTGTCGGATTTCAAGGCGATCAAGCTCTTGAAATTCGGCGAGATCTGATGCGCCTCCTGCCCCTTGACTCTGGCGAGGGGCGGGCAGGGTGCCCTGGCCTGATCGTTTTCCCTGCGCCCGGCCTGATCACGGCGGGCGTGCGCCGGGGCACCCGTTTTCCGATGACAGAGTTGCGCGAGGCGAGACATGGATCTGAGAGAGACAAGCCCCATTCCAGCGGCGGCCCTGCCAGTGGCGGAATTGCGCGACCATCTGCGCCTGTCCTCGGGCTTTTCCGATGACACGACGCAGGACGGGCTGCTGCAGCAATATCTGCGCGCGGCTGTAGCCTGCGTCGAGGGGCGGATATCGCGGGCGCTCTATCAGCGTGGCTATGTGCTGCGGCTGGGGCGCTGGCGCGATGGCTATGCCGAGCAGCTGCCGATTGCGCCTGTGGTTTCGGTCGAGAGTGTGACACTGATCGACCGCGACGGGGGCGAGATTGTCGTGGACCCCTCGCGCTATGCGCTCGATGCCGACGGGATGCGCCCTCGGCTGGAGGCTGCAGGGACGGCGCTGCCGGGCATCCCCGCGCATGGGGCCGCCAAGATTGCCTTCACTGCCGGGTTCGGAGTGGCGTGGGCGAATATCCCCGCCGATCTGCGTCAGGCGGTGCTGCTGCTGGCCGCGCAGTATTACGAGGGCCGCGAGGCCGGGGGCGATGAGGATATGGGCTTTGCGGTCCGCGCGCTGCTGGAACGCTGGCGCGATCTGCGGCTAGGGGGGCGGGGATGAGCGGCGCACCGAATCTGAGCCGCGCGCTGGTGCTGGAGACGCCGGTGACCACGCCCGACGGGGCTGGGGGCTTCACCACGTCTTGGGACGTGCTGGGGACGCTCTGGGCCGAGATCCGGGCAAGCAGCGGGCGTGAGCGCTTCGCCGCGCTGGGGCCGTCGGGTGAGGTGCGGCTGCGCATCCTGGTGCGTGCGGCTCCAGAGGGCTCTGACCACCGCCCGCGCCCCGAACAGCGCTTTCGCGAAGGCGCGCGGATTTTCCGCATTCTCGCCGTGGCCGAGGCTGATGTGCAGGGCCGCTATCTGCTCTGCACCGCGCAGGAGGAGTTGCCCGCATGAGCTACATGATTGCCCCGGCGTTACAGACGGCTATCTATCAATATCTGATCACAGACAGTGACTTGCAGGCGTTTCTTCAAGACGCACTTTATGACGCGATCCCGCCTGCGACGCCGCCTGGCACCTATGCCCTGATCGGCGCCGAAGAGGCCTTCGACCGCTCCGACAAGACCGGCAAGGGCGCCGAGCACCGGCTGGTGATCAGCGTGGTGACCAATGCCACCGGCTTTCTGGCCGCCAAGCAGATTGCTGCGCGCATCTGCGATCTGCTGGAGGCGCCGAACCTGACGCTCGCGCGCGGGCGGCTGGTGGCGATGTGGTTCGACCGGGCCGAGGCGCGCAAGATCGAAGGCGACCAGACCCGCCGCATCGACCTGCGTTTTCGCGCGCGGGTCGAGGATGACTGATTTCTCTCACAGGAGGTGAGCCCGATGGGTGCACAGAATGGCAAGGACCTGCTGATCAAGGTCGACATGACCGGCGACGGGCAATTCGAGACAGTCGCAGGACTGCGCGCAACGCGCATCAGCTTCAACGCGGAAGCAGTTGATGTCACGTCGATTTCGAGCGTGGGTGGGTGGCGCGAGCTGCTGGGCGGTGCAGGTGTGAAATCCGCCAGCATCTCGGGCTCGGGCGTGTTTCGCGATGCGGGCACGGATGAGCGCGCGCGCGCGATCTTCTTCAACGGCGAGACGCCCGATTTTCAGATCATCATCCCCGATTTCGGCATCATCGAGGGGCCGTTCATGATCACGGGCCTTGATTATGCCGGCAGCCATAATGGCGAGGCGACGTTCGAGATCTCGCTCGCCTCATCGGGGCTGCTGACCTTTGTCGCCGATTGAGGGCCGCCATGACCAACCCCTATGCAGGTGAAGTGACGCTGGAGATTGACGGCGTGCCGCACCGGCTGCGGCTGACGCTGGGCGCGTTGGCAGAGCTGGAGGCGGCTCTGGGCGAGGAAACCCTGCTCGATCTGGTCGCGCGCTTCGAGGAGGGGCGGTTTTCCAGCCGTGATGTGCTGGCGCTGATCGTGGCGGGGCTGCGCGGTGGCGGCTGGCAGGGCCAGGCTGCCGATCTGACCCGCGCCGAGATTGGCGGCGGGCTGCATGGTGCGGCGCGTGCGGCGGCGCAGCTTCTGGCCCGCGCCTTCACGCCGCCCGCATGAGTCGCGCGGCCCTCGACTGGCTCGCGCTGATGCGGCTCGGCCTGCGCGACCTGCGTCTGACCCCGCGCGAATTCTGGGCGCTGACGCCAGTGGAATTGATGCTCATGGCCGGGCTTGAGGATACGCCCGGTCCCTTTACCCGCGCACGGCTGGAAGAGCTGGCCGCGCGCTACCCTGACAGCACGGAGAGGCCACAGCCATGACCAGTTTGAGCGACCTGGAGGCGCAAATCGCCGCGCTGGAAGCGCGGCTTGGCCAGACCACGGGGCTGGTCTCTGAATTCGACAGCGAACTCTCGGGTCTCTCGCGCAACCTGGTCTTTACCGGGCGCGAGGTCCAGAGCCTCTCGCGCAGCTTCTCGACCGGGCTGCGCCGCGCCTTTGATGGCGTGGTCTTTGACGGGATGCGGATGCAGGACGCGCTGCGCGGTCTTGCCCGGACCATTTCGGGCAGCGTCTATAACACGACCATGCGCCCCGTGCAGAACGCCTTTGGCAGCTTGGTGGCGCAAGGCGTGGCGGGCGCAATAGGGGCGATCATGCCCTTTGCGCAGGGTGGGGCTTTCGGCGCGGGCCGGGTGATGCCCTTTGCCAAGGGCGGGGTGATCAGTCAGGCCACGGCCTTTCCCATGCGCGGGGGCATCGGCCTGATGGGCGAGGCGGGGCCTGAGGCGATCCTGCCGCTGGCGCGGGGGACGGATGGCAGTCTGGGCGTGCGCGCGGCCGCAGGCCGCGCGCCTGTCAATGTCACTTTCAACATCACCACGCCCGATGTCGCGGGCTTCGAGCGATCGCAAAGCCAGATTGCCGCGCAGATGGCGCGGCTTCTGTCGCAGGGCAACCGTAACCGCTGAGGAGGGGATCATGGGCTTTCACGACATCCGCTTTCCGGTGAGCCTGAGCTTCGGCGCCTTGGGTGGCCCCGAGCGGCGCACCGAGGTGGTGGAACTCGCCAACGGCTTCGAGGAACGCAACACACCCTGGTCGGCATCGCGCCGCCGCTATGACGCGGGAACGGGGTTGCGCGCGCTCGATGATCTGGAGGAGCTGGTCGCGTTTTTCGAGGCGCGCGCGGGGCGGTTGCACGGTTTTCGCTGGAAGGATTGGGGCGATTACCGCTCGGCGCGGGCCTCGCAACCGATCACGGCGCGCGATCAGCTTCTGGGCCATGGCGATGGCGAGACGCGGGAGTTTCAGTTGCGCAAGGGCTATGCCTCGGGCGCGCAGACCTTCTGGCGGGTGATCACCAAGCCGGTGGCGGGCACTGTACTGGCCGCCATCGCGCAGGAAGCGATGACACTGGGCGAGGATTACACGGTCGATTCCGCGACCGGGATCATCAGTTTCAACCGCGCGCCCGAGACCGGCACCGAGATCACTGCCGGGTTCGAATTCGATGTGCCAGTACGCTTCGACACGGATCTGATCCAGATTTCGCTCGCGAGTTTCAAGGCGGGCGAATTGCCGAAAGTCCCGGTGCTGGAGATCCGTCTATGAGCCTGCAGGTGCATCTGGCCACCGGCCATACCACGATTGCGCGCGCCTGGGCGCTGGCGCGGCGCGACGGCCGGGTGCTGGGCTTTACCGATCATGATCGCGATCTGAGCTTTGACGGGCTGACTTTCGAGGCGGGCGCGGGCCTGACGGCCCGCGCGCTGGAGCAGATGACGGGGCTTGCGGTCGATAACTCTGAGGCTGTCGGCGCGCTGCGCGATGCAGGGTTGACCGAGGCCGATATTCTGGCCGGGCGGTATGATGGTGCGGGGCTCAGGATATGGGAGGTCAACTGGGCGGATGTGTCCCAGCAGCGGCTGATCTTTCGCGGCAGCCTCGGCGAGGTCACGCGCGAGGGTGGGGCCTTCCGCGCCGAATTGCGCGGGTTGTCGGAGCCCCTCGGCCAGCCGGGGGGGCGGGTCTATCACGCCTCTTGCGCGGCAGTATTGGGCGATGGGCGCTGCCGCTTCGACCTTTCCACCCCCGGTTATTCTGCCGAGGTGCCGCTGGTTGCCACTCAGGACAACCAGCGCCTGCAACTGGCCCCGATCGAGACGATCAGCGCGGGCTGGCTCGCCCATGGCCGCGTGATCGTCCAGAGCGGGGCAGCAGAGGGGCTGGTGGGCATGATCCGCACGGACCGGATGCGCGAGGGCCTGCGCGAGATCACGCTCTGGGAAAGCCTGCGCGCGGCACTTGCCCCCGGAGACTTGCTGCGGCTGGAGGCGGGCTGCGACAAGCAGGCCGAAACCTGCCGCATGAAATTCGACAATATGCCGAATTTTCAGGGCTTCCCGCATATTCCGGGTGAGGACTGGCTCCTCGCCTATCCCAAGGCCGACCAGCCCAATACCGGCGGGCGGTGGCGCGGATGAGCGAGATCGTGGCGCTTGCGCGGCTGTGGCTTGGCACGCCCTATCACCACCGCGCCTCAAGCTGCAGGGTGGGGACGGATTGCCTCGGGCTGATCCGGGGGCTGTGGCGTGCGCGGCACGGGGCCGAGCCGGACGTCCTCCCGCCCTATACGCCAGGCTGGGCCGAACGCGGTGAGGCCGAGCATTTGTGGCAGGCGCTCGCCACATATCTGCGCCCGGTCGCGGCCCCGGCAGACGGGCAGGTGCTGCTCTTTCGCTTGCAGGCGCGCGCGCTGGCCAAGCATGTCGGCATCCAGACGCAGGCGGGGCGCGCCTTCATTCATGCCTGCCCGCGCGCAGGCGTTGTCGAAGCCCCGCTCTCGGCCCCATGGGCGCGCCGCATCGTGGCGCGTTTCGCCTTTCCGCCCGTCCCACAGGAACTGGAGTAACTGAACCATGGCAACCCTTGTTCTCTCGGCGGCAGGCGCTGCCATTGGCGCGAATTTCGGCGGGTCGGTGCTCGGGCTTTCGGGCATGGTCCTCGGGCGCGCGGTCGGGGCCACGGTCGGTCAGGTGATCGACCAGCGCCTGATCGGTGGCGGCTCGCGCGCCATCGAGGGGCCGCGTTTCGAGCGGCTGCGCATCACCGGGTCTGCCGAAGGCAGCCCAGTGCCGCTGATCTGGGGGCGCGTGCGGCTGGGTGGGCAGGTGATCTGGTCGACCAATTTCGCCGAGACAGTCAGCCGCTCGGGCGGGGGTGGCAAGCTCTCGCAGCGGCCCACAGTGACCGAGTTCAGCTATTCGATCTCTTTCGCGGTCGCGCTCTGCGAAGGGCCGATCCTCGGTATCGGGCGCATCTGGGCCGACGGGCAGGAAATGGCCGCCGCTGATCTGAACCTGCGCGTCTATCTGGGCGACGACGACCAACTCCCCGATCCGCTGATCGAGGCGGTCGAGGGGCCGGGGCAGGTGCCCGCCTATCGCGGCACGGCCTATGTCGTGATCGAGGATCTGGAACTGGGCGCATACGGCAACCGCGTGCCGCAGATGACATTCGAGGTGATCCGCGCGGTCGAGGGTGACGGGCCGCAGGGGCTGAGCGACCATGTGCAGGCGGTGGCCTTGATGCCCGGCAGCGGCGATTTCGTGTTGGCGAGCGAGCCGGTTCTGGTCACCGATGATATCGGGTTTGATGACCTGATCGACCCCGACAACGACCTTGTCTCGGGTGTGTTCCGGCCGGCCGATGACCCAAAGAACCTCAACACACCGACCGGGCAGACCGATGTGCTGGCTGCGCTGGATGGTCTGGTGCGCGAATTGCCGGGGTGCCGCTCGAGCCTCTTGATCGTCACATGGTTCGGCTCGGACCTGCGCGCGGGCGCGTGCGAGATCGAGCCGCGCGTCGAATATGCCGACCGGTTCGCGCCCGATCAGCTCTGGTCTGTGGCCGGGCGCGATGCCGCTGACACGCCCGAGATCGCCCGCATTGATGGCCGCCCGGTCTATGGCGGCACGCCCTCGGACCGCTCGGTGCTGCAGACCATTGCTGCGCTGAAAGAGCGCGGGCAGGAGGTGGTTTATTATCCCTTCATCCTGATGGAAATCATGGCCGACAACATGCTGCCGGACCCATGGTCGGATGCCGAGAGCCAGCCCAAGCTGCCCTGGCGCGGGCGGATCACGACCTCGAAAGCCCCCGGCCAGCCCGGCAGCCCTGACGGCACCTCGGATGCGGCGGATGAAGTGGCCGCGTTCTTCGGCACCGCGCAGGCCAGCGATTTCGCCATCAACGGCGAGACCATCACCTATACCGGCCCGGATGAATGGCGCTTCCGCCGCTTCATCCTGCATCAGGCGGCCCTGTGCAAGGCCGCGGGCGGGGTCGATGCCTTTTGCATCGGCTCGGAAATGCGCAGCCTGACCCAGATCCGCGGCCCCGGGAACAGCTTTCCTGCCGTCGCTGCGCTGATCGCGCTGGCGGCCGAAGTGCGCGCGATCCTCGGACCCGAGACCAAGCTCACCTATGCCGCCGACTGGTCGGAATACTTCGGCTATATCACACCCGAGGGCGACCGTTTCTTCCATCTCGACCCGCTCTGGTCCGATGACAATATCGACGCCATCGGCATTGACAATTACATGCCGATTTCCGACTGGCGCGATGGCGAGGATCACGCCGATGCGCCCTGGGGGACGATCTACGCGCTCGACTATCTGAGGGCCAATATCGAAGGCGGCGAAGGCTATGACTGGTTCTATGCCTCTGACCTCGACCGCCAGTTCCAGAACCGCACCCCGATTGTCGATGAAAGCGAGTGGCAGGAGCATTGGATCTGGCGCTTCAAGGACCTGCGCAACTGGTGGCAGAATGACCATCATGAGCGTATCGGCGGCGTGCGCCAGCCCGACCCGACAGCCTGGGAGCCGCGCTCGAAGCCGTTCTGGTTCACCGAATATGGCTGCCCGGCAGTGGATCGGGGCACCAATCAGCCGAATGTGTTTCTGGACCCGAAATCCTCGGAATCGGCAGTGCCCCATTTCTCGCGTGGCTGGCGCGATGACACGATCCAGATGCAATATGTGCGCGCAATCAACAGCTACTGGACCGACCCGGAGAACAACCCGATATCCGAGCTTTACGAGGGCCCGATGGTCGATATGTCGCGCGCCCATCTCTGGGCCTGGGATGCGCGGCCCTATCCGTGGTTTCCGTTCAATCCCGAGCTCTGGTCCGATGGTGCGAACTGGTTTCGCGGGCACTGGATCACGGGGCGCGCGACGGGTCAGCCGCTGGATTCGGTGATTGCCGCGATCTGCGCGCGGGCCGGGGTCACGGACATTGATGTGCGCGAGGTCTATGGCGTGGTGCGTGGCTTTGCGCTGGCGTCGAGCGACTCGCCCCGGGCGATGTTGCAATCGCTGATGCTGGCTTATGGGGTCGAGGCGGCGGAGCGTGACGGCACGCTGGTCTTCCAAATGCGGCGCGGGCGGGCGCAGGCGCTTTTAGGGCGCGACGATCTGCAACGCCGCGACGGGGGCGACCTGACGCTGATCCGCGCGCCCGAGGCCGAGGTGAGCGGGCGTGTGCGCATGGGCTATGTCGAGGAAGGCGCCGATTTCGACCTGCGCGTGGCCGAGGCGATTTTTCCCGATGACAGCGAGTCTCGTGCAGCGGGTGCGGATCTGCCGCTGGTCCTGACCGAGGGCGAGGCGCAGCTTGTCGCTGAACGCTGGCTGACCGAGAGCCGAATCGCCCGTGACACGCTGCGCTTCGCGCTGCCGCCCTCGCGCGATCTCGGCGCGGGCGATGTGGTCGCACTCGATACCGGCGAGGGGCCGTCGCTGTGGCGGATCGACCGCGCCACGCTCGCGCTTGGGCGCGAGTGTGAGGCGACGCGGGTGGAGGATGCGCTCTATGAATGGGGCGAGACCGCGCGCGATGGCTCGTCGCTCACGCTCTTCACGCCGCCCGCGCCGGTGCAGCCGATCCTGATGGATCTACCACTGCTGACGGGCGAGGAAGTGCCGCAGAACCCCTGGATCGCCGTGACTGCGCGGCGCTGGCCGGGGCTGGTCTCGGTCTATCGGCAGGTCTTCGGGCAGGAGTTCGAGTTGGAAGCCCTTCTCAACCGCCCGGCGCGAGTGGGGCTGACCGAGACCGCGCTGCAGGCCAGCCCTCCGGCGGTCTGGGACCGCGGCCCGGCGCTGCGCGTGCGGATGTTGAGTGGGGAGCTGCACTCTGCCGCGCCGCGCGATGTGCTGGAGGGGGCCAATCTGGCGGCCATCGGCATTGGCGCGGAGTGGGAGCTGTTTCAGTTCGCCGAGGCCGAACTGGTCGCACCCGGGGTCTATGAATTGCGCAACCGGCTGCGCGGGCAGATGGGCAGCGATGGCATCATGCCGCAGGTCTGGGAGCCGGGGGCCGTGGTGGTCATGCTCGATGACCGCCTGCGCTCGCTGGATTTGCCGCTCGATGCGCTGGGGCTGCCGCGCAGCTACCGGGTCGGCCCCGCCAGCCGCCCGCTCTCGGACCCGAGCCAGACCGATATCGTAGCCGTGTTCAAAGGTGTCGGGCTGCGCCCCTACCGGCCCGCGCATCTGCGCGCCGAGGCGCAGACGGATGGCAGCATGCTGTTGCGCTGGATCCGGCGCACGCGGCGCGGTGGCGATAGCTGGGGCAGTGCCGAGGTGCCGCTGGAGGAAGCATCCGAGCGCTATCTGGTGCGGGTGTCCGTGGCGGGCCTGGAACTGCGCAGCGAAGAGGTCGGGAGCCCGGAGTGGCTCTATTCAGCGGCGGCGCAGGCCAGTGACGGGGCGCCGGGCAGCTATGTGGTCGAGGTCGCGCAGATCTCGGATGTGGTGGGGCCCGGACCCTTTGCGCGCATCGAGG
>SLJW01000063.1 GCA_007134865.1 Paracoccaceae bacterium | reverse complement strand
TGTCGGAGATGGCCGAGGTTCCTTACGTCTGCCTGCGCCTGCCCACGGGGGGCGGCAAGACGCTGCTGGCGGCCGAGGCGATCCGGCTGGGCGCCGATTTCGTGCAGAAGCCGCACCCGGTGGTGCTGTGGATGGTCACGTCGGACGCGATCAAGCGCCAGACAGTCGAGGCGCTGAAGGATCTGCGCCACCCCTATCGCGCGCGGCTGGAGGCGGTGACGGGCGGGCGCACCCGGGTTCTCGACATCGAGGAATTCGAGACGCTGCGCGCGGCCGATATCGGGCGGTTCACCTGCGTGGTGGTGGCGACGATCCAGTCCTTTCGCGTGACCGACACGGGCCAGCGCAAGGTCTATGCCTATCACGAGGCGTTCGAGCCGCATTTCGCGGGGCTACCTGACGAGGGGATGGAGGTGGTAACGCGCGATGATGTGGCGCGCGAGCCCCTGCTGGCCGGGCGCGAGGGGCGGGTGAAGTTCAGCTTCGCCAACCTGATGTATCACCACCGCCCCCTGATGATCGTGGACGAGGCGCACAACGCGGTCACGGGGCTCTCGCGCGAGGTGCAGGCGCGGCTGCGGCCTTCGGCGATCATCGAGTTCACGGCGACGCCTCGCGGCGTGTCGAATGTGCTCTTCTCGGTCACGGCGGGCGCGCTGAAGGACGAGGAGATGATCAAGCTGCCGATCCGCGTGCGCCCCCACGACAGTTGGCAGGAGGCGGTGCGCGGCACGGTGGCCACCCGCAACATGCTGGAGGAAAAGGCGAAGCGCGAGGCCGAGTTCCTGCGGCCCGTGGCGCTCTATCAGGCGCAGGCGAAGAACGGGCACCCGACAGTGGCGGAGTTGAAGCAGTATCTGATCGACCACGCGCTGGCGCCCGAAGGGTGGATCAAGGTGGCAACCGGGGAGCAGCGCGAGCTTGACGGCGTGAACCTGCGCGACCCGAACGAGCCGACGCGCCATGTCATCACCGTGCAGGCGCTGCGCGAGGGGTGGGATTGCCCCTCGGCCTATGTGCTCTGCGCCACGCAGAAGGTCGCCTCGGCCCGGTCGGTCGAACAGCTTCTGGGCCGCGTGCTGCGCATGCCTTATGCCAAACGGCGGCGCGATACGGCGCTGAACCTCGCCTATGCGCATGTGGCCGAGCCCTCCTTCGCCGAGGTGGCCGCGTCCTTGCGCGACAAGCTGATCGACATGGGCTTCACCGACGAGGAGGTGCGCCAGTCGCTGCGCCCCGCAACCGTGGAACAGGACGATCAGGGCCGGTTGTTCGACCCCGACCCGGTGGCACCGAAACCGGTGATGAGCTTCGAGATCCCCGACACGGAAGACGCCCGCGCGGCGCTGGGCGGACTTGCGGATGACGGCGCGGAGTTCATCCGCACTGGCGAGGGCATTCTGAAGGTTGGCGTGAAGGGCGCGGTCAGCGAGGCCGTCGCCCGCGTGCTCGAGCAGCACACGCCCGAAGCCGAACACCCGACCCTGCGCGCCGAGATCGACCGCCACGCCGTGCGGGTGCAGGCCGCGCTTTCACCCGCCGAGAAGGGCGCGCGCATCGAGGTGCCGTTCCTGATGGTCGAGATGGAGGGCGACCTGTTCCACGCCGACAGCGCGTTGATCATGGAGCGCGTGGAGTGGTCGATCCTGAACCATCCCGCGCAGATCACCGAAGCCGAGATGAGCTTTCGCCGCGCCGAGAACGTGATCGAGATCGACGTGGAAGGCGAGAAGCTGGTCTATTCCCAGACCCAGACCGCGCAGTTGCCCCTGTCCGATCTGGGCGCGCCCGACGACGCGGCGCTGGAGGCGACGCTGGTGCAGTGGCTGGAAGGACAGTGCCGTTCCGAGCACATCCCGAGCACGGAACTCGCGCCCTGGCTGGCGCGTCTGGTCGCATGGTTGGTGACCGAGCGGAACCTTTCGGTGCGCACGCTGATCGACTGGCAATACCCGCTGGCCACCCGAATCCGCGCCAAGATCGACAAGATACGCGCGGGCGTGCGGGCCGATGCCTATCAGATGGCGCTGTTCGACGAGGATGCCGTGCTGGGCACGGACCCGTCCTGCATCGCCCGGTTCGATGCAGAGAGCTACGCCAACGTGCCCACCACGCCGACCGGGGCGTTTCGGCTCAAACGCCACCTGCTCGGCCCCGACCGCGTGCCGCTGCTCGACGGAGACCTCGGAGGCGACGAGTTTCAATGCGCCTGGGCGCTGGACAGTCTCGAGGCCGTCGATCTGTGGGTGCGTAACCTGCCGCGGCATCCATCCAGCTTCTGGCTGCCGCGCGTACAGGCGCGCTTCTACCCTGATTTCATCGCACGGCTGAGCGATGGCCGGATCTTCGTGGTCGAGTACAAGGGCGAGCACCTGGTCACGGCGCAGGAGGCACGCGAGAAGGACATCATCGGGCGGCGCTGGGCCGAGACGACCGGGAACGCGTTTCTGACCGTGCGGCGGATGCAGCGCGGTGCCGGGCCGGCGGAGCAGATGCAGCATGCCATCGATGCGCGGGGGGCATCATAATCTGGCATCACGCATCGTGCGATTCGGCGCCATTTGCTGACATGGCGCGCCAGCGATTTGCTGACACATTGTTGACACGAACGCGGAACGCAAAAAGTTCCGCGCGAGGGCGGGGCGCAAGACATTGATATTATTGAGAGAAATGGTTGCGGTGGTAGGATTTGAACCTACGACCTTCAGGTTATGAGCCTGACGAGCTACCGGGCTGCTCCACCCCGCGATAAGATGTGTGTCAGGTTATGCGCCTGACGAGGCCCGAGGTGACGTTGGCTCC
>SLJW01000240.1 GCA_007134865.1 Paracoccaceae bacterium | reverse complement strand
TTACGAGAGCTGGCCTGTCAGCCCTCAACTACACCCACTCGTCGCCCCACAGGTGTTGCATTTCATACGAGTGGCACCATAGATCGCTATGGTGTTGTCGTCTTTCTACGTCGGCGCGTTCACATCACAATCGTAGCTCTCGTATCCGAGCATTTACCGCAGATTCGGAAACGAAAAACAGATTACTTAGTGCAGAGATGTCTCCATTGAGCCGAGAAAAAGCTGGCCTGAATAAGTTTGGCGGCATTAACAGAGCAGCAGCAAATTTATTGGCCTCTGCCTCCATTAACTGATCCCTGTCTTCCAGGTAGGAAAATGGATCAAGGCAATCTGCGGTGTTTCGCTTTACCCTACCGTCGTATTCATCGAGAGTCGCAAGATGCCGCCCATGTAACATAAAATGTCCCAGTTCATGAGCTATTGTGAAGTTCTGCGTTTTCGGCCGATCATTCTCGTTTATTTTGATCACCCAGCCGGATGCAGAACCATAGGCAGGGTCTTTCTTGAGGTACCCACGCTCGTAAGGCAACAGTTCTTCTTTGAAAATCTTCAGGCCCAGACCATTTGCCAGCTTGGCAATATCCTCTTCAAGGGAAGAACAAAACTCGCGCAGGAGTTCTCTTTGCCATGGCGAAATTCGCGGGTCGGACCTGAAGTTATATTTTTGCATCAACTACACCCACTCGTCGCCCCACAGGTGTTGCATTTCATGCAGGTCCCATTGCGCACCAGCGTATAGTTTCCGCATTCTCCACAGGGGTCGCCCTCATAGCCCTGCATCCGGGCGCGGGTGCGGGCGTCCATTGGGGCCACGGTCAGCGTCTCGGTCTCACGCGTCTCATAGGCGACTGCGGTTGACCCGTCCGACATGAACCCGGTCGCCTGCCCCCCCTGCAGCACGGTCAGTTCCTGCGGCAGGCGCTTGCGCAGATAGCCGCTGGAGCTGATCTGGCGCAGCACTTCCAGTGAGCGGTTTGCGGCCTCGTCCGAAGGTTCGGCCACATTGCGCACACCTTCATTCTCGCCCGCGCCCAGATCGTCGAAGGCGGTGCCGGCGGGCTTGACATGCGCGAGATCGGTGCGGTCGAGATAGCTGACCGCCAGTTCGCGGAAGATATAGTCGAGGATCGAGGTCGCGTTCTTGATCGAATCGTTGCCCTGCACCATCCCCGCCGGCTCAAACCGGGTGAAGGTGAAGGCATCGACGAATTCCTCCAGCGGCACGCCATATTGCAGCCCGACCGACACGGCGATGGCGAAATTGTTCATCATCGCGCGGAAGCCAGCCCCCTCCTTGTGCATGTCGATGAAGATCTCGCCCAGCTTGCCATCGGCATATTCACCGGTGCGCAGATAGACCTTGTGACCACCGACGATGGCTTTCTGGGTGTATCCCTTGCGCCGCTCGGGCAGCTTCTCGCGGTTGCGGCGGATGACTTCCTTGACGATCACCTTTTCGACGATCTTTTCGGCGAGCACCTGCGCCTTCTGCTGAGGCGTGCCGCTCTCCAGCACCTCTTCGGCCTCGTCATCATCCTCGATCAGCGCGGCGGCCAGCGGCTGGCTGAGTTTCGAGCCGTCGCGGTAGAGCGCATTGGCCTTGATGCCCAAGGACCACGAGAGTTCATAGGCGGCCAGTGTCTCCTCGATCGTGGCCGAATTCGGCATGTTGATCGTCTTGGAAATTGCGCCCGAGATGAAGGACTGCGCCGCGGCCATCATGTGGATATGGCTGTCCACCGACAGGAAGCGCGTGCCCTTCTTGCCGCAGGGGTTGGCGCAATCGAACACACCATAGTGTTCGGGCTTCAGATGCGGCGCGCCTTCCAGCGTCATGGTGCCGCAGACATGGTCATTCGCGGCCTCGATCTGCGCGCGGTCAAAGCCCAGATGGCGCAGCATGTCGAAGGCCGGGTTGTTCAACTCGGAGGCCGGAATGCCCAGTGTTTCGCGGCAGAACGCCTCGCCCAGTGTCCATTGATTGAACACGAACCGGATGTCGAAGGCCGAGGGCAGGGCGGTCTCGATCTTGGCGATTTCTTCTGCCCCGAAACCATGGCCAAGCAGGCTGGTGTGGTTGATGCCGGGGGCCTGCCCGAGGCTGCCATGCCCGACCGCATAGGCGATGATCTCGCCGATCTCGCTCTCACGATAGCCCAGCTTGCGCAGCGCTGCCGGGACCGACTGGTTGATGATCTTGAAATAGCCGCCCCCAGCCAGTTTCTTGAACTTCACCAAAGCGAAATCGGGCTCGATGCCAGTCGTGTCGCAATCCATCACCAGCCCGATCGTGCCAGTGGGCGCGATGACAGTGGCCTGTGCGTTGCGGTAGCCATGCGCCTCGCCAAGTTTCAGCGCCTCGTCCCAGGCGGCGCGGGCCAGCTCAATCAGGCGCGGCTCGGGGCAATGCGTGGCATCCAGCGCCACCGGGGCCACATTCACTGCCTCATAGCTGTCATCGCCATAGGCCGCGCGGCGGTGGTTGCGGATGACGCGCAGCATGTGCTCGGCATTCTTCGCATAGCCCGGAAAAGCGCCCAGCTCGGCCGCCATCTCGGCCGAAGTGGCGTAGCTCACCCCGGTCATGATCGCGGTCAGCGCGCCGCAAAGCGCGCGGCCCTCCGCGCTGTCATAGCCCAGCCCCATATTCATCAAGAGCCCGCCGATATTGGCGTAGCCCAGCCCCAGCGTGCGGAACTCGTAAGAGCGCTGCGCGATTTCGCGCGAGGGGAATTGTGCCATCATCACGCTGATCTCGAGCGTGATCGTCCAGAGCCGCGTTGCGTGCATGTATGCCGTCGCATCGAACTGCTCGCCGTCAAAGAACTTGAGCAGGTTCATCGACGCCAGATTGCAGGCGGTGTCATCGAGGAACATATATTCCGAACAGGGGTTCGAGCCGCGAATGGGCCCATCCGCCGGGCAGGTATGCCAGGAATTCACCGTGTCATGGAACTGGATGCCGGGGTCAGCACAGGCCCATGCGGCGTGGCCGACCTGATCCCACAATTCGCGTGCCTTGACGGTTTTCGACACCTTGCCATCGGTGCGGCGGACAAGCTTCCAATCGGCGTCATCCTTGACGGCCTTCAGGAAGGTGTCGGTGACGCGCACCGAGTTGTTCGAATTCTGCCCCGAGACCGTGACATAGGCCTCCGAATCCCAATCCGTGTCATAAGTCGGAAATTCGATGCTGTCATAACCCTGCCGCGCATATTGCAGCACGCGCCCGACATAGGTCTCGGGAATCATGGCCTTCTTTGCCGCCTTGATCGCGGCTTTCAGCGCGGGGTTTTTTGCCGGGTCGACGGCATCCTCCGTGCTGCCGTCCCATGCCCGGATCGCGCCGAAAATGTCGTTCAGACGCGCTTCGTGCAGTTTGGAGCCAGCAACAAGAGAGGCGACCTTTTGTTCTTCGATCACCTTCCAGTTGATGAATTCCTCGATATCGGGATGGTCCATGTCACAGATGACCATCTTGGCCGCGCGGCGCGTGGTCCCGCCCGACTTGATCGCGCCAGCGGCCCGATCACCGATTTTCAGGAAACCCATCAACCCGGAGGATTTACCGCCGCCCGACAGTTTCTCGCCTTCCCCACGCAGCGAGCTGAAATTGGTCCCGGTGCCGGAACCATACTTGAACAGGCGCGCCTCGCGCACCCAAAGGTCCATGATACCCCCATCATTGACCAGATCATCACTGACGCTTTGGATGAAGCAGGCATGCGGCTGCGGGTGTTCATAGCTTGATTTCGACTTCACCAGCTTGTGGGTGAAAGGGTCGACATAAAAATGGCCCTGCGACGGCCCGTCGATACCGTAAGCCCAATGCAGGCCGGTGTTGAACCATTGCGGGCTGTTGGGCGCGGCCATCTGGGCGGCCAGCATGAAGCGCATCTCATCGAAATAGGCGCGCGCGTCCTTTTCAGTCGCGAAATAGCCACCCTTCCAGCCCCAGTAGCACCAGGCACCGGCCAGCCGGTCAAAGACCTGTTTGGCCGAGGTCTCGCCCACATAGCGCTCGTCCTCGGGGAGCGCGGCCAGCGCCTCGTCATCGGCGACCGAGCGCCACAGGAATTCGGGCACGCCATCCTCGGCTACGCGCTTGAGCCGGGCCGGAACGCCGGCCTTGCGGAAATATTTCTGCGCGATCACGTCCGAGGCGACCTGGCTCCAGCTACTCGGCACCTCGACCTTGTCATTGCGAAAAACGACGGTCCCGTCCGGATTGCGGATTTCGGAAACTGTCGTGGTGAAGTCCAGCGCCGCGTAGGCGTCTTTTTTCTCGGTCGTGAAATGCCGCTCGATGATCATGTGCCCTTGCCCCTATTCAATCTGCACCATGTCTTTTCAGTGGCGCGCGCCACCTGTCCCGGAAGGTAGGCACAGGGCATGAAGTGCAGCCGAAAGGCCGCTTAAACCTGCTGCTTGTGCAGATGGCGCTTCTGTCGATGCTTCAAATCCCTGTCCCGTGCCCCACAGTCGCGTATCGCGTTATTACCAGATGTAGTGGGTGTCCCGATGACAAGCCACAATCTGGCGTATAATGAGGGGGGGCGTCAACGGAAAATTCACGGGCCGATGCAAGAAATTTTACTTGACCTGAGGTGTTGTCGGGCAAGTGCCTGAAACGACTCGAAAGTTAACAATCATCGCAACTTAAAGCGGACCCAAGGAATGAAAAAGACCGTTGCCCGAAGGCAACGGTCTTTTTGATCTGGAGCGGGCGATGAGATTCGAACTCACGACCCTAACCTTGGCAAGGTTATGCTCTACCCCTGAGCTACGCCCGCGCCGTGTGATGGCGATGTACAAACTATCCCTGCCCCCTGCAAGAGGGAAATCCCCGCTGATCGCGATTTTTCGCCACGCATGCGATGCGGTTTCATGAGTCTGAAACCTTGAGACATCATCTTGGGTGGAAGACTGTGATTGGTGCATAGTTACAACCAAGCCTTGACGGGAACACGCGCATGAACACTACTAGGTCGCGACCTACCGATGAATTTGCGCCGCGTGACGCGCTGCACGATCTGCGCCGCCTCGAAGGGGTGATTGATCAGGCTGATGCCGCAGAGACCAGCCGCAGGACACCGCCAGGCGCGCTCGTGGCTGTCCTGGGGCGGGTCTCGAAGTGTCTGCCGCTGCCCGGCCTCAGTCGCGGAAATTCCGACTGTCCTTGATCTGGTCCCAAGCCCAGACGACCTCTTGCAACCGCTCTTCATCGGCCCGCGCGCCCGCGTTGCGATCTGGGTGCAGGTCTTTCACGAGGCTCTTGTACTGCTTGCGGATCTCGGAGCGGCTCCAACTGTCGCGCGCGTCCAGAATCTCGAGCGCCTTGCGCTCGGTCGGTGGCAATTTGCGTGTGCCCCCGTTGGCAGATGCACGTCGGCCCGGGTTTTGCGTGGCCTTGTCGCCCAGAACCTGATGCGGGTCCTCGATCCCCAAACGCTGCCACGCCAGTCGCTCGTCATTACCACCCAGCGGCTTGGTTGCGCGCCCCCAGACCCTCTCGCGCTCCATCGAGTCGAGCATCTCGGCCTCGGTCTGGCCTTCGAAATAGTTCCATTTCAGATTGTATTCGCGCGCGTGATCCTTGCAGAACCAGAAATACTCATTCAGCAAATCGGGTGATTTCGGGCAGCGATATTTGCCGTCGAGCGTGCAGCCCGGATGCTCGCATTGCCGCACCGAGGTCTCCCACGCCCCCGACATCCCGCGCCGCCCGCGCGCGCGTTTCTTCTTGTCAGTCGATGCGCGTATGTCGAAATCGAAAAGGGGTTTGCGATCCATATCTTGCCGTGTCCGTTCTGCCTCTGGGCGCGTGCCTGCATCCTGCCTCTTGTCGCGTGAGCCGAAGCCCGACAGGGGGCCTTTTCGACTCGGAGGCAGAAGTCTAGTTATCTTTATCAAAGGTTTGAAGAGGCAAGGGGACCCCATGCGGATTTGTGATGAGATCGAAGACAAGCTGCGCGCAGCATTTGACCCTGAGGTGCTGCAGGTCGAAGATGACAGCGAGAGCCACCGTGGTCACAGCGGCTGGCGCGAGGGCGGGGAGACACATTTCAATGTGAAACTGCGCGCCCCGCAATTTGCTACCATGAGCCGGATCAACCGGCACCGCGCTGTCCATGCAGCCCTCGGCCCCGATCTGGTCGGGCGCATTCACGCGCTGGCGCTGGATGTGTCGGGCTGAGGGGGAGGTCAATCCGCCCCAGAGGAATCGCGCCGCGTCAGGTTGAAGGCGGGTTCGCGGCGCGTGTCATAGACGCGCGCCTCGCCCGACGGGTTTCCAAAGCTTGGCTCCTGCGGGGCCTCATACCTGTTTTCGGCGTTTGGTGACCTGAGGGGCGGGGTGTCCTTCTCCTGCTGCGCCACTTGTTCGGCCAGTGCCTCGGCGCTGGCGCGCCGAAAGATAAGCAGGTGATTCTGCACCGTGACTGTTCCGGTCAGCCCCTTGCGCTCCTCGCTGGGCAGGCACTCGCTGCGCCAGAATTCCCAACCTTCCTGGGCCAGTTCGTTCAGCATCACGGTGATCTGATGCGCATACCGCTCGGCCGGCGTTTTCAGTCCCTTGACCTTCTGACTGCGGCTGGGGGCGGGCAAGGCAAGATATTCGTAGCTGTGCATCGGCTTTCCTGATCAGGCAGATGAGTGCGGGGTGCCAGCGAGGTCCCGACCGCACGTGGCCTGCTTACGTCAGATCGCGCCCTCGCGCAACTGCGCCCCTTGCGCAAAGGGACCGCTGCAGTGAGACAGGTCGTATTCAGCCCTCGAAACCGGGCGCTTTGCGGATCGCCCACCCTGATCACGAGCTGCCAGACGAAGGGAAGATGTGTTGTTGCAATTGCAATGATCCTGGGTATTCTGGCACGCATCGCCCCGCGCAGGAGCCTTTTCGCGTCCATGAAAGACGAGTTTGCACGTCTTGAGACTTTCTTTCCCTATCGACTGGCTGTGGCCGCCGAGGGCTTCTCGCGTGCGCTGCTTGAGGTCTATGGCCACCGCTATGGGCTAAGCCGTGAGGAATGGCGGCTGCTGTTTCTGCTGGCCGGGACAGAAAAGATGACCTCGCTGGAGTTGAGCGCGCGAACCACGCTCGACAAGGTTCAGGTCAGTCGCGCCGCGCAACGGCTGGAAGACAAGGGGCTGATCTCGCGCGCCATAGCGCCCCGTGACCGGCGCCTGCGGCTCTATACCTGCACCGAGGCCGGGCGCGTGCTGTTCGCCGAAATCCTGCCACAGATCGAGGCGCGCGCCGAAGCGATCCTGGAGGCCATGGGGCGCGAGGGACGCATGGCGCTGGAGCAAGGCGTGGCCGCGCTCGCCGCGGCATTGAAGGAAACAGCGCCACCCCCCGCGGCCACCCAGGGGCCAAAGCAGCCCCAAGAGGCCAGAACGGCCCTGTAAGCCGCTGCAGGCTCAAACAAAGCTGTCATTAACCAAGCGCGTAACCGGCCCCACGCACAGTGCGGATCGGGTCCTCGCCGCCATGCATGCAGAGCGCCTTGCGCAGGCGACCGACATGCACGTCCACCGTGCGAGTATCAATATAGATGTCACGGCCCCAGACACGGTCCAGCAGGGCTTCGCGGGTCCAGACCTTGCCTGGGCGTTCCATCATTGCGGCCAGAAGCCGGTATTCGGTCGGACCGAGATGCAGGCTCACATCCGCGCGGGTGACGCGGTGGGTTTCAGGGTCGAGCCGGATATCGCCCACTTCCAGCGCCTGCCCGGTTGCGACAGGCCGGAAGCGGCGCAGATTGGCGCGCACGCGGGCAATCAGTTCCACGACCGAATAGGGTTTGACGATGTAGTCATCCGCCCCGGTATCGAGACCGCGCACGCGGTCGCTCTCTTCCGACCGGGCCGAAACCATGATCACGGCAGCCTCGCGCCCTTCGGCGCTGGCCTTGATCTGGCGACAGGCTTCAAGCCCTGAGAGCCGGGGCAGCATCCAGTCGAGTAGCACCACATCCGGCCCCTGTTCGGCAACCGCAAGCAGCGCCTCTTCACCGTCGCGCGCCGTCGCGACCCGAAACCCCGCCGCCTTGAGGTTGTAGCTCAGAAGCGCAAGCTGGGCTGGCTCGTCATCGACGATCAGCACCAAAGGCGCATTCAGGTCCGTCATGCTCGTCATTCCTCTGGCACCGCAATCGTGGCCGTGGAATGGCCTTTCTCGCGCGGCCCGGCCGATCGCCCCTCGGCCACGAAGATCACCTGTTCAGCGCCATGCGTCACCAGATCGCCCATCCGCTCGATGTTTTTCGCGATGAAAACATAGTGCAAACAGGCGGTGATATTGCGCGGGTCTTCCATCATGTGCGTGATGAATTCGCGAAACAGCGCATTGGTCATGTCATCGACCTCGACGTCACGAGAAATCACATCGCGCGCGAGCGCCGTGTCCATCCGGGC
Organism: Paracoccaceae bacterium; assembly: GCA_007134865.1. Lineage (GTDB taxonomy): Bacteria > Pseudomonadota > Alphaproteobacteria > Rhodobacterales > Rhodobacteraceae > Roseinatronobacter. The sequence continues at coordinate 23,159 of SLJW01000240.1, read as the reverse complement.
AAAGGAGTCGAGCATATCCTTCAGCATTTGCCCGACCAGCCGGGCCTGACGCCGCAGCGCCGAGGCCGCGCCCTCGACTGTCGGCGCAGCGATCAGCACGGGCACCCGCTTGGCCATGTTCTTGGCATAATCGCCGAGACGCTCCAACTCACCAGCCATCTTCATCACCGCAACGGCCGAACGCAGATCATCCGCCTGCGGCTGGCGCAGCGCCAGCAGGCGCACGACCTGGGCGTTGATCTCTTCTTCGGAGGCGTCAATGGTGCGATCACCCTGAACCACCTCCGAGGCCAGTTCCTCGTCGCGCGACTCGAGCGCGCGCGAGGCGTTCAGGATCGCCTGCTCGACCAAACCGCCCATGGTCAGCACGGCAAGGCGAATGGTTTCCAGATCGCGGTCGAAAGCTGAGAGCGTGTGCGGTTTCATGACGAGTGTCCTTTTTCGACTGTGGCGCAGCATGGCAGCAGGGCATCGAAACACGCCCCTGCGCCGGGGAATGAGCGGATGACCAGCCGCCCGCGATGGCGGTTGAGAATGTGCTTTACGATGGCGAGCCCGAGCCCGGTGCCGCCGCTCTCGCGTGAGCGGGCCTTGTCGACGCGGTAAAAGCGCTCGGTCAGCCGCGGGATCTGGATCGGATCTATGCCTTCGCCGAAATCGCGGATACTGACGCGCAGCACATCGGTCTCGAAACCCGGCATGGCGCAGGGAGGCTGAGCCACAATCTCCAGCCGACCGCCCGCGTTGCCATATTTCAGGCCATTCTCGATCAGGTTGTGAAAGACCTGTACGAGCTGGTCGTAATCGCCGGGGATGTCGGGCAGCGACTCGGGCACCTTGTAATCGATCTCGATCCCCGCTGCCTCGATCTGCGGGCGCAACGCTGCCAGCGTGGCCTTGAGCACCATATCAATTGAGACCGGGGTCCGTGGGCGGATCTTCTCCACAGACTCGACCCGGCTCAGCGAGAGCAGATCGGCCACCAGCCCCGCCATGCGCTCGGCTTCCTCGGCCATGATGCTCAAAAACTCGGCCCTCGCTGCCGGGTCCTCTCCGGCAGGGCCTCGCAGCGTCTCGATGAAGCCTGCAAGCACGGTCAGGGGCGAGCGCAGCTCATGGCTGACATTGGCGACAAAATCGCGCCGCTGCGCTTCAGCGCTCTCGATATCCGAGATGTCGGTCAGCGACAGAACCACCATATCAGGCGCTGCGTGGCGCGCGATCACGCGCCAGACCGTCTCGTGACTGGAATGGCTCATGACGAAACAGGCGCTGCCTGCCTCATCGCCCCCCAGCACCTGTTCGAGCATCGCCGCAACCTCGGGCTGGCGTAGGTGCGCGCGGATCTGCGCCCCGTCGATGCGGGCGCCGAAGAGGTCACGGGCCGCAGGGTTCGCAGTGTGCACGAAACCCTCGTGATCCACGATAAGGACCGGCTGCGGCAGGGCTGCGATCAGCGTCGTGGTTTGCGCAATGCTCATATAAGTGCCATCCATCTCAGCAACGCTCGTAACGTTTTTTCATGCTATGGTACTGGCTGTTCTGGATCTGAAGCGCCGCCGCTGGCCCGCAAGACGCTTGTGCAACGCGCGGGCAGACGGGATGCGCTCGGAGAGGGGGCAGGGCGTGCGTCATGACCGGGTCCTCGGATTGAGCCATCTGGCGGCTAGTCCTTGCGTTTCTGGTATCTTACAAGGTGTTTGAAAGGTGAGTTGTAAAGCTGCTGCAACGGATAAGAGCGCAATGTAACGCTTTTATGACGCTTTATGCAGAAAAACCCCCGACCATGCTGTCGGCGGTCTGAAACACAGATCGCATAAGGTCGCGCTGCAAATCTGCTGCGATGAAAACTGTTCCAGCGGGGATAGGGTCCTGCCAAGGCAGGCTGGAGGCGAGTACCGGAATCGAACCGGTGTACACGGATTTGCAATCCGCTGCGTAACCACTCCGCCAACTCGCCAGCGTGAGCGCCTGATTAGAGGCGCACACGCGACCCGTCAAGGGCGCATCAGGATCATCGGTCCGATATTGCGCCCTGCCAGGATATGGACATGCAGATGCGGCACTTCCTGCACGCCGTCATTGCCCGTATTCGCGATCATCCGATAGCCATTGCCGCCATCGCCCGGCGAGACGCCAAGCTGTGCGCAGACCGCGCCAATGGCGCGGGTGTAATCCACGATCTCTGCATCCGTGGCCTCGGCAGCGAAATGGTCATAGCAGACATAAGGACCTTTCGGGATGACCAGCACATGATGCGGTGCCTTGGGGGCGATATCGGCGAATGCGAGGCTGTGCTCGGTCTCATGGACCTTGGAACACGGAATCTCGCCGCGCAGGATTTTCGCGAAGATGTTCCGATCGTCGTAGGAATAGCTCATCAGCCTGCCTCGTTCGACCAGCCGGACACGGCCTTGACCTCGAGGAAATCCTCGATCCCCCAGACACCGCCTTCGCGCCCGTTGCCAGAGCGTTTCATGCCACCAAAGGGCGAGCCCGCGCCGCGCGATTTGCCATTCATCTCGACCATGCCCGAGCGCAGCAACCGCGCCATCCGGTTGCGCCGCGCGCCATCCTCCGACTGGACGTAATTGGTCAGACCATAGACTGTGTCATTGGCGATGCGCACGGCTTCCTCCTCGGACTCGAAGGGCATGATCGAGAGCACCGGGCCGAAAATCTCCTCGCGCGCGATGGTCATGTCATTGTTGACATCGGCAAAGACGGTCGGGCGGACGAAATAGCCGCGGTTGACGCCCTCGGGGCGGCCGAGACCACCGGCCACCAGCCGCGCGCCCTCGTCCATGCCCTTCTGGATCAGGTCCTGAATCTTGTCGAATTGCGCGGCGCTGACCACGGGGCCGATATGCCGCCCGCTCTCGCCGGCCGGGCCGACAGCTGTCGCCTCGGCCAGTTCGCGCGCCTGCTCGACCGTCTGATCGTAGATCGAGCGTTCCACCAGCATCCGGGTCGGCGCATTGCAGGACTGCCCGGAATTGTTGAAACAGTGGATCACCCCGCGCTTCACAGCCTTTTCGTCGGCATCGGCGAAGATGAGGTTCGCACCCTTGCCGCCGAGTTCCAGATGCACGCGCTTGAGCGTATCAGCCGCGTTCTTGGAAATCGCGATACCTGCGCGCGTGGAGCCGGTGAAGCTGATCATATCCACATCAACATGCTCTGAGAGCCTGGTGCCGACCCCCGGCCCATCACCATTGACCATGTTATAGACACCTTTCGGCGTGCCCGCCGCATCCATGATCTCGGTCCAGATGACAGATGACAGGGGGGCGATTTCCGAGGGCTTGAGCACCATGGTGCAGCCGGCGAGCAGCGCCGGGATCACCTTCAGCGTGACCTGATTCATCGGCCAGTTCCAGGGCGTGATCAGCGCACAGACACCGACGCCCTCGCGGATGATCCGATCCTCCGGCGCATGATCGCCCAGGGGCTCGACAAAGCGGATGTGTTCAAAGGCCCGAATGGAATTCTTGATATTCCAGCTTCCCGCCGGAACCTGTGACTTCCGCGCAAGATCGATAGGCGCGCCCATCTCGAGGCTGATCGCCTGCGCCATATCCTCGGCGCGAGCGTTGTATTCCTCAAGAATGCGTTCGGCCAAAGCCAGCCGCTCGGCCGGGTCGGAATAGAGCCAGTCGGGCAGGGCGGCCTTGGCGGCGGCCACGGCCATATCGGTATCAGACGTGCCGCCCAGCGAGATGATCGCGCAGGGCTCCTCTGTCGAGGGGTTGATCACCTCCATGTCCTGCCCGGCCACCGGGTCGCACCACGTGCCATTGATATAGAATTGCCGCTTGTCCAGCATTTGGCCTCTCCCTGTTCACCTGTGCATTATCTGGCATTCACTGATGGCAGGCGCAAGGGCTCACCGGGTCGCGCATTGCCTCAGCGTAGCGAGATCACCTTGCTGTCGATGGCCAGCATATAGCCTTGCCGCGCAATATTCTTGATCAGCACTTCCGAGATGAGTTGATTGCCCAGCGTGTCGCGCAGCCGCTTGATCCGTGTCGCCCCGGCGGCCTCATCGCAATCCGCCGCGCTCCGGCCCGAGATCACCGCCTCGATCGCCGCGCCGGTGAGTACCTCATCATCGATCCGCGCCTCGGCCAGCACCGCGAGCGTCTCGACAGCGGCGGGCGTGAGTTTGAACTCCATATCATTGATTGCCACCGCATTGGTCGCCCGGTCGATCACCAGCGCCGAGACCTGCAAGCCCTGTTTCTCGACCATCGCGAGGCGCCGGTTGAGCGTGACCAGCAGCACGATCACCACCAGCGATGTCACCAGAAGCCCGGTAGCAAAGACCAGCAAAACGAAGATCACGATGCGATAGGACACCAGTGTCTCGGAAAACGCCGTGCCAGATTGCGCGAGGATTTCCAGAAGCTTGATCTCGGCCTGCGAGGTCAGGTCAGCATTTTCGACAAAGACCCGTTCCACGCGGTCATTGAAGGCGCCCGCATCGGGCAGGTTCAGGAACAAGAGCACCGCAGTCAGCGCCAGCACCCCCACGATTGCGGAGATACCCCAGACCACGGTCCGGCTGCCCAGCCGGATCAGGTCACTAGCGGCGATGGATGGCCCCGGCATCGGCACTCCTGCGCTGAAATTCGCTGGCATCAAAGATGGACTCGATTTGCAAAAGCGTCCAGCCGGACCGTGCCACGACCTGGCGGACATACTCCGAAGCTGCCGCGCGCGAGCCGCAGGCATGATCCGGCAGCTCGACAATACCATATTGCAGCCGCAGCGGGTTGTCCTGCTTGGCCTTGTAATCCGCAAAGCATTGCGCCGAGGCTTGCCCCGCAAGCGCCAGCCCAAACCCGAGGACCATGATGAGAAGCCAGTGTTTCATGGTATGACAGTGGCACCGGCCCCGGTGCTATTCAATATCCGCCCGCTGTCTTGGGCTGTGTTATCCAATAACAGCCGCCCGTTATTGCCTGACAGGCGCGCTGCGCGCAGCGTGAAGCACTGCTATCTGGTTTCTTCGAAAGGACTGTCCAATGGTCTTGCTTTCCCAGACCCTCCGCGCGCGCCTGACTACCTGTCTGGCCGCCGCCGCGCTCGCCGTCACCTCGCTCTCTGCCTCCACCACGCCCGCCCGCGCATCGGATGATGCGGTGGTCAAGTTCCTCCTTGGCGCGACGGCGATCGCCATCATCGCGGCGGGCACCTCCAAGTCTCGTTCCAACCCGCCCAAGACGCACAAGCAGCATGCAGCGCCCCGGCACCACCATGCACCGAAGACACATTCGCACCGGTCGCGCCACGCGGTCTTGTTGCCGCAGCATTGCGCCACGAGGTATCGCGCGCATGGCAAGACCTATCGCGCCTACCAGGCAGGCTGTCTGCATCATGCCGGGCTGCGCCGCTTGCCATCCGCTTGCCTGATCTCCACCCGCAGCGGTCATGTGTATGGGGGCCATTGCCTCAGCCAGCATGGCTATCAGCGCCGGTGACATCGCTCGAAGCGGGTCTTCTGACCCGCTTCGACGCTCTGCGGATGCAGCGCGCATTGTTTCCAATCCAGAACCTAACGAAAAGTTGATCTTTGGGTTGTCTATGCTACACTCGCACCACTTTAAGCTGCCAACAGGAGATTGAAATGTCTGGATTTGTTTCGCGTATGGCCTCGCGTGGGGTCGCAACACTGAGTGCTTGTGCCTTGGCCGCAATGCTGACAATAGGCGCGCCCACCAAAGCCAATGCAGATGCCGCCACATGGGCCGCCGGTGCGGTCGCCGCGACGTTGCTGGGGATTGTCTTTACGGGTGGTCAACCCAAGCCCACCTATGAGGTCATCGCGCGCTATTGCAAGAACCCCAACACTGGACTCTACCATCGCTGCTGATGCGGGCGCCGACATAGGGTGGAGTCCTTCCAGCCGTGTCGCGACCCTCATGCTTACACCCATTTGCGCAGGCCGGGGGTTGCCCCGGCCTGCCGCTTTCAGCAACAGGCCGACATGCTCTCGACACGCCCGGATTTCGACATCGAGCGCCAGCTTCTGGCCAGCGGCGCGCGCCGGGTCGTCGGCGTCGACGAAGTCGGGCGCGGGCCACTAGCAGGGCCTGTTACCGCCGCTGCGGTCTGGCTCGACCCGGCGGCCCTGCCCAAGGGGTTGCAGGATTCCAAACGCATGAGCAGGCAGGCGCGGGTTGCTGCCTTCCAAGAGATCATGGCGTGCGCCGATGTCGGCATCGGTCATGCCAGTCCTGCCGAGATTGACGCCCTCAACATCCTGCAGTCCAGCCTCCTTGCCATGCAACGCGCCATCGCCGCGCTGCGCCTGCCACCCGATCACCTTTTGATCGACGGCAATCGCCTCCCGCGCGAATTGCCCTGCAAGGCGCAGGCGCTGGTCAAGGGCGACTCCCGAGCGCTTTCCATCGCCGCTGCCTCGATCATCGCCAAGGTCACGCGCGACAAGATCATGACTGATCTGGCGCGCCGCTACCCCGGTTACGGTTGGGAACGCAATGCTGGTTATCCGACCAGATGTCACAAAAATGCCATAGCAGATTTTGGGCTCACCCCAGAGCATAGACGTTCCTTCAAGCCGATACGCAATATGTTGAGCGGTGAAATCACATGAAGAAAGTTTTTCAACCCTCTGATTCACTTAATAATTGACCCAGAATCGTCTTTGACTCATCCTGCTGTCAACAACACGCGGAAACCGCGGTATCGAGGCAGGCATGACAGTGACAATTCCGGCACGGGGGGCAGATATGCTGCCTCTGGACAGCATTCTTGATGGCGATTGTATCGAGATGATGAGCGCGCTGCCAGAGGCGAGCGTCGATCTGATCTTCGCAGATCCTCCCTATAACCTGCAACTGAAAGGCGAGCTCCACCGCCCGGATAACACTCGTGTTGATGCTGTCGATGACGCCTGGGACCAGTTCGACAGCCTCAAGGCCTATGACGCCTTCACCAGCGCCTGGCTGGCCGCCGCGCGGCGGCTACTGAAACCCCATGGCGCGATCTGGGTCATCGGGTCCTATCACAACATCTATCGTGTCGGCTCCGCGCTGCAGGATCAGGGTTTCTGGCTTCTCAATGACGTTATCTGGCGCAAGTCCAACCCCATGCCCAATTTCCGCGGCAAGCGGTTGACCAATGCGCATGAGACCATGATCTGGGCCTCCAAATCCGAGGGCGCGAAATACACCTTCAACTATGAGGCACTCAAGGAGCTGAACGAGGGCATCCAGATGCGCTCGGACTGGGTGCTGCCGATCTGTTCCGGCCATGAGCGGCTGAAAGACGAGACGGGCGAGAAGGCCCACCCTACCCAGAAACCCGAGGCGCTGCTGCATCGCATCCTCATCGGCACGACCAATCCCGGCGATGTCGTGCTCGACCCGTTTTTCGGCACGGGCACCACTGGGGCGGTCGCCAAGCTGCTCGGCCGCCGCTATATCGGCATCGAGCGTGAGGAGGCCTATCGCAAGGTGGCCGCCCAGCGCCTTGGTCAGGTCCGCCCGCTCGAGGGCGCGGCGCTCCAGACCACAACCTCCAAACGCGCCGCCCCGCGCGTGGCCTTCGGACAACTTGTCGAGCGCGGTCTTCTGCGCCCCGGCGAAGTGCTGGTCAATCCGCGTGGGCAGGCAGCGAAAGTGCGCGTCGATGGTTCACTCGTCACGGGTGACCATCGCGGCTCGATCCACCAGGTAGGAGCAGCGTTGGAGAACGCGCCCTCCTGCAACGGGTGGACCTACTGGCAGTTCCGACGGGACGGCCAACTGATCCCCATCGATGTGCTTAGGCAGCAAATACGCGCAGAGATGGACGACTAAATCCTGAGTTTACCGCCGGTGTCCCGATTTACCCGCCGGGATACCCACTTCACCCCGCCCTTGTGGCGGGGTTTTTTTCTGTGCTGGACGCGACAGCGAATGTCTTTAGGGTCGGCGAAAAGACATGAGGGAGAAAGATGCGCGACTTTCAATCACCCGGCCGTTCGGCCGTATTCGCCACCAATGGCATCTGCGCCACCTCGCACCCGCTGGCCGCCAAAACTGCGATTGACCTGCTTCAGGCAGGTGGTAATGCTGCTGATGCCGCCATCGGTGCCGCCGTGCTGCTGGGCCTGTGCGAGCCGCAGATGACCGGGCTCGGCGGGGACTGTTTTGTGCTTCTGAAACCTGCAGGCGAAGAGCGCATCGTTGCGCTGAACGGCTCAGGCCGCGCACCCGCCGCGCTGGATGCGGCGATGCTGCGCGATCAGGGGCATAGCACTGTCCCGACCTATGGGGTTGAGGCCGTCACGCTCCCCGGCGCGGTCGATGCCTTCTGCAGGCTCAACACCGACTGGGGCCGCAAGGACCTGTCCGAGATCCTGGCGCCAGCCATCCGCTACGCCGAGGAAGGCATTCCCGTCGCCCCCCGCACGGCCTTCGACTGGGCGCGCGCGGAACATCTGCAAGGAGCAGCGCGTGATACCTATCTGATGGCAGGCGAGGCCCCCCGCGCTGGCCAGATATTCCGCGCCCCTGCCCAGGCCGACGTGCTGCGCCGCATCGCGCGCGAGGGGCGGGCCGGGTTTTACGAGGGCGAGGTCGCACAGGACCTGATCGAGAGCCTGAACGCGCTGGGCGGCACCCATAGCCATGCCGATCTCGATCAGACCCGCGCCGAGTACAGCCCGCCGATCCACAGCGAGTATCATGGCTATGAGTTGATCGAGCACGCGCCGAACGGGCAGGGTGCGACGGCCTGCCTGCTCCTCAACATCCTCGCGCATTTCGACCTCGAAGGGCTTGACCCGCTCGGCCCCCAGCGCGCCCATCTCGAGGCCGAGGCGACCAAGCTCGCCTATGACGCGCGCAATCAGTTCATCGCCGACCCCGATCACACGACGCGGCTCGCCCATATGCTCGCCCCCGAGACTGCGGCAGCCCTCGCTGGCCTGATCGACCCCGCCCGCGTGTTGCCCGACCCCGCACCCCTGACCGAGGCGATCCATCGCGACACGGTCTATCTGACCGTCGCTGACCGCGACGGCATGGCGGTCTCGCTGATCTATTCGATCTATCACAGCTTCGGGTCGGGGCTCGCCTCGAACCGCTTCGGCATCCTGTTCCAGAATCGCGGCGCGGGCTTCACGCTGACCGAGGGCCACACCAATGAACTCAAGGGCGGCAAGCGCCCGCTGCACACGATCATCCCGGCCATGCTGCGCCATGAGGGCCGGTTGATCCTGCCCTTCGGTGTCATGGGCGGGGCCTATCAGCCGGTGGGCCATGCACGACTTGTCAGCAACCTGATCGATTACGGCATGGACCTGCAATCCGCAATCGACGCCCCCCGCGCCTTTGCCGAGGCAGGCACCCTGACACTCGAACGCCCTTACCCCGAAGCCACCGCCCAGGCGCTCGCCGCGCTCGGTCACAGGATCGCGCGCGCCGAGACCCCCATCGGCGGCGCCCAGGCTATCCGCATTCACACCTCAGGATGCTTCGAGGGCGCCTCCGACCCCCGCAAGGACGGCTGCGCGCTCGGTTACTGAAGACCGACAAAAAAAGGGCCGCCCAAAGGCAGCCCTTTTCATTTTCTTGCCAAAAATACTCAAATGCAGCGCTGCGGCTCAGCGCAACCCCGCGCAGAATGCCTGAATTCGCGTGCAGGCCTCGCGCAGTGCCTCGTCCGAGGTCGCGTAGCTCACCCGGAAACAGGGCGATGTGCCGAAGGCCGCACCGAACACTACGGCCACGCCCTTTTCTTCCAGCAAGGCGGTGGCGAAAGCCTCATCATCCTCGATCAGCGTGCCGCCCTCAGAGGTCTTGCCAATGCAGCCCGCAATCGACGGATAGACATAGAACGCGCCCTCCGGCACCGGACAGACCACGCCCTCGGCCGCGTTCAGCATCTCGACCACCAGATCGCGGCGGCGCTGGAAGGTCCTGTTGTTCTCGGCGATATAGTCCTGCGGCCCGGTCAGCGCCTCGACCGCGGCCCATTGGCTGACCGAACAGGGGTTCGAGGTCGATTGCGACTGGATCTTGCCCATCGCCTTGATCAGGTCCACCGGCCCCGCCGCATAACCGATCCGCCAGCCGGTCATCGCATAGGCTTTCGACACCCCGTTTACGGTCAGCGTGCGCTCATAGAGCCCCGGCTCCACCTGTGCGGGCGTGCAGAATTTGAAATCATCGTAGACCAGATGCTCATACATGTCGTCTGACATCACCCAGACATGCGGGTGGCGCATCAGCACATCGGTCAGGGACTTCAGCTCGTCCCAGGTGTAGCCTGCGCCAGTGGGGTTGGAGGGCGAGTTGAAGATCAGCCATTTGGTTTTCGGCGTGATCGCGGCTTCCAGCGCCTCGGGCGTCAACTTGTAGGCCGTCTCTGCCGTGGCCTCGGCAATCACCGGCTCACCGCCCGCGAGCAGCACCATATCGGGGTAGCTGACCCAATAGGGTGCCGGGATCACCACCTCGTCGCCGGGGTTCAGTGTGGCCATCAGGGCGTTATAGAGAACCTGCTTGCCGCCGGTGCCAACAGTCACCTGCGCAGGTGTATAGTCCAGCCCGTTGTCACGCTTGAACTTGGCGCAGATCGCCTTTTTCAGATCGGGGATACCATCGACCGGAGTGTATTTCGTTTTCCCGGCATCGATTGCCGTTTTTGCCGCGTCCTTGATATTCTGAGGCGTGTCAAAGTCAGGCTCACCGGCGCCCAGCCCGATCACGTCACGGCCCTCGGCTTTCAACTCGGCAGCCTTGGTCGTGACCGCGATGGTGGGTGAAGGTTTGACGCGGGCGAGCGTGTCGGAGAGGAAGGCCATGGCGGATACTCCGTTTGGAAAGCTGTTTGCGAGTTGGGCGCGTTGTTCTTATGGTGCCCCCCATACCCGTTCAAGCATAATCATGTCCAAGGGGGGCATGTCTGACAGGGGGAGAGATGACAGAGACAGATGACAGCACCGATTGGTATTCCGGGGATCATGCGACATTCGGCGATCGGCTGACAGCCGCGCGCGAGGCGCAGAATCTGACCCAGGCCCAGTTGGCCCGCAGGCTCGGTGTGCGGCTCAAGACCGTTCAGGGCTGGGAGAATGACACCTCAGAGCCGCGCGCGAACAAGTTGCAGATGGTGGCGGGGTTGACCAATGTCTCGATCCGCTGGCTCCTGACCGGCGAGGGCGAAGGTGTGCAAGAGCCTGCCAGCGCCGAGGAGATCGCCGCCGATGCCAAGGCCGTTCTGGCCGATCTCAAGGAGATGCGCACCCAGATGACGCAGCTTACCGCTCGCATGGGGCGCGCCGAAAAGAGGTTGCGTACCATCCTGCGCGAGTCGATGTGATGAGCGTTGAGGCCCACGAGGCGCGGTTGAAGAAACTCCGCATGCGCTCCTGGCGGCGCGGGATGAAGGAGATGGATCTGATCCTTGGCCCCTTCGCCGACAGGGCGTTGGCGGAGTTCAGCGCGGACCATCTCGCGGACTATGAACGCCTGCTCGAAGAAAACGATCAGGATCTCTATCTCTGGGTGACCGGCGCGCAGCCTGCGCCGACCCATCTGGCGCCGCTTTTGTCCAAGATCGCAACTTCCGCCGGAGTCGCTCGCGCGGATTAACCGAATTTTTGCCTCTCGCTGTCATCGTGACCGGAATTCTGGCTGCGAGGGGACATGTTGTGAGCATCGAGCAGGATTGGGGCGGCTCGCTGCGTGGCGAGTTTCTGACCCGCTATCTGGACAATCTCGCGTTGCTGGAGCGATTGCACCGGTTGATGCTGGACGTGATCAAGGATGAGTTCGAGCGTCTGGGCGCGGCTGATATCAACCCGGTGCAGGCGCTGTTATTGTTCAATATCGGCGATAACGAGGTGACGGCAGGCGAGTTGAAGACCCGCGGCTATTATCAGGGCTCGAACGTCTCCTACAATCTCAAGAAACTGGTCGAGCTTGGCTATATGCATCACAAGCGCTGCGCGATGGACCGCCGCTCGGTCCGCGTGCGGCTGACACCAGAGGGGCATGAGGTGCGCGCTCGAGTAGCCGAGTTGTTCCAGCGCCATGCCGAGATCATGCAACAGCAGGGCGTGATCGAATTCGCGACCCTCGACATGGTGGCGCGCGCGCTCAAACGGGTCGAGCATTTCTGGAGCGAACAGATCCGGTATATTTACTGAGGGAAGGGCGTAGAGTTAATTAGCCAAGGGGAACGGAGGTAGGGTGCGGGGCCCACAAACTCGAAGAGCCCGTGTGCCTGAATGCGCATCGGCGATTTTGCACAATTCGGGTAGTGCAATTTGTGTCGGCAGGTAAGAAATGGAGCTTGCCCTGCGAGGGACGGTTAGGTCTGCTTCGCGGATACCGACGGTATGAAAGCGAACCAGATTGCCTGTAAGCGACTCTTGCGTCCTTTGTCAGAACCTGACCGGTTCCATAGGTGCAGTGGCAACGGCCTGCCGCGTATTACCGGTTCCATAGGTGCAGTGGCAACGGCCTGCCGCGTATTAAAGAGCAGGTCAGCTACACAAGCACTAACGATATAAGGCGATATGCAATCGGCACAATTTGTAATGCAGTTCCGCATGCGATGAACAGCAAGCCCCGCCGCGCTGCACGGGAAGAAGCAAGCAGGTTTTGAACCAGTGGCAATTTCAGGTTTTCATCTTCGGACGAACTAGCCCACCGTGGTACTCCGATCTGGATCGCATCAGCTTCCTTCAGTATGACGGCGCGGGCAGTAATCCAAGCCCCGACAAAGGTTATCGCGAGACCCAATCCTGTAAGAATGTCCGAAGTCACGTTCTCCATTTACCCCGCCTGTCGCAGCATTATGCCGCCCAACCTAAGCGCCCGAAATCCAAACGGTTCACCAAAGCGTCAGTATTTCCAGCATGGCAGGATTGAGGATGGCCCAATCGGTTGCCTTAGGCAATCCAAAGGCACGCTTTAATGCTTTCATAAAGCCAATGAGTTCAAATGGAAAATGGTGGGCGACCCTGGAATCGAACCAGGCATGGGTCTCCCCGGCGGAGTTACAGTCCGCTGCCGCACCTTGCAGCTCGTCGCCCTCTGGCGGCCCGAATACCCAAGCGATCCGAAACCGTCAAGGCCGGAAACGGGTGGCTGCGCGATTATCGCGCGGCGTAGCCGCGCGCCCCCGAATAATCCAGTCCAGACTGTGCGATGCACTCCAGTTTTCGCTCTTGCACCCCGCTAGGCGATGCGCATGCTGGACTCGGTGCAGCGAGGGGCCGACAGATGAAGAAACCCGCCTGGGTGATCGACAAGGAGAAAGCGCGCAAGGCCGAGCGGTCCGAGACCTTGTGGCTTTTCGGGCTGCATGCTGTGCATGACGCGCTGATGAACCCGGCCCGCGACAAGCACCGTCTTGTGGTCACGCGCAATGCGGCCGACAAGCTGGCCGAGGCGATCGCCGCATCCGGGCTTGCGCCCGAGATCGCCGATCCGCGCAAATTCGACGTGCCGCTCGACCCGTCTTCGGTACATCAGGGCGCCGCGCTGGAAGTGCGGCCGCTCGATTGGGGCGAGACGCGCGAGCGATGTGCCCCTGCGGACGGTTCCGGGCTGGTGGTGCTGCTCGACCGGGTGAGCGATCCGCAGAATGTGGGCGCGATCCTGCGCTCGGCCGAGGTGTTCGGTGCACAGGCCGTCATCGCGACCCAGCGCCATGCCGCGCCCGAGACCGGCGCGCTGGCCAAGACGGCAAGTGGCGCGCTGGAGCGGCAGCCCTATCTGCGCGTGCGCAATCTCGCCGAAGAAATGGAGCTGCTGAAAACGCTGGGCTATCTGCTGATCGGGCTTGATGGCGAGGCCGAGCAGGATCTGGATCAGGTGCTGGCCTCGGTGCCGCCGGGGCCAGTGGGGCTGGTGCTTGGGGCCGAAGGGCCGGGCCTGCGTGACAAGACGCGCGAGACCTGTGACCTGATCGCGCGCATCCCGGCAGCGGGCGGGTTCGGCTCGCTCAATGTATCGAATGCCGCCGCCGTCGCGCTTTATGCCGCGCGGCAGGCGCAGCGGGCGGGGGGCAAATGACAGGCCCGCAGGTCTCGGATTTTGGCACCATGCCCGATGGGCGGTCCGTCGAGCGCATCACCCTTCGGACCCAACACCTGACGGTCCATGTGGTCACTCTCGGCGCGATCCTGCAGGGCTGTCATCTGAACGAAGGTCCCTCGCTGGTCGTGGGCTTCCCCGACCTTGCGTCCTATCTCGGCGACATGCGCTTTTGCGGGCCGATTGTCGGCCCCGTTGCCGGGCGGCTCAGCGGGGCGGAAGCGATGATCGGCGAGATGCTCTGGCGGTTTGTGCCCAATGAAGGGCGGCAGCTTCTGCATGGCGGCACGGGCGGACTGCATGGGCGGCTGTGGCAGATCGCTGATCTGGGGCCTTCGCATGTGACGTTGCAGTGCCGGCTTGCGCATTGTGAAGACGGCTTTCCGGGGGCGCGCCTCTTCGAGGCGCGCTACCGGCTGGAGGATAACCGGCTGGCGCTCGATCTGGTCAGCCGCACTGACCGCCCGACGCTGGTCAATCTCGCGCCGCATGCGTTCTGGAACCTGCACGGCGAAGGGTCGCTTGCGGGTCATGAGCTGCGCATTGCGGCAGACCATGTGCTACCGCTGGGGCCGGACCTTTGCCCGCTGGGGGCACCCGAGCCGGTCGCCGGGCGGCTTGATCTGCGGCAGGGGCAGGCCCTGGGGCAGGGTGCGGGCTATGACCATTGTTTCTGCCTCGCCCCGGCGCGCGGGCCGCTGCGGTCGGTCGCGTGGCTGACCCTGCCCGATGCGCCGCGTCTGGAAATGGCGACGACCGAGCCGGGGCTGCAGGTCTTTGATGCCTCGCGCAACCGAGAGCGGCCCTTTTTCGGCGTCGCGCTGGAAAGCCAGTGCTGGCCCGATGCGCCGCGCCACCCGGATTACCCCTCGATCCTGCTGTCGCCCGAGGATGGTGCGCGGACCCAGAGCACGGTCTGGACCATCCATCCGCCAGCGGAGGCCACTGCATGAGGGCGCTCATCATGGTATCCCTTGCCACGCTCACCTTTGGCTGCGCGCCGATCACGCAGGAGGAATGCCTTGCAGGCGACTGGCAGAGCATTGGCCTGCGCGACGGGCAGGCCGGACGCGTGGCGGATCAGGTCTTAGCCCGGCATGTCGGGATCTGCGCGCGGGCAGGGGTGGTGCCGGATCGTGATCTGTGGCGGCGGGGCTATGCTGCGGGGCTTTTGCGCTATTGCACGCCGTTGTCCGGGCTGGAGGAGGGGCGGCGCAACACGCGCTACCGTGATGTCTGCCCCGCCGAGAGCGAGCCGGGCTTTCTGAGGGGCTATGAGCTGGGCCAGCTTGCCCATGCGCAGGAAGCAGAAATCCGGCAGATCGAGCGGGAAATCAGCGAATTGGAACGGCGCAATGCCGCGCTGCGCCCCGGTGACCCCGACGCCGATAATACTGCCGTGCTTCAGGAGATTGCGGCGAATCGCAGCCGGATATCCTTCCTGCGTCTTGATCTGCTGCGTGCGCGCACGGAACTCTCGCGGATCGAGCGTGAGATTCGCGCCTTCAGGGCAGGGTTATGAGCCCGCGCTCGCCCTCGGCGACACGGCGCAGCACCAGCGGATAGAGGCGGTGCTCCATCGGCAGGATGCGTGCGGCCAGTGTCTCGGGCGTGTCCTCGGGCAGGATCGGGACGCGCGCCTGCCCGAGGATGGGGCCGTCATCCAACTCGGGCGTCACTTCATGGACAGTGCAGCCTGCCTCGGTGTCGCCCGCGGCGATGGCGCGGGCATGGGTGTCGAGGCCGCGATATTTCGGCAAGAGCGAGGGGTGGATATTGAGGATGCGACCCGCATAGGCGCGCACGAACTCGGCGGTCAGGATACGCATGAACCCTGCGAGGGCGATCAGGTCGGGGCGCGCTGCGTCTATCACGTCGCGCAAGGCGCCCTCGAAAGCCGTGCGGTCGCGACCATAGGGGCGATGATCGACCACAGCCGTCGGAATGCCCATCGCTTCGGCCTTGGCAAGCCCCCCTGCATCGGGCCGGTTTGACAATACGAGGCAGGGCCGCGCCGGGTGTTCGCCCTGCATCGATTGTGCCAGTGCGACCATGTTCGAGCCTGACCCCGAGATCAGGATCGCGACGCGCATGTGGCTCATGCGAGCGTGCCAGAGTAACGGATGCCCGCGCCTGCGCGTACTGTGCCCAGAGCATGGACGGTTTCGCCCGCCTGCTCAAGCTGCGCGGTCAGCGCTTCAGCAGCCTCGGGCGCGACGACCAGCACCATGCCGATGCCGGAGTTGAAGGTCTTGAGCATCTCGGGGGCGTCGAGGCCGCCTTCGCGCATCAACCAGTCAAAGACCGGGGGCAGGCTCCATGCGTCCAGGTCGATCTCGGCCCCGAGTCCCTCGGGCAGCACGCGCGGCAGGTTCTCGGTCAGCCCGCCGCCGGTGATATGCGCCGCAGCATGCAGGCCACCGGCCCGCAGCGCGGCGAGAACGGGAGCCACGTAAAGGCGGGTCGGGGTGAGCAGCGCCGCGCCAAGGGTGCCAGAGCCAAAAGGCGCTTGCGCGTCCCAGCCGAGACTTGATTGCTCGACGATCTTGCGCACCAGTGAATAGCCGTTCGAATGCACCCCGTCCGAGGCGAGCCCCAAGAGCACATCTCCCTCGGCGACGCCCGCAGGCAGCGCAGTGCCGCGCTCCATCGCGCCCACGGCAAAGCCTGCAAGGTCGAAATCCTCGGCGGCATACATGCCCGGCATCTCGGCCGTCTCGCCGCCGATCAACGCGCAGCCCGCGCCACGGCAGCCCTCGGCAATGCCGGTGATGATGCGCGTCGCCGCCGCGACGTCCAGCTTGCCGGTCGCGAAATAGTCGAGGAAAAACAGAGGCTCAGCACCCTGACAGACCAGATCATTGACGCACATGGCGACAAGGTCGATCCCGATGGTGTCCAGATGCCCCGTGTCGATGGCGATGCGCAGCTTGGTGCCGACACCGTCGGTGGCGGCCACAAGGATCGGGTCGCTATAGCCCGCCGCCTTCAGGTCAAAAAGCGCGCCGAATCCGCCCAGCCCGGACATGACGCCTGCCCGCGCAGTGGCCTTTGCCGCGGGCTTGATCGCCTCGACCAGCGCGTTGCCCGCGTCGATATCGACCCCCGCGTCCGAATAGCTCAACCCGTTTCTGCGCTCTGACATGCATCCAGCCCCTTGCCGCGATATGTCGCCTGCCGCGCGATAGCGGATCATGGCAGACAGGGCAAGTCGACGGGTCTTGACCTCTGGAGCACATTTCATACATCATATTCATAACTGTTTATATGAAAGGTTCCATCATGTCGTCTGACACCCTACCATCACCCATCGTTCGAGCCTTCTTCGATCGCCCCACCGGCAGCCTGCAATATGTCTTCCACGATCCGGAGACACGCGAAGGCGCAGTGATCGACCCGGTCTGGAATTATTACCCTGAAGCGGGCGCAGTTACCACGGAAAGCGCAGACGAGATCCTCGACTATATCGCACAGGAGGACCTGAAGATCGCCTGGGTGCTCGACACCCATCCGCATGCTGATCATTTCAGTTCTGGTCCATATCTGGCTGAGAAGCTCGGCGTGCCGCACGGGATCGGCGAGAAGGTGACAGGAGTACAAAAGCTCTGGAAAGACTTGTATCAATTACCGCAGGATTTCCCGACGGATGGTCGGCAGTGGGATCGTCTCTTCGCAGAGGGCGAGGTTTTTCAAGTGGGCACAATCCCGGTCAAGGTCATGTTCTCGCCCGGGCACACGCTCGCGTCGATCACCTATGTCGCGGGTGATGCGGCGTTCGTCCACGATACGCTGATGATGCCCGCTTCTGGCACGAGCCGCGCCGATTTTCCGGGTGGCAGCACCGATGATTTGTGGAACTCGATCCGTGCGATCCTTGATCTGCCACCGCAGACCCGGCTCTATATCGGGCATGATTACCCGGCCGAGGGCGAGGCCCCGCAATACATGGCGACGGTTGCCGAACACCGGCTGAGCAACCGGCATGTCAAGGATGGGATCGGTAAGGCCGAATTCGTTGCAATCCGTGACATGCGTGACAAAACGCTGAAACTGCCCGCGCGGATGCTCGAAGCGCTCCAGGTGAATATTCGCGGCGGGCGTCTGCCGGAACCCGAAGCCGATGGGCATAGCTATTTGCGAAAACCTATCGGCAAATTCGAACCACGCTAGGCTGTGTGAGGTCGGTGGACTCTTGACCGACTTGCGCTTTGCGCATAGCACCAGCGCGGGGCGGGCCTGTAGCTCAATTGGTTAGAGCAGAGCGCTCATAACGCTTTGGTTGGGGGTTCGAGTCCCTCCGGGCCTACCACCCTGCTTCCATCCGACACCGCTATCCAGATTTGCCAATCTGCCCGCGTAGGAGCGAATGGCACAATAAACGGGCATTTTCGCCGCGATTTCCCATTTCCCTCCTTGACCGACAAAAGGAAATCGGCACAAAATTGCCGATGTGCCCGATATACTCGGTATCAGGCCATGAACCCTCGGGAGATTCCGGGGCAGACCGCCGCCAAGGCGGCGACAACAGAGAGGTTGAAATGAAGAAATCCGTATTCGTCGGCGCTTTTGCCGCAACAGCGCTTGTGGCTGGCATGGCACAAGCGCAAACGCTCGAGTCGATTCAGGATCGCGGTGAGTTGAACTGTGGTGTGTCCACGGGTCTGGCTGGGTTCTCCGCGCCGGATGCCAATGGTGTCTGGCAAGGTTTCGACGTGGCCGTCTGCCGTGCAGTTGCCGCTGCTGTGCTCGATGACGCGATGGCTGTCAATTTCGTGCCCACGACAGGCCAGACCCGCTTCTCGGCGCTTGCCTCGGGCGAGGTGGACATGCTGGCACGTAACACCACCTGGACCTTTACCCGCGACATCGACCTGAACCTGACCTTCGTCGGCGTGAATTACTATGATGGTCAGGGCTTTATGGTGAACCGTGACCTGGGTGTCAGCTCGGCCACCGAGCTCGATGGCGCAACAGTCTGCATCCAGACCGGCACCACCACCGAGCTGAACCTGGCTGACTTCTTCCGCTCCAACGGGATGGAATACGAGCCGGTTCCGATCGAGACCAACGCCGAAGCCCAGCAGCAGTATCTGGCGGGTGCCTGCGATGTCTACACCACTGACGTTTCTGGTCTGGCCGCGACCCGCGCCAGCTTTGAAAGCCCTGACGCGCATGTGATCCTGCCCGAGGTGATCTCGAAAGAGCCGCTCGGCCCGGTCGTTCGTGATGGCGACAAGCAGTGGGAAGGCATCGTCCGCTGGACCCTCTTTGCGCTGATCGCGGCAGAAGAACTGGGCATCACCTCGGCCAATGTCGCCGAGATGGCGCAAGGCACCGATATGCCTGAAGTCAACCGCCTGCTTGGCACCGAAGGTGAATTCGGCGCGATGCTGGGGCTCGACTCTGACTGGGCCGTGCGCGCGATTTCGGCAGCGGGCAACTATGGCGAGATCTTCGCTGCCAATATCGGCGACCAGACCCCGATCGGGCTGGCACGCGGGTTGAACGCGCTCTGGACCCAAGGCGGGTTGCAATACGCGATGCCCTTCCGCTGATCTGACCTTGGGACGCGCGCCAACCGGCGCGCGTCCTGCTTTCGTTTCCGATCAGATCTAAGGCGAATCAGAGTGACGCAGCCGCCGGGCTTGTGTCAGGGGGATGCAATGTCCACGACAACTGACCAGCGATACACCAAGGTTGAGCCAAAGAAGAGCTTTCATCTCAGTATGTTGCTCTACGATCAGCGGTATCGTTCCATCACGATTCAGGTTTTCTTCCTGTTCCTGCTGATGCTGGGCGCGGCCTGGTTGATCGACAACACGGTAAACAACCTGCGTGCCTTGGGCCGCGATTTCAGCTTCGCCTTTCTCAACGCGCCTGCAGGCTATGACATCAACCAGCGGCCCATCGAATACAACAGCCAGATGACCCATGGCCGCGCCGCGCTGGTGGGCTTTCTCAACACGATGATCCTTGCTGTGCTCGCCTGCGTTCTGGCCACGGTTCTGGGGGTGATCGCGGGCGTGTTGCGGCTGTCGAACAACTGGATCGTCGGGCGGCTGATGACGGTCTATGTGGAAGTCTTCCGCAACATTCCGACACTGTTGTGGATCCTGATCTTCGGCGCGATCATGACCGAGGCCATGCCTGCACCTTCGGCTTTCCGGGGCGACACGCCCAGCGCGAGCATGATCTTCAACGACTCGGTCGCGATCACCAATCGCGGGGTGTTCATTCCTTCGATCATTTTCGAGCGTGATTTGGGCTATCTGCAGATTGGCCCCGTCGCGCCCTCTATTTCATGGCTTCTGGTGATCGTGATCATCGCGGCGGGCATCTGGGCCAACAAGAAGTTGATTGCGCATGCGACCCGCGTGCAGAACGCGACCGGCGTGCGGCCCAAGACCTGGTGGAAATCGCTCCTCATCCTCTTTGGCCCGATCATCCTGTTCTTCGTCCTGCTCGGGGCGCATCTCGAGTATCCCGAGTTGCGCGGCTTCAATTTTGCGGGTGGCACGCATCTGCGAAACTCGCTGATTGCCATGTGGCTGGGGCTTGGTATCTATACTGGGGCGTTCATTGCCGAGATCGTGCGCGCGGGCATTCTGGCCATCAACAAGGGCCAAACCGAGGCCGCCTATGCGCTGGGGCTGCAACCGGGCAAGACCATGCGGCTGGTGGTTCTGCCGCAGGCGCTGCGGGTGATCATCCCGCCGCTGATCTCGAATTATCTCAACATCACCAAGAATACCTCGCTGGGGCTTGCCGTGGGCTATATGGACCTGCGCTCGACGCTCGGGGGCATCACCATCAACCAGACTGGTCGCGAGTTGGAAGGGATGATGCTGATGATGCTCATATATCTGGCCATCAGCCTGACCATTTCCGGCGTGCTCAATGTGTATAACTCCCGCGTCAAGCTGAAGGAGCGATAAGATGAGCAATATCGAATCGCAAACCATCGCCTATGTGCGGGACACGATGATCCCCGAACAGGCGCCGCCGCTGACCGAAGCGGGCGCGATCAAGTGGCTGCGTGAAAACCTGTTCTCAGGCTGGTTCAACACCGTGCTGACACTGCTCTCACTGGCGGTGATCTGGTGGTCGCTGGCGGCCATCGGGCCATGGCTTGTCAATATGGTCTGGAATGCGGGCTCGCTCAGTGAGTGCCGCCGTATCCTTGATGGGACTGAGGGCGCCTGTTTTGCGGTTATCAATGACCGCTGGCACCAGTTGCTGTTCGGCTTCTACCCGAGCCACCTCTATTGGCGCCCGGTTCTGGCGCTGGTACTGCTCTTCGTGGCGCTGGCTCCGATCCTGTTCACGGGGCTGCCGCGCAAGATGCTGATTTTCTCGGCGATCTACCCGTTCCTCGGCTATCACCTGCTCTGGGGCGGCTCGATCTGGCTGCCGATCTCGGCGCTGCTGGGCTTTGTGGCCGGGGCGGTCGCCTTTCTTGTGGTGCGCAAGGTCAACGGGCTGGCGGCGATTTTTGCCGCTGTGCTGGCGCCCGTGTTCTGGTGGCTGTTCCTGGCGGGCCCCTTCGACAGCGCGATGTCCTCTGTGCTGCCGCTGGGGCTGGAATTCGTGCGCTCTGACCGGTTCGGCGGATTCCTGATCTCGCTCGTGATCGGTGTGACCGGCATTTCGCTCTCGCTGCCGCTGGGCATATTGCTCGCGCTTGGGCGGCAGTCGGACATGGTGTTCGTGAAATCGGTATGCGTGATCTTCATCGAGTTCATCCGTGGCGTGCCACTTATCACGCTGCTCTTCACGGCCTCGCTGCTGCTCAACTACTTCCTGCCACCGGGCACCAGCTTTGACCTGATCCTGCGCGTGATCATCATGGTGACGCTCTTCGCCGCTGCCTACATGGCCGAGGTGGTCCGGGGCGGGCTCGCGGCGCTGCCCAAGGGGCAGTATGAGGCCGCCGACGCGCTGGGTCTCGACTACTGGAAGGCACAGCGGCTGATCATCATGCCGCAGGCGCTGAAAATCTCGATCCCCGGTATCGTCAACACCTTCATCGGGTTGTTCAAGGACACGACGCTGGTGGTGTTCATCGGCCTGCTGGACCCGATCGGACTGTCGAACGCGATCCGCGCCTCGACTGACTGGCAGGGGATCTACTGGGAGCTCTTCATCTTCATCGGGGCTCTGTTCTTCATCTTCTGCTTCGGCATTTCGCGCTATTCGATGTATCTCGAGCGCAAGCTGAAGACGGACCACAGATAATCCAAGGGGGTAGGGCCATGACCGAACCTGTTGTTGAAATCCCTGTCGAGCGCGAGATCGACACCAGCCAGATGAAGGTGAGCGACGAGGTCGCGATCCAGATTACGGGCATGAACAAATGGTATGGCAGCTTCCATGTGCTGCGCGATATCAACATGACGGTGAATCAGGGCGAGCGCATCGTGGTTTGCGGCCCGTCCGGTTCGGGAAAATCGACGCTGATCCGCTGTATCAACCGGCTGGAAGAGCATCAGTCGGGGCAGATCATCGTCGACGGCACCGAGCTGACCAGCGATCTGAAGAATATCGACAAGGTGCGCTCGGAAGTGGGGATGGTGTTCCAGCACTTTAACCTGTTCCCGCACCTGACTATCCTTGAAAACTGCACGCTGGCCCCGATCTGGGTGCGCAAGACGCCCAAGAAGGAAGCCGACGAGATCGCCATGCACTTCCTCGAAAAGGTCAAGATCCCGGAACAGGCGCTGAAATACCCCGGCCAGTTGTCCGGCGGGCAGCAGCAGCGCGTGGCCATCGCACGTTCGCTCTGCATGCGCCCGCGCATCATGCTGTTCGACGAACCCACCTCAGCGCTTGACCCCGAGATGATCAAGGAGGTACTCGACACGATGATCCAGCTGGCTGAGGAAGGGATGACGATGATCTGTGTGACCCATGAGATGGGCTTCGCGCAGGCGGTGGCGAACCGGGTGATCTTCATGGATCAGGGCCAGATTGTCGAGCAGAACAAGCCGACCGAGTTCTTCAGGAATCCGAAATCCGACCGGACAAAACTGTTCCTGAGCCAGATTCTCGGGCATTGAGCATCACGCGCGCCGGGGCAGCCTACTGGCAGACACATGC
>SLJW01000056.1 GCA_007134865.1 Paracoccaceae bacterium | reverse complement strand
GCTTGCGGCGCAGTTCTATCCCGATCCTATGCAGCGCTTCTTTCGTGACGTCGACATATTGGTGCCCACGCGGCAGCGCATTTTCTTGATGCAGAGAATGCTGGAGCAGGGATGCGAGGTCATCCAAAAAGGACCTTCGGGCTTCGAGGTCCTCAAATTCAATGACGAGGCTGATATACGCGATTACCTGTTTCTAACGGATGTCCCGAGTATCTTGACCCCTCAAGGGCTTCCGATTGAGTTACACGCAGCGCTTGACCATCGCACCGCACTTTTCGACAGCGGTGGCATGCTAAAGCGTGGTTGTCAGGTAGAGCTGCATAAGACGCAAATTCCGGTATTAGCCAGGTCCGATCATGCAGTCTATCTAATCTATCATCATACGCGCCATCTCTGGAGCAAGCTGAACTGGCTTGCCGATCTGGCGGCTGTAGTAACACACCTTGAGA
Organism: Paracoccaceae bacterium; assembly: GCA_007134865.1. GTDB lineage: Bacteria > Pseudomonadota > Alphaproteobacteria > Rhodobacterales > Rhodobacteraceae > Roseinatronobacter. Next base: position 2,387 of record SLJW01000056.1, on the reverse strand, counting down.
CGGATCTTGGCATGCTTCGAGCTCAACCGAGATCGACACGGCTGGGCAGTACCGTTGCCGCGGCAATCGAACTGCATGAACTGACCTCGAGCGCGCGCCACCCCGATGAGTTTACCCGCATCACGCCGGGTGTGGATCTTTTGCGCACCTGTGTCGATGGTCTGCACGGTGACCTAGACTTGGAGCATGAGATGCGACAGGGTCGGTGCATGCACACTGTCGGTTTCGACTGGCAACGGAATGCGCCGGCATGGCGCAGGCACTGGCTTCGCTTACGATCGTCCCTTCATCTGAAATTCGACGACGTTCGGTCAATTCAGGGCCCCCGCACCGTTCGGTATTCCTGGGCGTTTGCTCAGAAGCTGCGCCGAGTGGCTCAGCGCCTAATTGGCCGGTCGGTGCAACGATGAGCGGGCGCGACGCACTTCGCGACAGTCTAGCCCTCTGGCGCAAGCTGTTCCAGTTGCTGCGTTTCAGCAGCCGCAACCTTAGCCTCGCCGTGGCTGGCTTGTCCCTGCTGGAGGCCGTCTCGGGCATCGCCGTCCTGTATCTGATCAAACGGCTGGTCGATGAGGTTTCCGATCAGCTGGGCACAGCCGGTGCGATTTCCGAAACTGGTTGGGTTTTTGGATATCTCGGGCTGATTGGCGCGGCCATGGTGCTGACCGTCGGGGTGCAGCGGCTTGCAGAATACATTCGCCACCGTCAAGGTGCCGAAGTCGCCGATCACGTTGACCGCTTGATCCACGCCCGCGCAATTGCTGTGGACCTGGGCTTCTATGAAAGCCCGCGCTATCACGACTCGTTGCAACGGGCGCGCGCCGCCGGCAGCCAGCGGCCGGCGCAGGTGATCACGACCCTGGCGCAATTCTTCCGCAGCAGTGTTTTTCTTGTCGCGATCCTCGCGTTGATGGCATCGCTTGATTGGCGGTTGGTGCCGCTCCTGCTCCTGAGCATGGGCGCCGCGCTTGTCGTGCGGCTCCGTTTCACGCGTATCATGTTCCGCTGGAAACATCGACGCGCGCAGATGGAGCGCCGCGCCGGGTATCTCGACTGGCTGCTGACCTCCGAGCATCACGCCAAGGAGCTGCGCATTGGTCGGCTCGGTGGTGAATTGCAAGACCGCTACAGCCAGCTTCGGCGCCAGATCCGGACCGAACAGCTTGCCATCGAAAAGCGAAAATATCTGGCAGAGGTCGCGGCTGCTGCGGGCGGTGCTCTGGTTTTTTTCGGCGCAACGGCGTGGCTTGTCATGCGTGTCATCGACGGCAGTCTCGGGCTGGGGGATCTCGTCCTGTTTCTGCTCCTGTTTCGCCGTGCCGAGAGCAGCGGGCGAGAATTCGTGTCCTCATTATCCGGCCTCTATGACCATCAGCTCTTTCTGACCCAGTTGTTCGATTTTCTGTCCGTCAAACCTGCCCTCGTTGCCCCGGCCCGGCCTGCCGCTCTGCCCGAGCCGGTTCGCGAAGGGATCGTGTTTCATCAAGTCGGATTCAAATACCCCAGAAATGCCGAGGCCGCGTTGTCAGGGATCGATTTCTCGCTTCCAGCGGGCAAAGTGACGGCAATCGTCGGTGAGAACGGGTCGGGCAAGACGTCGTTCATCAAGCTGCTCTGCCGCCTTTATGATCCGGATGAGGGGCGTGTAACGCTTGACGGGATCGATATTCGCGACTTTGATCCCGAGGCCTATCGGCGCCTGTTCAGTGTCATCTTCCAGGACTATGCCCGTTACGCCGAGACCGCTTCTGAAAACATCCGCTTCGGCGATGTGTCTGCATCCCCCGAGGACCCGCGCATTGTTAATGCGGCGATGCTGGGGGGTGCGTATGATTTCCTTCAGAGCCTGCCGAAGGGGATGCATACACCGCTGACGCGGCTTTTCGATGACGGGTGCGAGCTTAGTATTGGTCAATGGCAGCGTCTGGCCCTGTCACGCGCCTTCTTCCCGCAGTCAAAGTTCATCATCATGGATGAGCCGACGAGCGCTGTTGATCCGCGTGCTGAGGCTGATCTCTTCGAGAATTTCCGCGCCCGGCTGGAGGGGCGCGGCGCGCTCATCGTCTCGCACCGCCTGTCGACGATACGTATGGCGGACCAGATCTATGTTCTTGAAAAAGGGCGTGTTCTGGAACATGGCACGCATGAAGAGCTGATGGCGTCAAAGGGCAGCTATGCAAGGCTCTTCGCGCGGCAGGCGCGATCCTTCGCGCCCACGCAAGACGCGCCGGATCTTGTTGCAGGACCAGCGACCGCGACGGGGCGGCAAACGTCCGGGGCGCGGGAATAACGCCCCGGACGGCGCGGCGGGCGGGGCGGGGTGCGGTCTTTCGGCGCCAGCGGCTGCCCCGGAACCGGGTTGGCGCGCTCAGGTCTGGCGTTATCGG
>SLJW01000078.1 GCA_007134865.1 Paracoccaceae bacterium | reverse complement strand
CATGCTTCGCGACCGGCCCCTGCCCTCTCGACAAGACGCGCAAAGCAGGCATGATGCACCGCATGAGAGAGCTGCGCGACCACCCGTTCCTGACCGCACCCCGCGCCCATGCCTTCGCCCATCGCGGGGGCGCGCTTGAGGTCGAGGAAAACACCATACCCGCCTTCGCCCATGCCGTAGGCCTCGGCTACAGCCATGTCGAGCTGGACGTGCATGCCACGCGCGATGGCGTGGTGGTGATCCATCACGACCCAGACCTGAGCCGCATCTGCGGCGACCCGCGGCGCATCGCCGATCTCGACTGGTCGGAACTGCGCGACATCCGCACGAAAGGCGGCGCCGAGATCCCGCGGCTTGAAGAGCTGTTTGCGAGCTTCCCGCGCCTTTTCGTCAATATCGAGACCAAATCCTCGCAGGCCGTGACTCCGCTCTGCGCGCTGATCGAACGGCTGGGCGTGCTCGAGCGGATCTGCATCGGCTCCTTTGACCCGAGCCGCACGCGCGAAGCGCGTGCGGCCCTTGGGCCGGGGCTGTTGTGGTCGCCTGCGCATGTGCAGGTGGCAAAGCTCTGGGCACGCGGCTGGGGGATGCCTTTCGGGCTGGAGGATTTCGGTGTCGTGCAAGTGCCTGTGTCCTGGAACGGCATCGCGGTCATTACCCGCCGCTTCATCCGCGCGGCGCATGAGGCCAGTGTGGCGGTGCAGGTCTGGACCGTCGACGACAAGCGCGAGATGACCCGGCTTCTCGACCTCGGTGTCGATGGGCTGATGACCGACCGCCCCACGCTGCTGCGCGAGGTGCTGGAGGCGCGCAATGCCTGGCCCTCAGACGAAGATCAGCAGGAGCAGGACCGCCGCGTAGAAGAGAAATGACGCGACCAACACGAAGATATGCCAGATGGCATAGTGATAGGGTAGATGCGTCCAGAGATAGAACACCACGCCCAGCGTGTAGACCACCCCGCCCGCGACCATCAGCACCAGCACCGAGAGCGGCAGCACACCGGCCAGATCCGGCAGGATCATCACCCCCGCCCAGCCCATGCCCAGATAGAGCCCGAGCGCCAGCCAGCGGAAGCGCACGGGCGAGGCGAGCTTGAGCCCTACCCCCAGCGCCGCTGCACCCCAGAGCCCTGCCAGCAGCCACAGCCCCTGCCCCGTGATCAGCGTGAAAGGCGTATAGGTGCCCGCGATCTTGAGATAAATCGCAGCATGGTCAAGGCGCTGAAACAGCCAATTCAGCGCCGGTTTCACGCCCGTGTTGTAGAGCGCAGAGGCCCCGATCATGGCAAGGAAGGTCACACCATAGACCAGCACCGCCAGCACGAAACTGCCCGACCCGCTCTCCAGGCTGCGCATCAGCGCGGCCCCGATCAGCAGCGGCACGGCCAGAAACGCCAGCCCCAGCCCGGTGATATGGACCACCGTGTCCAGCCGCGTCTCGGCGGGGCTATATCTCAGGCGGGGCTGTAACATTGGCGCCTCTTCATGCAGACCAGACTACCGCAACGGCGGCTCCGTGCAAAGCACGGAGCCGCCGCCCGAAAGGCTGACCAAGCGTCAACCTGCCCGGGCCAAAGCGCTTGATTTTCCGCCCAAACCCTTCTAGCCCCGTCGCATCCTCCTCCTGAGCCAAGGCCGCTTGCCCATGACCCTGCACCTTCACGCCGATGACCTGCCCGACGGGCTAGATCTCGGCCCTGTCGTGGCCATCGATTGTGAGTCGATGGGGCTCAACCCGCATCGCGACCGGCTCTGCGTGGTGCAACTCTCGAGCGGGGATGGTGACGCGCATCTGGTGCAAGTGGCCCGCGACATGCAACCCGCGCCCAACCTGACGCGGCTGCTGACTGACCCGCAGGTGCTCAAGCTGTTTCATTTCGGCCGCTTCGACATCGCGCTGTTGCGCGCAAGCTATGGTGTCACCACAGCGCCGGTCTATTGCACCAAGATCGCCTCGAAGCTGGTGCGCACCTATACGGACCGCCACGGGCTGAAGTATCTGCTGGCCGAGCTCCTTGGTGTCGATATCTCCAAGCAGCAGCAAAGCTCGGACTGGGGCGCTGCGACGCTGACGACAGCGCAGCAGGAATACGCCGCCTCGGATGTGCTGCACCTGCACAGGCTGCGCGCGGCTCTTGACGAGATGCTCGCCCGCGAAGGCCGCACTGATCTCGCCCAGCGCTGTTTCGACTTTCTGCCCACCCGCGCCGAGCTTGACCTGATGGGCTGGCCCGACACCGACATCTTCGCGCATTGAGGCGCCGCAAGTGGCCGATGCCCTTCCCTCTCGCCCACGCGCGGCATTGGGCCGCGCGCTGCGCCTGATCCTGCCACTGGGCGCGCTGGTCCTGCTCTCGACGATTTTTCTGTTCTCGCGCAGCATCGACCCCGATCTAGCGGTGCAGCAGGCCGAACTCGATATCGCCGAGCTGACCCGCCAGCCGCGCATCGGCGCGGCACGCTTTGCCGGGGTCACAAATGACGATGCCGCGCTGACCATCGAGGCAGAGGCCGTGCGCGCGATCAGCGAATTGCAGGCGCAGCATCCGCTGGAGTTGGAACTGGACGCGCCCAGCGGTGCGCTCGTATTCCCGTCCACGCGGCAGGTCACCTTTCACGCCAGCGACGGGCGGTTGGACCAGAGCCTGAACCTCATGACCATGGGTGGCGAGGTCGTGCTAGCGACCTCGGATGGCTACCACGCTCGGATGTCAGTCCTGACCGCAGCGCTCGACCGCACCGAGGTCACCGGGAGCGGCGGGATCACGGCAACCGGGCCACCGGGCGAGATCGAGGCCGATTCGGTCCGGGTGGTCCCTTCGCCCGCCAATCCGGACGGATATCTGCTTGCCTTCAGCGGCAATGTCAGGCTGATATATCTGCCAGATCAGGAATAGGAGCATTGCGCGTGCGAGCCACGGCATTATTCGGCATCCTGCTGGCGCTCGGAACAGGGGCGCCATCGGCCGCGCTGGCGCAGGGCACCGGGCTCTCTTTCTCCGGGCTCGACTCGGTGCGCGGCGAGCCGGTCGAGATTCGCGCCGACAGTCTCGAAGTGGACAATACCACGGGCGAGACGGTCTTTTCGGGCAATGCCGTGCTTGGTCAGGGCGAGATGCGCCTCGCCGCGCCGCTGATCCGCATCATCTATGACGCGCGCGGTGACAATCGTATCCAGCGGCTGGAGGCGTCTGGCGGGGTCACGCTGGTGACGGCCGAGGAAGCCGCCGAGGCCGCGAATGCTGTCTATGAGGTCGAAGCGGGCACAGTCAGCATGCGCGGCTCGGTGATCCTGACACAGGGGCCGAATGTGCTCTCTGGGGACCAACTCTTCGTCAACTTGCGCACGGGCCAGGGCCGGATGGAGGGCAATGTGCGCACCATCATCCAGACCAACCCCTGAGCGGATGAACGACGCCGCCCAAGACACCGTCAATGCCGGGCAAGCCGCGCCGCAAAGCGGCGCGGCCCTCGAGATCCGCAATCTGCAGAAACGCTATGGCAAGCGCGTCATTCTGCGCGATGTCACGCTGCGGCTGGAACCGGGCGAAGTGGTGGCATTGCTTGGCCCCAATGGTTGCGGCAAGACAACCTGTTTCTACTGCATCGCGGGCATCGTCCGGCACGAGGGCGGGACTGTCCGGATCGACGGGCAGGACGCCACCAGCCTGCCGCTATTCCGGCGCGCGCGGCTGGGTCTGGGCTATCTGCCACAGGAAATGTCGATCTTTCGCGGGCTCAGCGTGGCGCAGAATATCATGGCGGTGCTGGAAGTGGCCGAGCCCGACCGCTACCGGCGGCGCGACCGGCTGGAGCAATTGCTCGAGGAGTTCTCGGTCGCGCATCTGCGCGATGCACCTGCGCTGGCGCTCTCGGGCGGCGAGCGACGCCGTGTCGAAATCGCGCGCGCGCTGGCGGCCTCGCCGCGCTATGTGCTGCTGGATGAACCCTTTGCGGGTGTGGACCCGATCGCGGTGGGTGAAATCCGCCATCTGGTGGCCGACCTCAAGACCCGCGGGCTGGGCGTGCTGATCACCGACCATAATGTGCGCGAGACGCTGTCCATCGTCGACCGTGCCTATATCCTGCATGACGGCGGTGTGCTCAAGTCGGGCACACCCTCCGAAGTGGTCGCCGATGCCGAAGTACGCCGGGTCTATCTCGGCACCGAGTTCCGGCTCGACTGAGGGCGCCGACTTATGCAGAGGGCATTGACATCCGGACCGGTTCTGTCGCCAAATAAGGACAACAACAGCGCCCGGCCCGAACCGGTGGGAGTGCACACCTGCGCAGCACCCCAGTGCGCCCGAGGGAAAGAAGCAGGCGGTGCCTCCGGGGCCGCCATCACAGTGAGGAGACGCGCGCATGCGTTATCAGATCAGCGGCAGACATATCGATATCGGAGAAGCCCTGCAGACCCATGTCAAAGCCGAGTTCGGCGAATTGGTCGAGAAATATCAGCAGCGTCCGACCGATGCCGTGGTGATCTTTTCGCGCGATGCGCATAACCATGTCTGCGAGGCAACGCTGCACCTTTCGACCGGGCTGACCGCGCAGGCCAAGGCGCATGCGGGCGAGATCTATGCTGCTTTTGAATCCTGCCGCGAGAAGCTTGACAAGCAATTACGCCGCTACAAGCGCCGCCTGAAGGACCATCACCGTGACCGCGCGCAGCCCGTCGAATTTGCCGGAGCGTCCAGCTATATCGTCGCGGGCGACAGTGACGAGGCCGCCGACGAGCCTGCAGACCTGCAGCCGATGATCATCGCCGAGATGGAGACGCGCATCCCCTCGCTTTCGGCGGGTGAGGCCGTGATGCAGATGGAACTCGCCCATGCTCCGGTGCTGGTCTTCCGCAATGAGCGCCATGGTGGGCTGAATGTGGTCTATCGGCGCGATGACGGCAATATCGGCTGGATTGATCCCCAATAACGCTATCTCTGTCTCACCGGAACAGCCGTGCCCCCCGTGCCCGGCAGCGCCTTTCATTTCTCTAGCCACCGGAGACCGACCGCCATGGAGATGACGAATTTGCTCAACCCCAAGGCCGTCCGGTTCATCGCCTCTGCGACCAGCAAGAAACGGCTGTTCCAGAGCATCGGCGATGTTGCCAAGACTGTCTACGGACTCGACATCGAAACCGCGATTTCGGCCTTGCAGGAACGTGAAACCCTTGGTCCAACGGGCGTGGGTCACGGCGTGGCCGTGCCCCACGCCCGCGTGGACGGGATCGACTCCGTGCTGGGCATTTTCTTCCGGCTGGAAAAACCGCTCGATTACGGGTCGGTGGACAAGGCGCCGGTCGATCTGGTCTTTGCCCTCTTCGCCCCGCGCGATGCCGGGGTGGACCATCTCAAGGCGCTGGCCTTCATCTCGCGCACATTGCGCAACGCGCGCGTCTGCGAGAAGCTGCGCGCCAATGAAGATCCGGCCAAGATCTACGCCATCCTGAGCGCCTCGGAAGGCAGCAAGGCCGCCTGAGCGCAGGAGCGCTGACAGCTTTGGGGGCGCGCGCTTCGCGCGCGCTCCACCTATAGCGACAGCAGGTCACTATCATCACGCGTCCGATACTCCTTGACCGGATCCAGTTTTTGGCCCTGAAAACAGCCAAGCCATCAGGCCAGGCTCACTCTTCCGACCAATCCTCAAAGCCCAGCGTCTCGTAGTCAATCGCATAGGCCGCACGGCAGGCAGCCTCGATCTCGGGCACATAGATATCCTCGAGCCGCAACACAGCATTGCGCTCAGGCGGCTCGTAAGGCGGCAGCGGATGGCCGAGTTCCCCCGCCAGCGCGGGCAGGTCCTCGGCCAGTCGCGCCTCGCGCAGCATCCGCTGCGGTGGGCATTGCGCCACCATCGCCTCGATCAGCCGGGTCTGGCTGGCCCAGATTGGCCGAGCTGGCAGCGCGGTCTGGCCTGACAGATTGGCCTGTACGAAACGCAGAAAGCCCTCAAAGCCCTGCCGATGCGCCTCATGGCCCCATTCCTGCGCGCCGGCTTCATCCTCGGGCAGCATCACGCCATGCACCCGCTCGATAAAGCCGCGCACATTGGTGCGGTTGCCGAGCACGACCTGATTGATGAAAACCTGATGCGCGCGCGCCAGCGGATGGCGCAGCACGGTAAATAACAGCCGCTTGGGATGGGCCCGCTGCCAATTGCGCCAGCTTTCGGGCGTGAAATCGGACAGGAGCGCGCGCATGCCCACCCCATCGGCCTTGGCCATCCAGCCAAAGATCGCGCGCTCATAGCCGCCGGGAATGGGTGCATAGACCAGCGGCAAGACCGGACAGGCGCGCAGCCCCCAAAGCGGGGGTGGCGGGCGGGGTTCGAAATTGGGTGTGCGCGCCAGATTGAAACGGTCGAGCCGCGCGACCCCCTCGGCCAATGCCTCGGGGTTGACGAGTTTCTCCTCCAGCGGCTCGGGGTTCTGGCGCTTGAGCTTGCGCGGCGCGCGCTCGATCTGCGCCCCTACCCCCAGCCAGCGCAACAGCCCGTTGATGACATCAAGCTCCTTGATATCCTCATAACCGATATAGAACGCCGTCTGCCCTGTCGTCTGCAACAAGCTCTGCACGCGGGTCTGAAAGCCCTGCAACTCGCTCACATGCGCGGCGAATTCCACCGGATCGAACACCACTTTCGCCGCGCGCTTGTTCTTCACATCGCCCAGCCGCCACTGGTTGGTCTCACGCGCGATTTTCAGCGAGACATAGGATTCGATCGGGTTGCGGGTCAGGATGATCTTGGCGCAGCGCGGATCGTGCATGAAAGACTCGAAGACACGCGGGTCATGGTCGTGGAAATACCGAAACCCTGCCAATCCGTCCTGCTTGCGAAACGCTCCCAATAACGCAAGCGGATCGGCATCGCGCGCAGCGCGGTCAAAGCCGTAGAGCGCATCGACCTTGGGATAGGCGACAAAGGCGGTGTTGAACGCCTCGCCCTCGCAGCGCAATCCCTCGGCCTCGTTCAGATAGGCCTCGAGCAGGTTCGAGCCGGTGCGCATCTCGGCGAGGATCACGAAATAATCGAACTGCGCCATTCAGGTCCCCTCGACAAGATGCGTCAACATTGGAATTCCTTCAGGATCGCCGGGGGCAGCCCCTTGTCGCGCAATTGCGCGAGATATTGCTCGAACCCGTCCATCGGGCGCAGCGCAGGCAGGCCATGGGCGCCGAGCATCACCGACCCGCCCATGGCCTCAATGATCGCGCGCAACCGCGCTTCCGGGTCGGCCAGCATCTCGCCCAGAGAGCATATCTCGACCTGCGCCTGCACCCAGCGCGAGCGCAGGATGGCGAGCCAGGCCTGTTCGCGGCGCTGCATCTCGCCGATATGGTGCAGCAGATCACCCTCGACCTTGCGCCCCCGGAAATAGGGCAGCAGATAGGCCCCGGTGATGACCGAAATCCGCGCATTCGGGTCATGGGTCATGAAATCGACCAGCCCATCGGGCAGCCTGTCCTCGGGGCCGAACAGGAAACACTGCACTTCGCCGCGCGTGGCCCAGAGCAGGTTGGTCAGGAACATATAGGGGTTGTAATCGCGGATCGCGCCCGAGGCACTCAGCGCCCCATGCCAGACTTGCGCGCCGCCGTGAAACTGCACGCGGTCGGGCGCATAGAGGTGGCCATGCGGGCGCGTGCCGGTCACCTGCCCCAGCCAATGCTCGAAATTCTCGAACAGATGCTCGAAACCCGAAAAGGCCGCATAGGGGCCTGCCGTGCGCGCGGTGCCCACTGTGTCGAATGACGGAAAACGGCTCTGCATATAGAGCCCTGCCCGCCCTTCGAAGCGCTGCTTCTCGGCCAACTCGAAATAGCGGTCAATCTTGGCAGGCTCGGGCGTGACGGGTGACAGGCGCGCGGGCGGGTCGGAGAGGAAGAAATCATAGAGCTTGTCGGCCTCAGGCCAGATCTTGCGCGCGAGAAAACAATCCGAGCGGCGCAGCAATTGCAGATGGTCGTCATAGAACAGATAGGGCCGCCCGTTGCGGTCGAATTTCACCAGCGTGAGCGAGCGGTTCTCGACCGTGCGACCATGCAACCGCACCAGCGTCTGGAAATAGGATTCGTCGGGGATCCAGTTGCGGCGGAAATAGCGCTCATAGCGCGGGCGCTTGGGGTCGGTCAGGATCGCCTGCAATGTCGCGCGCGTCAGGCACCACCATTGCGAGCCCATATGCGGGTCAAGCGGGCGCGGTACTTCGCGCCGGATCCCCAGCTTGCGCTGGGCCTCAACCGCCGTGTCAAACAGCCAGCGCTGACGCCGCCAACTGAACGGGAAATAGAGGGTGAAGCGTTCTTCCGACAGTCCGCCCATGATCCATGTGGCATGGTTGATCGAGACGGATTCGATAAAGTCCGTGTCGGGGCGGTCTTGCAGGAATGCCAAAAGGTCTTCGGCCGGGCGCAGCGGCAGGCAGGAACCGGAGGAGAGCAGCACATGGCCAACATCCGGGAAGTCACGCAGCATCACCTCGGCCGCGTCCTGGCTGGCGCGCACGATATTCCACGAGCCCCATTCGCAGCGATGCCGCGGGCCGAAACGCAGCAGTGGCTCCGCGCCCAGGTCGGCGCGCAAGCCCTCCAGCTCGCGCTCCGGCACCGCACGGTCCACATGCAGCACCACCGGGCATCCCGCGCGCAGCCAGGACCGCGCCACCTGCGCCACACGCGGCAGAGCCGTGTGACAAAGCATGATGATGCCGAGCGGTGCCGAGACCGTCATGCCCAGTCCCCCTTCGACATCAGGCCCAGAATCTCGAGTTGGCGCCAGTTGATGTATTCGGACGACCAGTCGCACCACAGATCCTGCCCGCGCGCGAGCGTGTCGCGATAAGCGCGGTATTCGCGCGAGCCAGCATAATGCTCGCCGCGCAGAATCTCCTCCTCGGCCTTGTCCACGATCATGTCGAGGAATTTCGCATGCAGCAGCACCCCCGAGGCCAGTTCTCCCCCGCTCTCGTCATAGACCTTGTTCAACCCGCGCGGCAACAGCATGTGGGTCGAGCTCTTGTAGACATATTTCCGCGACCAGTGCACCAGCGGGATCTTGTTGAGCGCGGGCGCCGCGCCCGGTGTCTCGGGCATGATGGCGCGCTGGCGCACGCCGCCCTGGATCCAGAGATTGTGATACAGCGGGTTGCGTTGGATGACGTAATTGCCGGCATCGAACCAGCGCGCAATCTCGAACGGATTCTGCCCGGGCCGGTAGGGCTGCGCGCTGATCGGCCCTTTTGGATACATGTCGAGCAGCATCGCCGAAAACGACCGCCGCCCCTGGCTTTCCAGCCAGTCGGTCAGCGCATGCAGCGGGCGCGAGTCGCAGAACGGATAGACAAGGAACTCATCGACATCGACGGTCAGCACCCAATGCCCGGCGCCATAGCGCCACAAGAGATGGTTCTGCCAGTCGATCCCGAAACCAGCCGCCTTGTAGCTTGCCTGCGTCACCCAGAGTGAGACATCGCGCTCTTTCTCCAGCAACTCGGCCGAGCCATCCTCCGAGCCATTATCGACGACAAGGAAATGCTGCACCCCCCGCGCGCGATAATAGTCGAAGAAATAGGGCAATCGCGGTGCCTCGTTGCGCAGGGTGACACAGGCGAGGATGTCGCGCGGGCGGATGCGGTCGGTGCGGTTGACGCGGGCACGCAGCGACAGGCTCTTGCGCAGTTTGCGCAATAGCTTTCTGTGACGCTCGCTGCGCAATCTGAGCTGTCTGAGCACACTCATAAACTGCCCGCCGTTCAGGGGTTGGCACCCTCTGCCATGGCCAACCGCCTTGCCTCATCTTGTTTTTCGGCCCGCCGGTGCCAGCGCGCCCTTGGGCTCAGCTTTGCCCAGACTTGCGCAGGATTGCAACAATCTTTCCGCGAAAGGGTTATTGTTGCGTAAACCAGCGCAAATTCACGCCCATCCCCCGCGCGAGATCAGGCCAAGCTCTTCAAGCTGTTCCCAGCCACAATAGCGCTGCGAGGTCGGGCACCATAAATCGGGCGCTTGCGCGACAGCATCGTAATAACTGTCGAACACGGGCGCATTGCCGAAATGCTCGCCCCGGGCCTTCTCGATGCGCGATTTCTCGACCACCGTAGGCAGGAATTTGGTGTGCAGCAGCGCGCCTGCGAGCCCCTCGCCCTGCTCCGCATCGAACACTCGGTTGAGCTTGCGCGGCAGGATCGAATGGGTCGCATTCACCCAGGCATTGTGCCAGCTCCAGCGGATCAGGGGCAGTTTGGTCAGGGTCGGCGCGCGGTGCGGGGTGTCGGCAAAGAAACAGCGCGCGCGCGGGCCGCCCTGGATCAGCAGACAATCCAGCAGTGGCCTGTGGGCGATCGTGTAATTCCCGGCATCGAACCAGTTGAGGCAGGCTGTCGGGTCACTGCCGGGCGCATATTCCGCCTGATCGAGCGGGCCCTTGGGGTAAAGCTCGAGCATCATCGCGGGCAGCACGGGCTGGCCCCTCGCCTCGAGCCATTGGGTCAGCGCGCGCAGCGGGCGGGTTTGCCAATGCGGGTAGATCAGCAGCTCATCGGCATCGGCGACCACGCACCAATGCCCATTGGCGTGGCGCAGCATCAGCCAGTTGATCCAGTCCATGCCGAAGCGCGACGCCTTGTAGCTGGCCTCGGTCGCATAGACCGTGGCATCGGGCTGCGCGAGCAGTGTCTCGCGCGTGCCGTCATCGCTGGCATTGTCGATGAAGATGAAATGCTCCACGCCCAGCGCGCGGTAATGGTGCAGGAACCACTCCAGCCGTTCGGCCTCGTTGCGGATCGTGCAGAACAGCAGCACTGAATCGCGCGCCCAGCCGCCCTTGCGCAGGCAGGTCAGTTCGCGCCCCTTGAGGATGGCTCGGGCGCGCAGGCGGCGGCGCTTCCAGTCCATGCGGAACTGGAACCAGCGATCCTGCGATCCCGACAAGGGCGTATACATTCCGCGCGCCTGTGCAACTGTGAACCACAGATGACCCCAGTGCCGCGCAAAGCGCAAGCTTTGCGCTTTCGAAAGCAGGTGCAGGTCGGTGCCGGCCCGCACGCAACCGGACCCGAGAACAGCAAACGCGCGCCGCACTGGACTTCAGGGCCCACCGCGTCTGCCGCTTCCGAAACCTCACCTTTCGTTGCGCGCGATACCCGCGATTGTGCATGCGGTATATTG